>CAZEEJ010000036.1:0-38378 GCA_964511155.1 uncultured Planctomycetales bacterium | reverse complement strand
TCCATCGTGAAGCGCACCCACGGCTTGAGAAAATCGTTGCCGTGCACGGTCAGGACGAACGGCCGCTTGAGCATCGCCAACGGGGCGTACCCGAAGTTGACCGAATGCCACAGGTCCGCGTCGAAGCGGGCCAGCCGCGGCAGGTCGCGGGCCAAGTCGGTGGTCAGCACGGGATGCACGGTGATCCCGTCGTCGGCCGGTCGGCTGCGTTCGTTGGAGAAAACGTGCACCTGCCAGCCGCAATCGCGCATGTGCGTCGCCAACGCCCGGGCATAGGTCGCCATCCCTCCGACCAGCGGCGGGTATTCGTAGGCGATCAGTCCCAGTCGCGGCGCCGACTTCATCTCGATACTTCCTCCGCCTGCCCGCGCACCGCGACGAGGCAGTGGTTGCTCGTACTCCGCCATCCGCGGGCGGCAAACAGCCGGTCGAAGGCATACATGGCGGGGTAGGTGAACCGCGGGTGCCGGGCCAGACGCTCGGACCACGAGGTGTAGACGTCGAAGCAGCAGTACATCGGTGTGGTGCGGGCGATGCTCAAGCCATGATCCGCGAGTATGTTGTCGTAAGCCGAGCGGTCGCGGTACCGGCAATGCGTCGCTCCGCGTTCGGCCGCCCGGCCGGGCGCGTCCGTCCAGAGCAGCAAACCGCCATCCGGCCGACACAGGCTGCACAGGTTGGCCAGGGCACGGGTGAAGCGCCGGTCATCAACGACGTGGTAGAGCACGTCGATGGCGGTGACCAGGTCGAACGATCGGCCGGCGAGGCTGGCCGGCAGAGGTTGTGTCAGGTCCGCGACGGCATACTCAAACTCGGGCCGATCCGCCTGAAGCCGCTCGACGGCCGAGGCGACGAAATCGACGCCCATCAATCTTGACGCTCCGCACGCGGCGAAGAACGGCTCGAAGTACCCGCCGCCGCAGCCGACGTTGAGCACGCTCACCCCGCGCAGCCCGTCCCGCCACGGCCGCAGCACGCGCCGGATCGCTGCTTCCTTTAGCCGGTAGAGCCACTGCTGGTAGCGGCCGTCGAAGGGCAACGTCCCCGTCGCCTCCAGTGAGGCCGACCGATGCAGTCGCTTCGACCAGTAGCGAGAAGCGTCAAACGCCTGCCCGTCGAGACCGGTGGCCGGGGCTTCATGAACGTCCGAACTCACCAGGTGACCTCCAATGGTGCGGGTACGGTCGCGGCCCGGGTCGCCGTCTGTGGCCCGTCCATGAATCGGTAGCGGATGTTGGACGGCACGGTGAGGCTCTCCATCCGCGGTCGGCTCTCCAGCTCGCGGAGCATGATCTCGAGGGTGCCCAGAGTCAGCAGCGGCCGGGTGGCCTGCGGATCGCGCCAGGCCCGCGGCCAGAGGTTCAGCAGCACGTCCCGCTCCACATACGGGCGGACTCGGGCGTTCGAGTCGAGAATGAGGCCCAGATCGCCCCGCCGTGCCCAGGTGTCGAACAGCCAAGCGGCCATCAGGTGTCCCGTTGACCGGAACCGGCGAACCTCCCGGTGCCGGGTCCAGCTCCACAGGCGGTGGAGTTTTTCACGCTGCCAGTGATATTCGCGCAGCCACCGGTCGGCGGCGACGGGCAGGCCGCTCGAATCGGAGCGCTGCACCCGGGCGAAGGCCGGGAACCGCTCGCGCAGAATGCGGACGTAGAACTGCTTGCCCCTGCGCCACGCCGGCGGCGTCGCGGCGTACCAGTCGAGCAATCGGCGGCTCGTCGCCGGGCTGCGCACCCGCACGTGATGACGCAGCAGGCCAGGGCCCAGCACGTCGTTGCGCCCATGCCGCCCGTTGACCATGGCTTGTTCAGCCCGCTGCAACGGGTCTTCGCCGCAGGTGTGGGCGTAAGCGTCGTCGATCCGCGACTGCCAGCGGGCCAGACTCGCGTGGGCCAGGTCGGCGCGCAGCAGGCCGTTGATCTGCTCGATGCTCCCGCCGGCGTGGGCGTGTTTGCGGGCCCAGGCACACTCGTGCGGCGGTCGGTCAACGGGAAGGTCATCGTCGGCGGGGACGCATCCGCCCCCGAGAATGCCGTGAAGGTGCCCCTCCAGCATGACGTCGCCTTCCCGCTCGGCCAGGTAGCCCGGCAGCGGCAGGCTGTTCACCAGGTGAAGCGCCCCGTGCAGCCCGTCGGTTTCGATGATGGTCGGGGTCAGCCTTTCGAGCACCAGGTCGGCGTGCATGGGCACAAAGGCGTGCGGGGCGCCCGCGACCTGGGCGAGCCGGCGCCCGTAACGCACGTCCTCGCTGAATGGGAATCCGCAGGTGAAACAGTCCGGGATCAGGCCCAGCTTGTGGCAGACGGCCAGGATCATGCGCGAGTCCATGCCCCCGCTGATCCCCACCAGAAGCGGGTCGATCTCGGCGGCCTGCTCGGCTACGACGCGCTCAAACGCCTCGACGTAGGCATCCGCGGCATCGTCCGGATCGGCATCAGTCTCCACCTGCTGGCGGAACTCCCAGTAGCGGCTTACGCGGCAGCGGCTCTTCTCCTTCGTGAGTCGTTCCCGGATGAGGGTGTGCCCGCCGATCAGCCAGTGCACACCGCGGATCAACGTGCGATCCTGCGTCACGTTCATGGCCCGCAGGACGTCCGTGATACCGTTTTCGTCGAAGGTCAGCTCCAGGCCACTCAGTTGCCACGCCAAGGCCGCCGTTGGTGCAACCACCAGCCGCTCGCCCCGCACCGCGTAGAACACCGGCAGCAGCCCAAACCGGTCGTTGAACACCACCCAGCGGGCCGCGGGGGCGTCATACCAGGCGCCGCAAAACGGACCGTCGAGCGCTGCGAGCACCTCCGCCCCGCCCTTCATCAGCCGATCGAGCAGTACCGCCCCGGGGTCCGGCGGGCAAACGCCCGTGGGATCGAAGAACCACTCGGCCGGCAGGACGACGTCGCCTGTCCAGAGGAGGATGCTCCCGCCGCGCGTGCAGACTCCCGCACCGCCGCCCGCTACCGCATGGCCGCTCCCCGGCGGAGCGATCACCGCCGCCGCCCAGTCACTGCCCCGACCGGCCGTCGCTACCGGCGATGACGCGCCCAGCACCCCCAGCGCCCGGGCCACATCCTCCGCCGCCCGCCCCGGCCGCGGATCCACAATCATCACCAGTCCCGGCTTCATACGTTCACTCGATCAGGCGCATACCGATTCCGCGTGAACCCATCGGTCACGAAGCGACGGAAGGGCCACTTGACCCTATGAATATCGGTCGTTGCGGTGACAATCTGTGACTCTGTTGGGGTGATTCCGGAACGCGCACGCCTGGTCGGCCCGCAGCCTCGTGCAGCACCGTCAGCCAGGCCGCCTGGATCGTGCCCGGATCGTGCCGCACCAGGACGGCCGTCCGTCCTGCCGACCCCAGGGCCTCCCGGCGGGCGTCATCCTCGATCAACTGCGTCAGGGCTCCGGTCAGCGCGGCAACATCCAGCGGCGGGACGCAAACCCCCCAGCGCCCCTGCCCGACCAGTTCCGGCAAACCGCCGGCCGTGGTAACGATGACCGCCCGCCCGGACGCCATCGCCTCCAGCACCATGTTGCTCGACGATTCCCGCGGCGAGCACAGCGCGACCAGGTCGCACTGCCGGTACGCGGACCACACGTCATCCGTCGGCCCGCACCAGCGAATGCGCTCCTCCACACCCAATTCCCGGGCCAGCCGGCTCAACTCCGCCTGCGCGGGCCCTTCGCCGTGCACCGCCAGGTTCACCTGACGCTCGGTCCGCAGGCCGGCCAGCGCCCGCAACAACACATCCAGTCGCTTCTCCGGCGCCACCCGGCCGACGTACCCGATGGTGATCCCGTCCGGCCGCGCATCGGTCACGGGATTGAACACCGGCGGAGCCACCGCGTTGGCGATCACCCGGCCCTTGCGCTGCGGATACCGGTACAGGCACTCATAGCCCTCCCGCACCGCGTGGCTGTTGTAGACGATCGCGCGGGCCAGGATCCCGGTGAGCCACGTCTTGCGGACGAGTCGGCGGCGGTGCAGGCCCAGCCCACGCACCATTCCGAAGAAGTATCGACCGCGCGGGCCGCTCTCGACCGGCCAGGCCATCGTGCGGTGCGTGGAGACGATCGCCACGCCCGCCAGGGCCGCCCCCAGAACCGAGGCCCGCATCGGCGTATTCGAGGATTGCACGAACAGGGCCACGTCCGGCCGGATCCGTCGGAACCATGCCCGCCGATCGAGAACCCGCCGTACGAGGTACTCGCGATCCCCCGCGAACGTGCGGTCCACCCAATCGACGCGATCGACGCGCAGCCGTGTCCCGTCCCCTTCGCCTCGACCGCTATAGACATCCTCTCCCGACAGGGCCACGGTCACCCGCCACCCCGCCGCCAGGACGGTCTCCGTCAGGAACCGGCAGAACTTCTCCATCCCCCCGATCCCGCCGGGATGCGCCGCCACCAGCGCCAAATGGGGAAGCTCGTCACTCGCCCGACCGTCCCGACTCATCCCACGTCCTTCTTCTCTTATCTGCGTCCATCTGTGTGATCTGCGGGCAAACTCTTCTCCATGTTCGTCTTTGCCCAGAGATCACACAGATTGACGCAGATGGGTTTTCTGGGGCGGTGTCCAGGTGGTTTGCAAACGGTCCCACAACCGCAGGCCCCACATGGGCCGCCAACGCCGCTGCCAAAGCAAATGAAGCTGCGGATCGTCGGGTCGCAGGGACACCGCCAGGCGCAGCAGTCGCCGGTAATCCGCCCCCTCGCGCCGCCAGTAGGCCTCCTTCGTCGCCCGCAGCACGGGCTCGATCATGTACTGCGCGATCGTCTCGGCTGGCAGTTGGGCGAAGCTCTCCGGGCAACGCTGCCGGAACTTCTCCTGGGCCAGCCAGTGGTGGTAGGCCATGTGTGCCCGGCGATTGGTCAGGTTGTGGGCATGGCGGCGAACGCGGTACAGAGGCTCCGGCACGTGCACGAACTTGCACCGCGTCGAGGCCACCAGTGACATGGCGTAGTCTTCGGTCCCGAACACCTCCGCATCGTAGTTGCCCAGCTCCAGGGCCACGCAGCGCCGCAGCATGGTCGAGGCTCCGCAGACCGGATTCCGCTCGAAGATTACGCGCGTGCACTGCCCGACCGCCAGCCGGCCGACGTCGGTGCGCCGCGGCGGTCGGCTGCCGTCCTCCTGCACGATCAGGCTGTCGGTATGCACCAGGGTGAATGTGTCCGACGACTCCAGTACCCGCAATTGCCGCTCATGCTTGACCGGGTCGAGCCAGTCGTCCGCGTCCACAAAGGCCACAAAAGACCCGCGGGCCTCGGACACGCCCAGTCGCCGAGCGGCGCCCGGACCACGCGACGGGTTGCGCAGCACGCGGACCCGCGGACCGAACGACCGCGCGATGGCCACGCTGCGGTCCCGGCTGCCGTCGTCAATCAGCAGCACTTCGAGCGGCGGCACCGTTTGGGCGAACACGCTTTCCAGGGCTTCACCCAGCGTGCGCTGAGCGTTGCGGCAGGGCACGATCACCGAGACCGATGGCGTCGTATCACGCACGCAGGGCCTCCTGGCTGAGGACCGAGTCAACTTGTTGATGGACCGAGTCAACTTGTTGATGGATGTGTCCGGCCGTATCTGACGAACAGCAACAAGTTGCCTTGGTCCCGGCGGGCAGCGACTGCCACACCCGCGGCTGATGCACGGGGCCTTCGGTACGTCCGTCGGCCAGGACCTGGATGCGATACGCCCGGTCGTGCCAGTCGTGCTCCGTCAAGCCCTTCTCGTCCGCCAGGGCCACGCCAACCTGGTAGATGCCTTCCCCCAGGGCCAGCCGCGGCAGCTCCACCGCCAACGTACCCGCGCCGACGCAGTGCCCGAGTTCCAGCCCGTCGCGCCGCGACTCGAACTGGTAAAACAGCCCCGCACCAAACATGTGCACCGACAGGGCAAAGTTCGGGTTGTCGAGCCCGCCCGAAGCTGGCTCGATCCAGTAATCCAGCTCGATCCGTACAGGCTGACCGGAGATGAACGACCGACTCGGCCGACCCTCGCCGTCGAGGATACGAACGCCAGTGATGCGGGCTGCGCTGGGCTGGTCCGACCGCCCGCCGATGTGTGTGTTCTCGATCCCGGCCGGGTTGGCATCCTCCAGGTCGCTGACCAGCCGGCTGTACTCGCTGATGGCCTCGTCCGGCGTGCCCGTGCAGCGCACACCGCCGTGATCCAGCAGCACCACGCGGTCGCAGAACCGCTTGACCGCCGCCAGGTTGTGCGAGACGAAGAGGATCGACGTGCCCGAGCGCAGGAACTGCCGCATGGCGTTCATACACCGGGCCTTGAAGGACACGTCGCCGACGCTGAGCACCTCGTCGACCAGGAGCACGTCCGGCTCCATGTGGGCCGCGATGGCGAACCCCAGCCGCACGTACATGCCCGACGAGTAGCGCTTCACCGGCATGTCCAGAAAGTCGCGCAGGCCCGCAAACTCGACGATGCGGTCGAACTTCTCCCGGATCTCGCGGCGGCTCATGCCCAGGATCGCGCCGTTGACGTAGATGTTCTCGCGTCCGCTGAGGTCGCCGTGGAAACCCGCCCCGACCTCGATCAACCCGCTGAGCCGCCCGTTGACCCGCACTTGCCCGCAGTCGGCCCGCAGCACTCGCGAGAGGATCTTCAGCAGCGTGCTCTTGCCCGCTCCGTTGGGCCCGATGATGCCCACCGCCTCGCCCCGGCGCACCTGCAGGCTTACGTCCCGCAACGCCCAGAAAACATCCTTCTGCGTCGCCGTACCGCCCAGCATCCGCCGGGCCGCGCGCGTCGCCGCCTCCCAGAGCAGACCTTCCGTGCCGCCCTTGCGGAACCGCTTCCACACCCCGTCGATCTCGATGGCCGGCCCTTGTCGTTGTGTCACGATCTGTGTCCATCCGTGTTCATCTGTGGTTGCTCTTCGAGCGGTGCGAACGCGTGCAAGTCTGCGCCCCCCTGCTTAATCCGGGGCCTAACTCGCAGTCCGCCCGGCTCCCGGGGCACAATGGCGAATGCCCGAGGCCCAATGACCAATCAATGACCAATCCCGAAACCAGAACTCCGGCTGCGGTTTGGGGACGTTCGTCATTCGTCGTTCGGACTTGATTGGTCATTGGTGCTTCGCCATTGGTCATTTCGCCCGCGGATGGCGAGTTACGCCCTAATCCGGGTTCGTCGCCACGCCGAACACGTTCCGGCACGCCGCCGACTTACCCCCGAAAAGCAGCCATGACCACCAGGTCCTCGTGCAGCCCTCGTCCTTCTGCCCGGGGTGGGCGTGCACCGCGTAGGTCGCCACGTCCACCAGCCCCGCCTCCTCCAGCAGTCCCCGCAGGTGATCGTGGTCCATGCAGTTGATGTGCCCGTACTCGTGCAGGTAGAACCGCTTATGTTCGTTGCGCAGATGGGCCAGCGGGCCGGCCTCCAGCCAGCGCACGTACGCCGAGAAAACCCGGTCCGGCAGCCAGGCCATCGGTGCCAGCAGAGCCACCAGCTTCCAGCGGTGCGGCTCGAACCAGTAATAGAACCGGCCAGGCGAGGTCTGGATCACGATCTTTCCCCCCGGCCGCACCACGCCCCGCAGCCCCTCCAGCACCTGCCGCAACGCGTAGTCGTCCAGATGCTCGAAGATGTCGCAGGCGATGACCGCGTCCAGCGAGTCAGGCTCGAGGTACCAGTCCAGGTGCCGTATGTCGCCTTCGAGCAGGTGTACGCGGTCCGCCAGCCCGAGCGACGCGGCCAGCTCCCGGCCGCGCTCGATCATCACCGGCAGCACGTCCACACCCCACGTTTCGTGACCTTGGCGGGCCAGCTCGATCGCGTGACAGCCGATCGCGCAGCCCAGATCCAGGATCCGCCGCGGCTGGCTCAGGTCCAGGTGGGCCACCATCTGATCGTGGATCCGCGTCCAGAAGTTCTCCTGCCCCGCCAGACACTCGGCATAGGGGCGCAGCATGTTCTCCACGAACGGCATCTTCTCCGCCAGGATCTCGTAACCCTCGCGGTAGTGCCCCGCCCGCAGCAGCGCGACCATCTGCCGCGACCAGCTCTGCGGATTCTCCGGATCGATGAACGCCTCGACGTTCACCTCCACACCCTGCCGTTCCTGTCTCTCGGCCGTAGCGGTGGTCATGTCAGTTCATCCTCTCACTTCTCACTTCTCACCTCTCACTTTGCTCTCACGCTCTCTCCGCAAACCGCCCCTCCAGTGCCCGATACACCGCCCAGCCCGATACCGTCAGGGCGGTCGCCACCAGCAGCGGCGACAGGATCGCCGTCGCCGGGGGTAGCTGCCCCTCGATCACGATCTGCCGGTACGCCCCGATGATCGGCACCATCGGGTTCAGCAGCGTCAGCCAGCGCATCAAACCCGTCCCATCCTGCGGCAGCGGATAGAGCACGTTGGTCAGGAACATCCACATCTGGATGCCGACCGCGAACAGGTACTTCACGTCGCGGTACCACAGGTTCGCCAGGGCCAGCCACAGACCCAGCCCCAGCATGAGCACAAGCTGCACCGCCAGCACCCCCGGCAGCAGCAGCAGGGCCGCACTCGGCACAAACGCCCAGTCCGTTGTGACGTGGTAGTACGCCACCAGCCCCACGAGCACCGTCGAGGCCACGCAGAAGTCGAAGAACGCGCTGGCGATCGACGCCAGCGGAAGGATCTGCTGTGGGAAGTAGACCTTGGTCACCAGGTCGCGGTGTGACGCCAGGCTGGCCACGCTCCCCGTCAGTCCGGTGGCAAACAGCGTCCACGGCAAAACGCCCACGTACACGAACAGCGGGTAGGGCACGCCGAGCTGCTCGATCGCCCCGACCGACACCGCTTGCGTGAATACGAAAGTGAACAGCAGCATCAGTCCCAGCGGCTGCAGCAGAGCCCAGGAGACGCCCAGTACGGTGTGCCGATAGCGCACCACCACCTCCCGCCGCACCAGTTGCAGCAGCAGATCCCGGTATGGCCAGAGCTCCCTCATGCCGTGCGCATCTCCCTATGCCGTGCGTATCTCTCTCATACCGTGCGCATCTCCGCAAAGCCCATGGGTTGCAACCCATGGGCTTACCCGCGCGCGGCATCACGCCCCACCCGTTATCGGATGATCTCGGCAGCGAGGTAAGTTAGCCCTATAATCCGATCCCGTGTCGGCCCGACTCCCGCCCCCACCCGGGGACTTGCGTCCCCGGCTCGCTCCTCACTCAGCACGCATTACTCAGCATTCACCACTCAGCACTCAGCACGCAGCACCCTGTACTCATCACTCATCACTCATCACTCATCACTCATCACTCATCACTCAGTACTCAGTACTCATCACTCATCTCCCCCGCCCCCAGCCTCCGCTATAATACCGGGGTGATGAACTCTCCGACTGACGATACCGCCGCGGCCTCCGGGGCCGCCTTACCGACCGATAATCCCGCGCCCACCTCGCGGACCGATAATCCTGCGTCTGCCTCGCCGACCGATAACCCTGTGCCCGCCCCGCAGGCGGACCCGCCGCTCACCGGCTTGGCAGCGCTGCTCAACCGCATCCGCCATCTGCCCAAGACGCCCGGCGTGTACCTCTTCAAGGACACCCAGGGCCGCGTGCTCTACATCGGCAAGGCCAAGGACCTCCGCAGCCGCGTGGGCAGCTACTTCCAGAACTCCGCCGACCTGGCCCGCACCCGCGGCCCCGAGATCGCCCTCATGGTCAGCCATGTGACCGACGTGGACTTCCTCGACTGCGAAACCGAGGTCGATGCCCTGCTCAAAGAGAGCCGCCTCATCAAGGACATCCAGCCGCCCTACAACGAACAGTTGCGCGACGACAAGACCTTCCCGTACATCGAGGTCACGACTTCGGACGACTTCCCCGGCGTGTACGTGACCCGCCAGCCGCGGCTCAAGGGCAGCAAGCTCTACGGCCCGTTCACCAGCGCGGCCAGCGTACGCGACGCGGTCAACGCCCTGCAGAAGGTCTTCCGCTTCCGCACCTGCGAGCTGGAGATCCGCGACGGGGACGACAGTCGGCGGCACTTTCGGCCGTGCCTGCTCCACGCCATCCACCAGTGCACCGCCCCGTGTGCCGACCTGATCTCCCGGGCCGAGTACCGCACGGACGTCGACCGCTTCAAACGCTTCCTGGCCTCCAAACGCAGTCTGGTGTTGCGGCAGCTCAAGCGGGAGATGGAGGAGGCCGCCGCCGGCCAGGAATATGAGCGCGCCGCCCGTCTGCGCGACCAGCTCAAGGCCCTGGAATCCCTGTCGCTGTCCGGCGATCCCGAGGCCGACGTGCAGCCCGAGGTGTTTTACGTCGACCCCGCCGAGGGACTCCGCCGACTCGGCAAGCTCCTCCAGCTCGAACAGCCGCCGCGCACCATCGAGGGCATCGACATCGCCAACCTGCACGGGGAGGAATCGTGCGGGTCGCTGGTCTGCTTCATCGACGGCAAACCGTTCAAGACCGGCTACCGACGGTTCAAAATCAAAACGGTCGAGGGGATCGACGACTACGCGATGATCCGCGAGGTGGTCATGCGGCGGTATCGTTATGCCGCCCTCGGCGAGGAGTTGTACCCGGATGTGATCTTGATCGACGGCGGGCTGGGCCAGCTCCATGCCGCCCTCAAAGGCTTCGCGGACATGGACATCCGCCCGCCCATGGTCGTGTCACTCGCCAAGCGGGAGGAGGAACTCTACATCCAGGCCCGCGGCAAGCCAATCCGCCTGCCGCGCAACGATGCCGCCTTGCGCCTGCTGCAGCAGGTCCGCGACGAAGCCCACCGCTTCGCCCAGCATTACCATCACATCCTGCGTCGCAAACGCACCTTTGACGAAGACGTGGCCGCCGGCCGCCGACCGCCGAGGAAAGGCAGCAAGTGAAGGAGTGAGCAAGTTAGCGAGTTAGCAAGTTAGCGAGTTAGCAAGTTAGCGAGTGAGCGGGGCAGGCTTTGCTCCCGGCTTGCCGCTTCGCGGCTCTGCACAATCGCGCTGCTGACTTCGGCTGCCGTTGGCCGCAACCCAACCGTGACGAGTGCTCGCTGGCGCACTGCTCAAAGAGCGGTGGCACAAGGTGAGCATGTGCGCAAGACGCACGCCGGTTTCGCCGTGAGATACTAAGCCCGTCGTCGGCGCAACGCCAGCAGCGGCAGGCCCAGCAACCCCAGGCTCATCGTCGCCAGGCCCGCTCCCGCACCGCACAAGGGCCGAGGCGTCGGCTGGTCACCCGGCTCATCACCGGGTTCGTCGCCCGGCTCGTCACCCGGCTCATCGCCCGGCTCGTCACCGGGTTCATCGCCCGGCTCGTCACCCGGTTCATCGCCGGGTTCGTCGCCGGCCTCTTCCACGATCAGCGTCAGCACGGTGCCCGTCTCGATCTCGCCGCTGTCCTCCTCCGCGTTGACCCACAGGTAATTCCCGCCGGCCGTCGGGCCGGTCTCGAACGTGTATGTGCCCGGCACCAGGTCCTCCACCGAACGCACCGACAACGTGACCACCAACTCGGCGTCCTCAAACGGCGGGTAATCATCCGGGCTGAAAAACGCGAAATAGCCCAGCTCCGGCCGAGTCGACAGCAGTTGGCCATCAGCGGGATCTGCCGCGAGGGGGTCCGCGGCGAAGCGTTCCGCCGACACCCGCGTCGGCTCCGCGTACGCAAACGCCGCCTCCGCCGGCCCCACCAGCGTGAACTCGAAGCCCGTCACCGGCACCGTGCTCGTCATGGTGACCTCGATGCTCAGCGAGACCGGCCCCGGTGCGACCGTCACGGTATTCTCGCCCCCGCTGGTCACCGTAAGGGTCATCTCGCCCAGTGCCGGAACCGCCCAGAGTGCCATAACTACCGTCATCAAAAAGCGTTGTAACATGTTCTGCACCTCAGCCTTCCCACCAGCCAGCGCCGATACCTCAGCCCCAAAGACCAGGGGTAACAGGCCCTGGAAGAATTCGCCCTTCAGCGGGACCGGGCGGCCGGGCCGGTTATCCCTGGACCGGGCTGCCAGTCCTGCCCTCGTCCCCAATCAGGACCACGCGCGCCTGGCGCGCATGCTCCGCTCTTGGCTCTATCGGCCGTTTCGCTGCCCGGCTTCGGTCACAGACCCGTTGCACCCCGGTTCCCGGGCCTGGCGTATTTTCCGAAGGAGGACCATCAGGCCCCCGTACAGAAGGTATCATCGTGGATACCCTCTTTGGCCGCGGCCAGGCTGAGGGCGTGAGCACGGGATGGCAGGACGGCGCGGTCCTGGCCGACGGCAGCTACTCGTTCATCAACCAGAACGAGCGAATGGTCCACGTCGCTGCCCTGCCTCACGGCAGAACGGTGCGGCGCCAACTGCCGGGCGCGATCACCATCCGGATGCCCGGGTCGAGGTAGCCCCACGGCGGCGAGGTGTACAGCGCGGGGTCGTGGTTGAAAACGGCCGAGGACGTTTCCACCTCCACGGAGCCGTTGCAGATCAACGTGCCGTTGACCCGTACGGAGTTCTTGATCTTGACCGATCCGGTGACGTGGATCAGCCCCTGGATCTCGCTGGGATAGCTGTCCCATTGATCGTTATCGACTTGCCCCTGGTAGGATACTCCGGAGGGGTTGAAGTTGGTGGACTCCCCGGATTCGGACAGCAGCGTGCTGCTGACGTAGTCCATCTCCAGGTTGCCATCAATGATGAGGGCGGGGTAATCCGGCCGGGCCGGCTGGATGAGCAACTGATTCTCCATGACCACCTTCCTGCCCGGGCAGCGGATGACCAACGTGCCCTTGATGCGTGCCCGTCTGATCTTGAGGTCACTGCCGCCGGTGTTGATCACGTAGAGCCCGTCTGGATGGGTTGCGCCGGAAGGGGTCAGGCCCGGTCCCCATGCCTGGCGCTCGATGGTGCCCGGGTGGGGCACCGGCGCGGCCAGTGCGACATAGCGGCTGACCACGTCCGCGGCGGGCATGGTCTTGGCCGGCGCGGGAATGACCACGTTGCCCAGGATCGTTCCCGATCCGCTGCGTGTGGCGGCCGCGGCACTCCCGGCCAGCAAGCCGTCATGCTTGAGGTTGCCATTGGTTGAGAGCGGTGCCCCGTTGGCCTGCAGCATCTGGCCGCTCTTGATAAAAATCTGTCCTTGGGCGTGTATACAGGTGTTCAGGGCTTCTAGCGGCCCGGGCTCGGGCACCAGCGTCGTTTCGAGCAGGTATCGGGCCTCGCCGCTGATCGCCGTGGCGGTCAGCACCAGCGGGTCGGTGGGCGAGTTCGCCACGTTGCCGTCTGCCGGGTCGATGCCCTCGACCCAAACCATGCTATCGCCCAGAGTGAGTTTACCCAACCACGTTCCACTGCTCCGCCGTGTCCGCCAGCTCTGATCCTGCCCCACGTCGGTCAGCACCAGCTCGATACCCGACCGGGCCGCCAGCCCGGCTTTGGCAAAATCTCGACTCGCTTGCGTCGAGCGCAGATCGACCCGCACCGCCAGCAGGGCCGATATCCCCACCACCGCGACCACCACGGCCGTGCCAAGCACCGCCACGTAGGCGGTCCCCCGTCGGCGCCAGCGATATTCGGCCACGGTGGTCATGCTCATCCCTCCGGGCTTTGGAACGCGTCCCATGCCCTGGTCCGCAGGGCCACGAGGGAAGCCACGACCCGCCGCTGGTACGACACGGTCACGGTGATTCGTTTGACGCCGGTGTCCGTTAACACCTCTTCGCCGGGATTCGCGGGATTCACCCAGGAGACGACGACGCTTCGCTGCCAGCCCTCCAACCCGGGCAGCGGCGTTCCGTCGGCGGTCTGCGGCGGCGAAGCGCTCCAGCCGTGGTAGTCGTCCACGTCGTTGTACAGGCTGCGGTTCCCGGTAACGGCCTCGCTCGGCCCGGGCCCCAGCGAGACAAGCGATACGTTCGGCTCGTGGAAGCTCTTGGGGAGGATCTCGGTCATCAGGTCGACGGCCAGCAGGTGGCCGCGGGCCTGCTCCCCGATCAGTTGTTGGCCGCTCCGCGCCGACCCCACCGCGTTGAGCGCCGCCACCAACAGCACACCTACCACGGCAATCGACGACACCGCCTCAACCAGCGTGAACGCCCGTCTTATGGTGCGACATGGGTGGCCCACCTCCTTTGGAGGTGGGGGAGCGACCAAACGGCACCCAGGGCAATGTTCTGTTGGCGAAGTTCGCGCACTGGCGTGAATCGCTCCCCCGGGTCCAAAGGACCTGGGCCACCCGTCCGGCGTGAATCCGCGGCTCATGGTGCGGGTACCTCCGGGCGGTTGAGCAACCCCACCGATGTCCGCAGGCGCGAGGACTCATGCGCGCCCGTTTGCAGCGTGACCTCGACGCCGCCCAGGTAATGCTCCTCGATCACCGCCGGTGGGCCGGGCACGGTCACAGTGCCATACAGATAGAAGATCATCGCCCGGTCCGTGTACGTCATCCAGGAGCCGCCGCCGTTCGACGTGGTGACCATGTTGCCCGACGACAGGTTCGCATACCGCCAGCGGTAAACCACGTCGCAGGGCCAAGCCCCGGCCTCGTGCCGAACGAGCACGCATGCCCCCTGATCGGGCAACAGGGTAGGCGGGCTCTCGAACTCGACGTCCCGCCAGGCGTAGTCCAGCGACAGCAAGCCCCAGGACAGGGAGGTTGAGGCCAGGACCTCGCCGCTGGGTTTCTGGCCCGCCGCCACTTGCAGTTCCACGCGCGCCCGCCCGCCGCTCAAAAGCGGGTACCGCCGCAGGGCGATCGTCACCCGGGTCGCCCGCCAGTTCACCGCGTTGGCTGGCAGGATCGGGTAAATCACCTGTCCAATCCAGTCCGAACTCGTGATGGTGGTGCTTGTCTGGTCGGAAGAGCTGTAGTAGCTGGCCCGCAGCGCCTCGTTGCTCTCGATGAGCGTGGGAGCCCCCGCGTGCTGGACCACGCCCTGCCGGTAGCCCACTGCGAAATGGTAGACCTCCTGCAGGAAGTCGGGCACCACGATGTCGCCGTGCTGGCGGCTGAGCGAGTCTCCGGGGATTCCGGACCACGCGTAGCGGATGGTCTCGGACTGGCCATCGCCGTCCCGGTCGTGGACTTGAACGGTCACCGCCTGGGAGCCGCGCTCTTTGACCGCCGTAGCCACGTGCAGGTCGTCGGCGATCTGGTCGAGGGCCTCGGCGGCCGGCACGATGGTGGTGACCGGGCTGCGTGTTCCGGGCAGCGCATGGCTGGCGATCACCAGAGCTGACGCCAGCCCCGTGACGACCACACTCATGATCGCCATACTGGTAACCAGCTCCACAAGCGTCATCCCGCGGTGCCGGCACGCGATGGGCAGAGGTCGGCTCATGATCTGCCGACCCTGCCGGTGGCGGCATCGAGGGTGACGGTTTGCTCATGTTGGCCTGCACGGAGGATGATCTTGCCGCCTCCGTTGGGCAGACCGAACCCGTTGAAGACCACCTCCGGCATAAGCTCAGATTTGGAGAAGGCGTACACCAGGACGACCTGGTACGGCTCCTGCCCGAGATCGACTTCGTACGGGCGGGCGGGGAGCCGCACCGGCTGGGCCGGTATCACTTCGTACGTGTTGGCCGATACATTGAATCGGACCGTCACGTTGCCGCTCGTAGTTCGGGCCTGCTTGCGGGCCAATTGCAGATCGCGGGCCACCCGGCCTGCGGCGGCCTCGACCCGATGGTGGGCGATGGAGTCTGCCAGCCGCGGTATGGCGATGCTCGCCCAGAGGCCGACGATCACGACCACCACCAGCAACTCGATCAGGCTGAACGCCCGGACGGACCGCATGGCCGGCTCCCTGCAAGGCCGAAGGCGGCCGGATCGACACCGTCGTTCCGGCCGCCTGGCGGATGTTCACGCGGACAGGCTGTCGCGATCGTGATCGTTTAGAAGGCGTTGAACGCCTTGTCGCCGGCGGTGTTCATCGCGTCGGAGTTGACCACAATGTCCCCGGTCGAAGGATTGTAAACCCAGCCCTGGCCGCCGCCGGTGCTGACCCCCGGCGGTGAAGCCGCCGTGTCGATGAGCACCGTCGTACTTCCCTTGTTTACCCCCACTGGGGCGGCCGGGATCCCCTTACGCAGGTACGGCCCGAACCGGTGCGTTGAATCCTTCGTGTCCTTGACCTTCCCATCGGCCGAACTGTACTTGGTGAGCTGACTGAAGAACGCCTCGGCCGAGTTGGCCGCGCCGTCCGCACCATCCGCCGCCGCACCCGGGTAGACCCCGCCGTGCTCGCTGGCGTACAGCTCGACCGCGCTGCGCAGAACCGCCAGGTTCCCAATCAGCGCCGATTCGCCCGCCGCCGCGGCTCCCCGGCTCATCCGCGGAATCGCGATCGCGGCGATGACCCCGATGATCACGATCACAATGACCAATTCGACCAGACTGAAACCTCGACGTGTGCCGCTGTGCATAACTGGGCTCCCTGTATAGAAGGACTCACTTCGCGTCGCGCCTGCCCGGCGCTCATCGTTCATCCCATCGGTCGTTTGCCTGGGGCACTTAATATCGTGCCCCACCGGAAACCGCGGTGCGCCAGACGATGCTCAAGCCCTCCGAACATCCTGAAAGTGCGCAAGTTACGCTCCAGCAAGCTCCCTTGCGCAAAGAGCGGTACGTCCGATACGTAACCGTTCACGAGTCGAACCACCAAGACACCAAGGCACAAAGAATGCAGAAGCAGTCGCACGCCCCACTCTTGCTGATTCATCCGTCTTGGTGTCTTGTGAACGGTCACCAGTCCTTCGTGGTCTGTCTCTCGGCAAACATGCCCCGAAAGCCTGTGAACGGTTACGGTGTCTTTGTGTCTTGGTGGTTCAAGTCATTCGTGACAGCCCCTCCCATGTTCTGAGCCATGACGGGACGGCGCGGCCTCGTTATGCTGACCCGGGCACAATGGCGGGGACTGCCAAGACCGGCCCGTGGTGGGCGGCGTGGAGGCAAGCCCTCGAGGACAGCCCGTGGGAGAATCCAGAATGCATGCGAGCATCGCAGCGCTGAGCCGAACGAACACAAACCCAGTGAACACGAACCCAGCGAGGACGAACCCAGTGAACACGATCCGAGCCGCCGCATTCATGCGACGGTCCGGCGACGGGAGGCGCACCGATATGAGCGCAAGGCTGCTGGCGACGGCCCTGGTATTCCTGGCCGCGGCGGCCGCTCTGCCCACGGCACACGCGGACGTCCGCTTGCCACACGTGATCGGCAGTCACATGGTCGTCCAACGGCAGCTCCCCGTGCAGATCTGGGGCTGGGCCGATCCGGACGAAGAAGTGCGCGTGAAGCTGGCCGGCCAGGAGGTTACCACCCGGGGCGACGTGGGCGGCAGGTGGCGGGTCCGGCTGGATCCGCTGCCGGCCGGCGGACCGCATACCCTGACCATCACCGGCAAAAATACCCTCGAACTCACCGACGTCCTCGTCGGTGACGTCTGGCTCTGCTCCGGGCAATCCAACATGGAGATGGGTCTCAAGTCCGTGGACGGCGGCCCGGAGGCCATCGAACAGGCCGATCACCCGAACATCCGGCTCTTCCATCTGCCGTGGAAGACCTCCCCAACCGCACTCGACGACGTGGACGTCCAGTGGCGACCCTGCTCGCCGGAGAACATCTCGACCGGCGGCTTCTTCAACAGCGGCTTCTCGGCGGTGGCGTACTTCTTCGGCCTGGAGCTGCACACCAAGCTTGACGTGCCCATCGGGCTGATCGACAGCTCCTGGGGCGGGACGCGGATCGAACCCTGGACGCCGCGGGCGGGGTTCGCCATGGTGCCGACCCTCCAGGATGTGGTGAAGCTGATCGACGATGCGACCCCCAACTATCACAAGGCGGTCGCCAAAGCCGTCGAGGAATATGAGCGCTGGACGCCGCTCGCCCGGCAGCACCTGGACGCGGGGCAGACCGTGCCCGCTCCGCCCGAGTGGCCCCACCACCTGCTCGAACAGCACACCCAGCCGACGGCCATCTACAACGGCATGATTCATCCGCTGGTACCCTTCACCCTCTGCGGGGCCATCTGGTACCAGGGCGAGTCCAACCTCAAGGACGGTATGGCCTACGCCGACAAGATGCGCGCCCTGATCGGCGGTTGGCGTTCGGTCTGGGACCAGGGCCTCTTCCCCTTCTACTTCGTGCAGATCGCCCCGTTCCGCTACGGGAACGAAGACCCCCAGGCCCTGCCGCGCCTGTGGGAGGCCCAGACGGCCAGCCTGGCCATCCGCAACACGGGCATGGCCGGGACCGTCGACATCGGCAACGTCGAGGACATCCACCCGCGCAACAAACGCGACGTCGGCCACCGGCTCGCCCTCTGGGCCCTGGCGAAAACTTACAACCAGCAGGGGCTGGTCTACTCCGGCCCGCTGTTCAAGTCGGCCGCCGTCGAGGAGGGCGCCATGCGCGTGCACTTCGATCACGTCGGCGGGGGGCTGGCCTCGCGCGACGGTCAGCCGCTGACCTGGTTCCAACTCGCCGGCGAGGATCAGCAGTTCCACTCCGCCGAGGCCGCCATCGACGGCCAGACCCTCGTGGTGCGCAGCCCCCAGGTCGCCAAGCCCGTCGCCGTCCGCTTCGGCTGGCACCAGGAAGCCGCCCCCAACCTCATGAACAAAGAGGGCCTGCCCGCCTCCCCGTTCCGCTCCGATAGCTGGTAGCCTGCAATGCCAACCGCAGGTTCCTGGTTTTCAGGAGAATAAAAAAGTTCACACAGAGGCGCAGAGATCGCAGAGAGGCATCGCTGCGTTTCTCTGCGGTCCCTGCGCCTCTGCGTGCGATCCTCTCTGGGCCGCGGGCAGAGCCCACGCTGCCATCCTGGCCGGGGGTTGCTTGGACGAGTGGCCCACCTCCTCTGGGGGTGGGGGAGCGATTGACTCGCAGTGGGAACCCCAATCCGGTCACGGCATGGATTCGTTGGCCGCAATCGCTCCCCCAGGTCCAGAGGACCTGGGCCACCCAGATAGAGGACCTGGGCCACCCAGACAGCCGCCTGGACTGTCACGGACCCCAGGCATCGGGTCCGTGACAGAATCGGCGGGGGCCGTTGCCAGGACCAAGGCAACTTGTTGCCGTTAGGGCCAAGGCAACTTGTTGCTGTTCGTCACGTACGCCTGGGCACGTCCATCAACAAGTTGACTCGGTTCCCAGCGTACCGGCGCCCGGTCAATTCGGTCCCGGACGCGTCGATGCGGGTCCGTGTGGCCGGGGTTTCGCAGATCATCGCCCAACGGTAGAATCCCACGCGTATCAACTCAACCGGAGAGTGGCGCCGGCACATGGCACGGACGGGATGGGAGTGCCATGGAATGCTCAGCGGTGCCGCTGGCCAGGAACATCTGAGGGAAGTGGCATGAACTCATTTGATCACCGCAAAGACTTCGGCAGACCGACGCGTCGCGGCTTACTCCAGCAGGCCGGCAAGGCCGCCATCGGAGTCGCTGCTATTCCCGGCCTGCTGAGCCGCAAGGCGGCGGCTCGCGTGCTCGGGGCCAATGACCGCATCGGGTTCGCCATGATCGGTTGCGGCGGCGAGGGCAACGCCCTGCTCAACCTCGTCAAGGCCCTGCGAGATGGCGGTACCCAGGTGGAGATCGTCGCCCTGTGCGACATCTACCGCCCGCGGCTCCGCAAGACCGCCGAGCGACTGGGCGTCCAGGCCGTCTACGACGATCATCGCGAACTGCTCGACGACCCGCGCGTCGATGCGGTCGGCATCGCCACCCCCGACCACATCCACGGCCCGCAGGTCATCAACGCCGTGCGGGCCGGCAAGGACGTCTACTGCGAGAAGCCGGTGACCCACTGGCGGCAATTCGACCTGACCCGGCAGATGGCCGCGGAGGTCAGGCGATCCGGCCGCGTCTTCCAGCTCGGCACGCAGTACATGTCCGACCCCGCGTGGCACCAGGCCCGGCAACTCATCGGCGAGGGCCTGATCGGCAAGGTCGTGCATATCGAATGCGGCTTCTTCCGCATGGGCGACTGGGGCGAACGCGGCATGCCCATCGACGACCCTCAAGCCCAACCGGGGGCCGACCTCAACTGGGAGGCCTTCCTCGGCGACGCCCCGCGGCGCGACTTTGACGTGAGCCGGTTCTTCCGCTGGCGGATGTACGAGGACTACTCCGGCGGCCCGGTCACCGACCTCTATCCGCACGTCATCACCCAGGCGATCTACATGGCCGGCCTGACCTTCCCCAGCCTGGCCACCGCCACGGCGGGCAAGTTCCGGTACGAGGAACGCGAGGTGCCCGACACGTTCAACATGCTGGTGGATTATCCCGAGCGGGTCAGCCTGTCGATGGTCGGCACGCAGGCCAGCGATCACGCCGCCGGTGCCGAGCGGGCCCCCAGCCGCGCACCGGTCATCCGCGGCTGGGACGGCACCCTGACTTTCGAGGGCTCCGATATCGTCTTCACCCCCGCCCCGGGCATCACCAACCGGCCGGCCAGACGCATCCCCATCGCCGGCCATTTCGATCACGGCCGCCACATGGGCGAGTTCTTCGACTGCTGCCGGACGCGCAAGCAGCCATCCTGTCCGATCGACCTGACTTATCACGTGCAGACCGCGTTGCAGATGGCCACGCTGGCTTCGCGGGCGGGCAAGACGGCCACCTTCGACGCGGCCCAGGAGCGGATCGTGGTGTAGCCCCTGCCGCATCGCCGCAGGCGGCACGGTTTCATGAAAGGTGCCTTTCGGCTGCGGCCTGGTCCTCGTTCGCGGTGACCGCCCAACGAGGCGCGTTGCAGGAGAACAACGATGAACGATGAAACGTCCATTCGTCCCAGCCGCGGGCTGTATGGCCTGGCGGCCGTTCTGCTCGCGGTCGGGTCGGCCCTATTCGCCGGCAGCATGGGATCGATGATTCGCATGATCATGCAGGCCGGCGAGGGGCTCACGCAGATCGTCGTGCCCGGCGAAGGTGTCGTACAGGTGGCCGAGCCGGGGACGATCGCGATCTACCACGAGTATCAAAGTGCGGTGGGCGGGCAGACGTACGCGAACGCCCAGCAACTGCCGGGCCTCACCGTTACGGTGACCGGCCCCGACGGCCAGTCGCTGCCGCTGCAAGCCTCACAGATGAGCGAAAACTACACCATGGGCAGCCGGCAAGGCGTGCGGTTGTTCCAGTTCGATGCCCCCACGCCCGGCGAGTATCGCGTGGAGGGCTCGTTTCCGGATGCGTCGGCCACACCCGCGGTGCTGGCGGTCGGCACAAGCGTCTTGTGGGGGATGTTCGGGGCGATCGGTATGACCTGTCTCGGCACCGCCGTCGGGGGGATCTGCTGCCTGGCGGCGATGATCGTGTTCGTCGTGACCATCATCAAGCGGAGCGCGGCCAAGAAGAGAATCGCGGCGGAGACGGTGGGTGCCCAGGACCTCCATGATCGAACGACGCTGTAAACGCCCGGTGTTCCTGAGGTGCCCGCGATCATGACCGACGCACTCGACATCGAGCACCCGCCTTCGCTGCTGACGTATTTGCGGCGGACGGGGCGCGTGGGCAAGGATGAAACCTGCGTGCTCCGCGTGCTGGCCGGCGGCGTGTCGAACCGGACGGTGCTCGTGCAGAGGCCCGGCGGCCAGGCCTGGGTGATCAAGCAGGCCCTCGCCCGCCTGCGCGTCCAGGCCGACTGGTTCAGCGACCCAGCACGGATCCACCGCGAGGCGCTCGGCCTGCGATGGCTCAGCCGCCTGGCGCCGCCGGGAACGGTCACCCCGCTCGTCTTCGAGGACCACGACCATCACCTGCTCGCCATGGCCGCCGTGCCCGAGCCGCACGCCAACTGGAAAACCGAGCTGTTGGCCGGCCGCCTCGATCTCGACCACGTTCGGCAATTCGCGACGCTGCTGGGTTTGATCCATCGTCGCGGCCACGAGCAGCGGGGCGAGATCGAACCCGTCTTTGCCGACCGCACGTTCTTCGAGTCGCTCCGCCTCGAACCGTACTACGCGTATGCCGCCGGCCGGGTGCCCCCCGCCGCACCCTTCCTCCAGGCCCTGATCGACGACTGCCGGACCCGCCGCCTCACGCTCGTCCACGGCGACTACAGCCCCAAGAACATCCTCATCCACGACGGCCGCCTCGTCCTGCTCGACCACGAGGTCATCCATTTCGGCGACCCGGCCTTCGATCTCGGCTTCGCCATGACCCACCTGCTCAGCAAGGCCCACCATCTCGCGGGACACCGTCAGCAGTTTCTCAGCGCCGCCCGCGAGTTCTTGACCACCTACCGGCGGGCCCTGGGTGACACCGGCTGGTCGGCGGACCTGGAGCCGTTCGCGGTGCGTCATACGCTCGGCTGCCTGCTGGCCCGCGTGGACGGGCGTTCGCCCCTGGAGTACCTCAGCCGCAGCGAACGCGGCCGCCAGCGCTCCGCCGTGCTATCATTGATCGCCGATCCGCCCGCGGACGTACCCGCGCTGGTGGAGGGGTTCGCCAGGGAACTGTAGATCGATGCCGACGATTCAACGGCTTACCGCTCTGGAGATTCTTGACAGCCGCGGCCGACCCACGGTCAGCGCGACCTGCACGCTGGCCGGCGGGGCGACGGCCACGGTCTCCGTGCCTTCGGGCGCATCGACCGGCTTGGCCGAGGCCCATGAGCTGCGCGACGGCGACCCCGCCCGCTACCGGGGCCTGGGTTGCCGCCACGCGGTCGCCAACGTCAACGGCGAGATCAACGCCAGCTTCGCCGGCCGCGCGTTCACCAACCAGGAGGAGTTGGACCGCCTGCTGATCGAACTCGACGGCACCCCCACAAAATCGCGGCTCGGGGCCAACGCCATCCTCGCGGTTTCGCTGGCCTTCGCCCGCGCGACGGCCGTCGAGCAGGGCGTGCCCCTTTACCGGCACTTCAGCGACCTGCTCCGCGAGCCGCTGCGCACGCTGCCCCGTCCCACGATCAACCTGTTCAGCGGCGGCAAGCACGCCGGCCACCAGGTGGTGATCCAGGACACGCTGGTCGTACCCGTCGCCGCCACGACCACGGACGAAGCCCTCGCGATGACCTATGCCGTCTACCAGGCCGCCGCCGACTTGACCCGCGAGCGCTACCACATGCGGGCCCTCACCGCCGACGAGGGCGGTCTCGCCCCGCCGTTCGAGTCCGACGAGGCCATGCTCGATAACGCCGTCGCCGCCATCCACGCCGCGGGCCTGACTCCCGGGCGCGACGTGGTCCTGGCCGTTGACGTAGCCAGCAGCCACTTCTACAAGGATGGTCGCTATCACCTCGGCGACCGGCGACTCGACGGCGACGCGATGGTCGCGTGCCTGACCGACTGGGTCGAGCGCTACCCGCTCGTCAGCGTCGAGGACGGCCTGGCCCAGGACGACTGGGACCACTGGCCCAAGCTGGTCGACGCGATCGGCAAGCAATGCCTCGTGCTCGGGGACGACCTGCTGTGCACGAACCCCTCGCGCATCCGGCAGGCCCGGGAAACCGGGTCCGCGACCGCCCTGCTGCTCAAGGTGAACCAGGTCGGCACGCTGACCGAGGCGGCGGACGCCTGCCGGCTCGCCCGCGATGCCGGTTGGCAGGTGACCATCAGCGCCCGCAGCGGTGAGACCGAGGACCACTGGCTTGCCGACCTCGCCGTCGGCTGGGCCGGGGACCAGATCAAGATCGGCTCGATCACCCAGTCCGAACGCCTCGCCAAATACAACCGCCTCCTGGCCATCGAGGCCGATACCCGCCTCCCGCTCAGCGCCGCCCGCGGCTCGTTGGCGAGTATTCGGTCAGTTTGAGTTATAATGACGTGCATGAGGCCGACGGTATACGTGGAGACCAGCGTCATCAGTTACCTGACCAGCCGCCCGAGCCAGTACTTGGTGGTGGCTGCGCACCAGGCGGTGACGCGTCAGTGGTGGGACGGAGCCGACAAACGGTTTGACCTGCTGAGATGCGCTTTTGGAGGATTGACCATGACGTCAGACCCTATCGTGGCTGAGATCCATCGCATCCGGGAGCAGTTGTGGGAGCAGTGCCACGGCAGCGTCGAGGAAATGGCCGAGCGGCAGCGGCGCCTGCAGCAACAGAACCAGGGGCGGCTGATCGACCCCGAGGAGTGGAAGCGGCGACGACAGGCCGAGGCCCAGGGGACCGCGTGATGCCCCACCGCGCCCCTCGCGATCAGGGATGCGTTGAGCAACCTTCGTTACCCGGCGTAAACGCCGGGCCTAGCGCAGAGCATTTCTCCGCACACCTCCGCCGGGTAGCCGCACGTCAGCGGCGGGGCGGAGTTGGCCGAGCAGGATCCAGCCGACCACGCTGAGCAGGATCAGCGGGCCGCCGAGCAGCGTCGCCGCGGAGACCTGCTCGCCCACCACCAGGTAAGTCAGGATGGGGTTGAGGACCACCTCGATGAGCAGGATGAGGGCCGCCCGGTGGGCCTCGATGTGCTGCAGGGCCCAGGAGAAGAGGGCGTAGGGCACGGCCACCTGGACGATGCCCAGCAGGGCGATGAGCATGAGCTGGCCGCCGGTCAACCCAAACGAGCCGAACCACGCCACCACCGGGACCAGCAGCACCGCCGAGCCCAGACAGTTTACACAGACCAGCAGGCCGGCCCCGACCGCCCGCAGCCGCCGCAGGATGACGGTCAATATCCCGTAGCCCAGCCCGCTGACCAGGGCGGTCGCCAGGCCGGCCCCGTTCGTACCGCCGTCGCCCAGCAGGATGATGCCCGCACCCACCATGGCCACCAGCAAAACTCCCCCCTCCGCCAGGCTCGGCCGCTCGCCCAGCAGCAGCGGAGAAAGAAGGAACACCCAGAGCGGGGAAGTGTACTGCAGGATGATGGCGTTGGCGGCGGTGGTGTGCATCGTCGCCAGCACGAACGCCACGGTCATGACCGTGAAGCTCGCGACCGAGGCCACAAACCAGGCGGGCCTCACCCGGCAACGGGTCGGCCAGGCGGCCATCGCCCACGGCACGAAACACAGCCCCCCGAACAGGCAGCGGTAGAAGGAGATCGTCAGGCCCGCCGTCGGGGCCACCACGCCGCCCGCCCCGTCCAGCAGCTTGATCAGCGGCCCGCCCAGACTCCACATCCCCGCGCACACCACCAGGGCCAACACGGCCGTGCCCGAGCGACGCGTACAGGATCCCGAAAACATCGTCATGCCGTTCACACAGCCGCGACGCATAGTCATCCCGGCACGGTCGCACCGTGCTTTCGCAAGAGCGCCGTGAGTTCGTTGAACGCGACCGCCAGCGGGGTGGTTCCTCTCTGTGACGCCAAGGCCGCGGCGGCCCCGGCGGCCTGCCCCATGGCCATGCAGGAGGCTTGCACGCGAAGCGCCGAGTTCGCCAGCCGATCACTGCTGACGCTTCTCCCCGCGACCAGCAGATTGCGGCTTCCCCGGGGAACCAATGCCCGGAGCGGGATGGTCGGGACAACGCCGGGGCTCAGCGGCTGGGGCTTGACCCCGCCATGATCGTGTAGATCGATCGGATAGAAGGAGTATCCGATCGCATCCTCGAAGAGCCGGCCGCTCGTATAGTCTTCGACCGTGATCTGGACCTCGCCCACAATGCGGTACGTCTCGCGCACCGCCGTCTCCGTCTGCATCCTCAGCAGGCGCGCGTCCTCGCAGCCGGGCAGTGAACGGATGAACCGCAGCAGCCGCAGCATGGAGGCGCGGCCGGCGATATTGGCTACCGTCCTGGTCACGGAGGTGGAACTGTCCGCCTCGAACACATGCTGGGCGTTGGTACCGCCACAGCGGAGGAAGTTGATGAACCGGCCCTCGGCGTGCTGGAAGTCACCCGGGCGAAGCCCGCCGCTGGCCAGTGCCTGTCGATAACGTTGCTGGATCAGTTCGGCATCCAGTTGGGGGGTGTCGTAGTTGCCGAAACTGAACATCAGCGTGCCCGGCTGACTCTCCGCTTCTCGCAACCGCGGCAGCCCGATCATGCCGACAACGTCGGCACCACCCGTGCAATCGATGAGTTGTCGGCATGAGATTCTGCGACGCAGGCCTTTGCCGACCGTCTCCACTTCCCAGCCACCGCCGGTCTGGGTAACGCCGCCCGGAAGCTCATAATACGCAAGGATCACGCCCTCCTTGAGGGCCGCTTCTTCCGCCAGGGCGGCGTATAATGGACCGTTCATGTGGACCTGGTGGTGAGAATGCGATTGGGGAACTTGGGAGAAATCGGGCATCGTGCCGCCATCTAATGCCAGCGCGTGGGTAATCAGGTCCCAGCCGATCCCCGTGATCACCTGCTTGCCCCAGGCATGGAACAGGCCCGGGGCGGCTACGCCGCCGGTGGTCATGGTCCCGCCAAGCTGGCTGCCCGCCTCGATCAGTAACGTCCGCGCCCCTGCACGGGCTGCTTGAATGGCCGCGATCGTGCCTGCCGTGCCGCCGCCGATCACCAGGACATCGACGTGTTCGTCCGCCCCCCCGGACACCGCCTGTGTCCATCGCGGCAGTGTGCCGATCGCCACCGCTCCGACGCCGACGGTCGAGGCCGCCTTGAGCAAGTCTCGTCGTTTCATGTGCGGTCCGCCCTTGCCAGGGTGACATCCGCGAACCGGCCGACTCACTCCGCACGCGCCGACTTGGCCAGCAGGCGTGGATACGCAAATCCGTAGATGGTCGTGGCGATGAAGCCGATCAGCGGCAGAATGAAGCAAATAGCCATGCTGTGGTAGGTGTCCGCCAGCCAACCCATGAGCGGCGGGGCGATCGCACCGCCGACGATGGACATGATCTGGAAGGAGGCGGCCAACTTGGTCTTGCCGCCCAGGTTGCGCAGGCTCATGGCGAAGATGAAGGGAAACATGATCGACATGAAGAGCCAGCACAGGGGCAGGACGATCCAGGAAACCTGGCTGATGTTCGCCATGACGATCAGGATGATCATGACGTTGGCGATGCCGTACAGGGACAACATCAGGTGGGGCTGGATGACTCTGGCGATCGCGGCACCGGAGAAGCGCCCGGCCGCGTAGAGCACCATGGCGATGGTCACGACGTAGGCCGCCGTGGCCGCGGGTGTGGCCGCCCCGGTAACCGAGCCGTACCAGGCAAAGAGCGGAGCGATGGTGCTGGTTCCCGAGGCATCCTTGGTGATGGCGTTCTCCAGGATGTAGTTGACGGCGAAGGCATTCACACCAACCTGGGCGGCAATGTACAGGAACTGGGTCACGATACCCCAGACAAAATGGGGTTGGCGGATGAGGGGAGCCTTATGGGCCGAGGTGTCATCGGCAGCGCTCTCATCGCTCTTCTGCTCGTCGATGCGCGGCAGCTTGATGAGCGAGAAGACGGCAAACACAAGTATGACCACACACCCCAGGGCGATATAGGGTAACAGCAGGGGGCGAAAATCCACCGCGGCCCCGGCTTCCTTGTGTTGGCCGAAGATGAGCACCCCGCCTACCGTGGGGGCGATGATGTAGGCCAGGGAGTTGAACGCCTGGGCCACGGACAATCGGCCGGCCGCACCGTCCTTCGGGCCGAGCACGGTCACATATGGATTGGCCGCAGTCTCGATACACGCCAGGCCACTGGAGAGTACGAACAGGGCCAGCAAGAACGCCCAGAAGGTCTTGAAGATCATCCCTGCGGGAATGAACAGGAAAGCACCGGCGGCCACGACCAACAAGCCGAGGAGGATGCCTCGCTGGTACCCGATGCGACGGATCAACAAGGCGGCCGGCAGGGCCATAATGAAGTAAGCGCCGAATACCGAAGTCTGGATGAAGCCCGACTGCGTCTTGCTGACCTGCAGGACGTCCTGGAAGTGCTTGTTCAGCACGTCCAGCATGGCATGACAAAACCCCCAGATGAAAAACAGGGAGGCGACCATGAGGAAGGCCAGCAATAAACGATACGAGGCCGGGCTGCGGTGACGCTCGACGGGCTGCGGAAAACTGGTATCTATTGATGTCATTGTGGAAGTCTACTCGAGCCTGTTTTGTGAAGTCAAGAGGGACGCCCAGTCCCACCAATGTTTTGGGTGGAACTCGGCGGCTCGCTGGACAGCGCCTGCGGTTCGCCGATTCCGTCACAGCCCCCGGTCCGACTCGTGAGCGGTTACCCGATCACGAATCCTGTCGTCGGGGGCAGGTCTCGGACCTTCAGGTCAGCACGCGTCGCAGAAACGCCGATGTCTTGATCGCGTCGCCGCCGGTCACAAGCTGGTCGATGGCCTTGCGCTGCTTCTGCAGGATCTTGTCGAACTGCCGCAGCCACAGGATGCTCTCGCCGATCGCCCCGGCGGCATCCTCGCGGTATGGATACTGGTCCATGCTCAACCATCCGTCGTAACCGCAACGGTCCAGCCAATAGAGCGTTTCCAGGTAGCAGACGGTGTGCACACTGCCGACGATCATGTCGTCATCCCAGCTACCATGATTATCGTTGAAATGCATGTGAAACAGGCGATCGCCGGCCCGTTTGGCGAGCACGATGGCTTCCCCGGCCACCTCGCCGCCCACGTACGCGTGTCCGGTGTCGATGGTCACGCCGACATTGCTGCACCCCGTTTCCTGGGCCAGAAGCAGCGTGTCGGCCATGCGCGCCAGATAACTATGGGTACGCGGCTCCTTGGGTTTGTATTCCAACGCGAACCGCAGGTCGGGAAAGGCATCCGCAAGCTTGGCCACCGAGTCGCACAGCCACTCCCGCTGCCGCTCGTAATCGGCACACAGCAGGTAGTCGTAGCCGTCCTGCCCCGGCCACAGGTTCATCGTGCGACAGCCCAGCTCGCGGGCCATCTCGCACATCTGCCGCGTATAGTCCAACGCGAGTCGGCGAACCTTGGGATCGACGGCGCTGTAGCTGCCCTTCCAATAGCGTTTATCGGCGAACAGGTCCGGGATAATCGAGACACACTCCAGGCCATGTCCCTTCAGGGCACGCTTCATTTCGCGCAGATTGTCCGGCCGGATGTCCCAGGTGCCGACCAATTCGATCCCCTGCACATGCGGGATCGCGGCGGCTCGCTTCAGCATGGCTATGGTGCCGGGGTTGTCCTTGTAGCCGCTGCAGAAGCGGTCACAGGTGTTGCCAAGATTGCCTAGGATCACTGAGTACTTGCGCTTCATGTGCGTGCCTCCCTGTGCTCCGGATGCCGATACCATGTCCTGACTATTCCCACACCCCGCAACCCTGCGCGGCAAGATACCACATACGCGCCGCCGTTTCCAACGCCGCCAATCGCCCGAGAGACACGGACCGCGTCCGCATGCTGGTGGGCTGTGCCGACCAGCCGCCCTATACCCTGTCCGGCGGCAGGAGTCTCCAGGTCCTTCGCGGCGGTGCATCCGCGACAGACAGCCGCGTCCATCGGGTCACGGGAACAAGGCGTCACCTCGACACCGACTCAGCGGGTCTTTCATCGGTGCTTATCGGCGTCCACTCGTCTCGGCGTAGCGAAGCGGAGCCGGATCCGCGGCTCCTAACTCTCCGGGCCGTGGGCAATGCCCGCGCTGCGCATCTCCTCGGCCTCGTCGAAGATCACCCACAGCCCGGGCGGAAGGTCCCGGAAGGTCTCCTTATACCGCTCCGCCCCGGCCCCCTCGCACGTCACGTTCCGGATCAGGATACGCTGGATCCGCCCCGGGAACGCCCGCGCCACGTCGGCATAGATCTCCGGGTCCTCCTGCGCGGAATCACCGACCAGTACAAAACGCCGGTTGGGGAAGGCCGCCAACAGGACTTCGAGCTCCCGGTACTTGAATGATCGCGGCGCCTCGAACATGTCCAGGATGGCACCCATCATGCCCCCTTCACGCTTGATCGCCTTGAGGTGCATCGAGCCCTCCGGAAACCCTTCCTGATCCAGAAACGCTACGACCGGCTCGTAGAGCTGGCACGGCGAAGTGGACAAATAATGGAACTCGGCGCCATGATCCGCCGCCCAGCCCGCGTACACCTCGGCCATCCCGGGCACCGGAACGAACGGCTGCAAAAACGTGTTTCTCAGCATCCGCCTCGTGTTGTTGACCTCGGTGACCCGGACGGTGTCATCAATGTCGGAGGCCACACTCAACCCCTGGTCATCGAGGAGCAACACCTCGCCCATCACGAGCCGATCCTCGTCCGGCCAGGTGGCCACGCGATAAGTCAGGCGCCCCGGCCCACCCTCCGGTCCCACCCCCAAGGCGCGGACCTGCTCATCCGTCACTCGGATCCGGTCGGCCACGTGCCCGCCACTCCTGGTCGGCTTCAGCCGATACTGCGCCTCGCCGACGGAGATATTCAGCGACTTGCGGGTCTCGTTATCCACGAAGAACGGGCGCAACCGATCGCGAAGCATCCGTCGCTCTTTGCGGTCCGGCACCAGATCATCAACGTCGAACACCCTGCCAAAAAACGATAGATTCCTGCTCAACCACGAATCCTCGTAGACCCAGCCGCGTACCGGAATCATCCATCCCCCGCCCTGGGGATCCCGATGCCCGACGGAACGATAGAACACCGCCTGCTCGTACGGGCTCAACGAGTGAAAAGCCGCGCATCCCGAGCCGCACAACAGCATCGCCGAGCAGACCAGCCGCCACCCGATGCGACCGACGTAACTTGCCGCATGCATCACTTACCTCCATCAGGCCAGCCAAGTTGCAGCCGCGCCGAAGGCAGTCAATGCCGGAGGCGTGGACCGCATCGCTGCCTGCCCCCGCATGCCATTCGAGTCCAGAGCGCCATCGGCGATCCAGTATACCCGCCCTGGCAACATGCACACCGGGCGCGCGCACCTTCGCAGGCATGGCGGGCTTCCCCCCAGTCTTCGAGCCTGGCGGGGTCTCCCTGGTCTTCGAGCCTGAAGGGCTCGTTCCACCAGCCCAGGCCGCAGGCCTGGGACCGAACCACGCACCCCAAGCCGGCCCTGAAGGGGCCGTTCATGCCCCACCGGCTCGAGTCCGCCGAGACGCTGCTTCCGTGCCCCATGAATGCTTACTGCAGCCGTTCGCGTGCGATCCCGGCAAAGTCGCAGACCTGCTCGCGCGACGGCGGCTCGACCGCGCTCAGCCAGCCCACCACAAAACCGGCCAGAAGTGTCGCCATCGACCCCGCCCGGCGACATCGCCGTATTCCTGGCCCCGACCAGGCCACGGGCGGCCGACCGAACCATCCGTCAGCGCGGGCAACATGGTGGAATCCCTGGCGTGCAAATCGGACGGGCGAGCCCCTGGAGGCCCATTTCGTCCGCAAACCCCGCGTCCCTTGGCCATGGCCGGCATCGTCGAGAATGGCTTGGTGCGTCCGCCCAACCCCAGCGTCAAGTTGCCGGAAGATGCCCATGCCATTATTGTGCCGTCGGGGGAGCCACGACCGAAGCACACTCCCGCCCCCCTGGGGAGGAGGCGGGGGCCTTGGCCGCAAGGCACCTATCGCGGCCTTGCCCGCCTCCACACCCTCCAGTTCGGAAGGCTGCCCCGTAACGTGATCGCCGGACGAGAACTCATGCCCCGGCTTCCCCCTTCGGTTCACTCCTCGTTCGAGATTCTGAATGCAACTGGCCCTTTGGGGGAAAACGCTCACCTGCCGTATTCATCGCCGATCCTGCCGGAGAAACCAGTAATCGGTTGCCAGAATTACCCCTCCCAGGGGTCTGGCGCTTGCAACTTTCGGCTGTGACGTTACCATCCCCTCAATGAATCGGCTGCCGCCCCCCGAGTGCGCGATCTGCACTGGGGAGCTTCGGCGTGGAGCAATCCACATATGCATACTCTTGATGAACTGCTTGAGAAGTTGTTAGCGGAAGGCAACTCCTTGCGGCGCGAACACATTGAAGCCATGGTTGAATCACTGAGATGTGGCTCCATAGAGGGCAACCAGTTTGCCGAGAATCTGAGGCGAGACACCCATTGGGAGAACCTCGACGAACTCGAAGCCTATGTGGGCCGGCTCTTGACGGCCCATAGATCAGGCTCACTCGACAGGGATTCGCACGGGCCGATAATGCGCGAGACTGTCGAGAGTTGCGGAGCACGGCGTGGGCCCCAGGAACTCCCTCGACCTGGGGATGTCGATGACCAACCGCCACCCCGTCTTGCACACGTGTTCCACAAGACCGATTGGAATGGGAGCGTGCATGAGAAGGAAGTCTGGAATGTGTTAACCACAGAGCAGTTCGACGACCCGGCAAAGAGGGCTGCGTTAGCGCCGTTCGCGAATGTCCGCATCCGAACTGGCTCGCCGTCATCGCCGCCATATCATGTTGCCTGGGCCACTTTTGCTCTTGACGCGGATCATCCCTTTGCCGAGTCAAAGTTCGCGTCTCCCCTCGGGCTCCTCGACGCACAGGCCGTTGTCGAGGCGCTCGGCATGGACTTTCATGCTGATTCATCGTCTGATTCACCGTACGTTCTTGCATGCTATCCGACCAATGGAATTGGACAGTTGCGGATGCCTACAATCTGTGATGGCGGTTGGGGCGGGCAGTTCCGTGCCTGTGGTCGAACGCATCCTGGCGGCTTGCCGGAGCGCCTTCACCGTCCGTTGACCTTAGGTGACTTAGACCGGAAACTGATCGTGCTGAAATGATTGCTGCACCACAGAATACGAACGCGAAAGGGATTGCTTGTGCGATCCTGAGCAACCTTCGAGGGGAGAGGGTTCCTAGCTTTCCCCTACCCTCACCGCATGCTCGGGTCAGCGAGGTCCAGCTTTGGATCGACAGGTGGAACCGATCAGCATCGGCCGACCAACAGTGCATCGAGGACGCCGTTGAACTCGCGGCCTCTGACGCAGCGAAAGACAATGACCATGAGTTGATCGCCGGAGCGTTTCGTTTGCTCCGGCGCATTCGCGCTCGCACCATAAGCTTGCGACCTCTAGGATCATGCGCCAAACAGGCACTTGCAGATGCAGCACGGCCAGCGCGCTTCAAGGGAATTGAGACCAGCTACGGCGACCTACATGCTGAACTACTCGCCTGCATAGGCCAGCTTAGAGTCAAGGCAGACGATCTGGCATTCTGGGCTGGCGAGATGAACGATCCTCGTTACGTCGCAAGTGCCGCCTCGGGTTGTCTGGACAGTGGAAGCCGAGACATCGCCCGTCAAGGCATCATGCGCGCCGTCAAAAAGCATGACCCGACACTCCCGTTCAGCCTCGATCGGCTCTTTCGACTCCATCATCCAAAGGAAGATGAGGTCTGGGATTGGTTCGTCTACGCCTATGCGGCTGGTTATTGGACTGACGAAGATTGGCAACGCATGGCCGATGCGGCGATAGTCTTCGATCGATTGGCTCCAGACCCACATCGAGCAAGAGCCTACGCTGAAAGCCGCAAGGAGTCTGGGGCATCGGCTCTCGGCGGCCCGAGGGCAGAGTCCTCAGGACACTTCTATCGCTCCATAGTGACAAGCGACCTGTCAATGGAAGAACGGTATTCATTCCAAGGGAAGCCCCGTGACATAGAAACGCTCATCCGATCTCCACCGTCTCTACGAAAATGGGCATCGGGCAGAACTGGCTTGGACGGGCTGGAAGGGCAGGATCTCAAATCAGAAGAAAAGGGGCTGACGACGCCCGACCCGACCTACTTCACGACTACCGGAAACCCCTTACGCCTCATAAAAGGAACAGGGTGACCAGCATGGACGTCAGTGTCTCGGACATCAAGATTGAGGTTTATCAACAGTATCAATCGGACTTCAGCCGAGCTGGATTCGACGCAGAACGCCTTGCTGATTATTTGAGTAATCAGGGCATCCAGCTCACGCGGTCGCTGAGAAAGTGGCAAGTCGAAAAGGCAGACGACAAGAAAGGGTCGGATCGGGTGGCGATCCAAGACGTGGTTCTGAACCCGGCGACGGGGCTGCATGTGGATAGGTTGATCATTGATGAGGATTCGGTATTAATGTCTGCCTCGCAGAAGGGGAGGCCCCTGACCGAGGCAGACGAGCGTGCGATGGAATGGCCCGAGATTGAGCAAACCAGAGTCATGCTCGCTGAGTTCTTTTCGCTGAGCATTGACGTTTTGGGAGACCCGAAGCATCTGTACAGATCGGTTTACATTACCCGTACTTTGGGTGTTGACCTTCCCGTTCGCTTTGATCGGCTACTGCGTCCGGAGATCAAGGATTTCCTCCATGCTTATCTGCCCCCTGCGTATGCTGAGCGAAGAATGGATGTTGAGTTGCACCCATTCACAATTGCGGTGAAGGTCAACACAACTCCGAGCACTGAGGCAATGAAGGTATTGTCCCCTGCACAAGCAAAGAATCTCTTTACGCGGGAAGATTGGGCGATTGGTGTACAAACCTACAGTGATTACCATCAGCAGCGATTCAGCTACGAGACGCAGTTGCCATTTCACCAGCATGTGCGGACGCTACGAGCATTTGCGGACCTTGCTGCACAGCTCGCAACGTGAACACGTGTGCCCGAGCATCGTAGCGAGGCCGCGAGGCCGCCGTCTCACTCCGGCCGCTGGATTTCGTATTTTTTGATGCGGTAGCGGAGGTTATCGCGGGAGATGCCCAGGGCCTTGGCGGCGCGGGTCTGGTTCCAGCCGGCCTCCTTGAGGGCCCGGACGATGAGGGCCTTCTCGTAGCCCCACAGGCTCGAGTCCTCCTTGGTCAGCAGCGGCTCGGTGTCCTCGCCGATGATCTCCCGCGGCAGGTGGGCGACCTCGATCACCTGCCCGTCGCACAGCAGGACCGCCCGCTCCATGACGTTCTGCATCTCGCGGATGTTGCCCGGCCACTGGTAGCTGGTCAGCAGAGCCAGGGCGTCGTTGCCCACCTCGGGCACCGGCAGGTTGAGCTGCGTGGCCGAGTGCCGCACGAAATGCTCGACCAGCAGCGGGATGTCCTCGCGGCGCTCGCGCAGCGGCGGGTTGCGGATGGGGAAGACGTTGAGGCGGTAATACAGGTCCTCGCGGAACGAACCATCCTGCATGGCCTTCTGCAGGTCGCGGTTGGTGGCGGCGATGATCCGCACGTCGCAGGAGATAGTCTTGGTCCCGCCGAGGCGCACGAACTCCCGCTCCTGCAGCACGCGGAGCAGCTTGAGCTGCGTCGACGGGCTGATGTCGCCGATCTCGTCGAGAAACAGCGTCCCGCTATGGGCCAGCTCGAACCGCCCGAGCTTCTGGGCCACCGCCCCGGTAAAGGCCCCTTTCTCGTAGCCGAACAGCTCGCTCTCCAGCAGCGTCTCGGGCAGGGCGGCGCAGTTGATGGCGATGAAGGGCTTGTCGTGGCGCGGCGAGTTGAGATGGATGTGCCGGCTGAGCATCTCCTTGCCGGTCCCCGTCTCGCCGAGGATCAGCACGGTGGCGTTGCTGCCGGCCACGCGGGCACAGAGTTCGAGCACCTGCCGCAGGGCCGCCGACTGCCCGATGATGTTGATGCCCGCGTCCATCGTCGCCCGCAGCCCGCGGTTTTCGAGCTTGAGCCGGTGGTGGGCCTGGGCGTTGGTCGCCCCGCTGGCCGCAATGTTCGCGAAGATCTGCAGCAGTTCGAGGTCGGCGTTGGTGAAGTTCTCCTGCCCGAGCCGGTTGAGCACCTCGACCACGCCGATGATCCGGCCCTTCTTGACCAGCGGGGCGGCAATGAGCCCCCGGGTGGTGAAGCTGCTCTTGTCGTCGATGCCCTTGAAGAAGGACTTATCCTGCCGCACGTCGGTGACGATCACCGGCTTGCCCGTGCTGGCGACCTTGCCGGCGATGCCCAGGTCGGCGTCGAACTCCTCGCCCAGCAGCATGGGCCCGGAATCCCCCGTGGCTGCCATGAATACCAGTTTTCGCCGTGTGGCGTCCAGCAGGAGCACGGAGCTCGCCTCGGCCTGCATGACGTTGGCGGCGCTCTGGGCGATGGCTTGCAGCGTGGCCTCCAGCTCCAGCGAGGTGTTGATCGCCGCCGTCGCCTCGACCAGGGCCGATAAGGTCTCCTGCGGTAACGCACGGTTTCGGATCGTCATGACATGCAACCTGCTTCCCGGCGGGTCCACCCCAGCCCGCCTGCCACCTGTTCACCTGGACTTGCCGCGGACTACGCTCCGCCCCGCACTTAGAACAAGTGACGCTCTAGGCTAAGTTTACGACACAGCCGGTGTCAAGCCTCGTTTGACGGATGGTCGGGCGAAGTTATCATGACTTGTGCGGGGGGGCAGTCTACCGGTCGCCCCCCGGGCTGGACCGGCCGAACACCTTGAACGATTGATCGTATTAGAGAACGGCGGAAGACAGGTGGATACGCCCACGGATGAGCAGTTGCTGGCCGACCATGTCGCCGGGAAGCCAGATACGTTCGAGCTGCTGGTCCGGCGGCACGCGGAGGAGCTGTTCCGGTTCCTGGCGCGCTTCACCAGCAGCACCAGCCTGGCGGAGGATCTGGTTCAGGAAGCCTTCCTGCAGGTCCACCAGTCGGCGGGCGAGTTCGACTACTCGCGGCGGTTCAAGCCTTGGCTGTTCACCATCGCCGCGAACAAAGCCCGCGACCTGCTGCGCAGTCGGCGGAGACGCCCGACGGTGCCGCTGAACGCCCAGGTGGAGGCCAGCGAAGCCCAGGGGCAGACGTTCCTCGACTTCCTGTCCGACGTGCCCGAGCCGCCGACCACGGGGCTCGAGCGGGAGGAGGAGCAGGCGTTGGTCCGAAAGGTGCTCGCGGGGATGCCCGATCACCTGCGTGAGGTGCTCATCTTGAGCTACTTCCATCGCTTTCCGTACAAGGAGATCGCCGCGGTGCTGGACATTCCGCTGGGTACGGTCAAGAGTCGGCTGCACGCCGCGGTCCGGCAGTTCGGACTGGCCTACCGCGAGGCCACTGAGGAGCAAGTCCCGAGCGATGGCTGAGACGCCCGATAAACCCGATCGACTGGATGAGCTGCTCCTGGACTGGCACCTGGGGCAGTTGGAGCCCCGCGAGGCGGAGCGCGTAGCGACGGCTTTGGCCGCCTCCACGGAGTGGCAGGCGCGAAGCCAGAAGCTGGGCCGCCTGCTCGAGCGCCTGAATCGGGACCAACCCCCTGCCCCGCCCGCCGCCCTGGCCGAGGGGATCCTGGCCGCGATCGCCGACCGCGCCCGCGTCATTCCGCTGCCCGATCGCGCACCCCCGCTGTCGCCCGTGCCCGTCGCTGAGTACCGCAGCGGCCGGACGCTTTTCTCCCTGCGCGACCTTGTCGCCGTCGCCGCGTGCGTGGTACTCTTCGTGGGCCTCGCCGTACCAGGTTACTTCCGCGCCCAGACGGTCTCCCAGCGGCACACCTGCCAGAATAACCTGCGTGGAATCGTCCAGGCCATGAATGCTTACGCCGAGGGCCAGGCCGGCTTCCTCCCCTTTGCCGACTACATCCCGGGCGGTTCCTGGCTGGGGGGCGGGCAGAGCGACCTGCCTCGGGCCTCCAACACGCGCCATGTGTTCCGCCTGGTCCGGACGGGCCACGTGACGAACATCCGGGTCTTTGTCTGCCCGGCCGCCAAGGACGGCCGCCCGATGCTCGCCGACGATTATCGGCCCTTCAACGACTTCGCCGAGCCCGCCAACAACTCCTACAGCTTCGTGTTCATGAATTACCCACAGGGGCGGCGTGCCGAGGATCCGGCCGTCCAGGCGGGCGGCAGCAGGGTCTTCGCGGCCGACCGCAACCCGCACTTCTCCCCGCAGGGCAGTGGCCGCCTGCAGACCGCCGCCTATCGTGTGGGCAACTCTCTGCTGCACGAAAACGGTGCGGGGCAGAACGCCATCCACCTGGATGGCAGCGGCGGCTGGTTCACCTCGCCCAACATCGGCGTCGAGGGAGACAACATCTACCGGGCCGGCGATCTGGTCCGCTACCAGGGGACCGAGCAGCCGCTCTGCGAAACCGACACCTTCCTGCCATAACTCGCCCATTTAATCGTAAAGTCATTGTTAGCATGATATTATATCCGGATTAACCGCGGTGAGGATGATCCAGTCGTGCTTGGCTCGGCGACGTTGTCCGATAATGAAAGAAATCGCGGGCTTGCCCCTTGAAATCGGTGAGCCGCTCCTGTATGCTCAGGGGTAATGGCGGGAGAGAGGGATGGCACGTTCACAGAGAACGTACCGTGTAGGGGAGGAGCGAACGGGCTGGGTTGGCAGCCACGCAGTGAACCCTACAATCCCCTCCGTGCAGGCCGGCGAGTGGTCTGCAGCCTCTCCCATGAAGCCTCTCGGCTCGGTTGCCCCGCCGCAGGTGGCGTGGTCGTCGGTGCCGGGTAGCGAAAGCTGAGCATAGCCGCCCCTGCCAGGGCGGATCGCATAGCGCTTTTCCCCTCCGGAAAACACCAGGGTGCCTCACGGCTCCTGGTGTTTTCTTTTGGCCATGATTGGCCGGCCATCCCTCTCGCAGACGCGGGCCCGCTCGCGACCGCACACCGCGCCCGTGAGGAAGCGGACCTCGTGTGCGTGGCGTTCTCGCGCGAAGTCCGCTCCCTTGCGCAGCGATCTTCATCGCCTAGTTCTTTTGACTCCGTTGCGCACGGCCTCGCGGC
>CAZEEJ010000035.1:0-38638 GCA_964511155.1 uncultured Planctomycetales bacterium | reverse complement strand
CGCACAGGCCGGGCTCGCTCTTACTCGGATCGTTCGGGCACAGGTCGCACCCGTTGGGTGTGCCGTCGCCGTCGGTGTCGATCGGGCAGCCGCGGGCATCGACGGTCGCACAGGCCGGCGTCGCCGGGCACTCGTCGCGGTCATCGGGTACGCCGTCGCCGTCCGCGTCGTCGGTGATGCAGCCGTTTTCGTCGACCTCACGGCCCGCCGGCGTGTTCAAACACAGGTCAAGGCAGTCGGCCACTCCGTCACCATCCCCATCGGCACCATCCGACACACCGCAGCCACAGAGACCAGGCTCGGTCTTGTTCGCGTCCTCGGGGCACTGGTCAAGGCAATCGGGCGTGTGATCGCCATCCGTGTCGGTATCCGGTACACCGCAACCGCAGCGACCGGGTTCGGTCTTGTTCGGATCCTGGGGGCAATTATCAAGGCAATTGGGCACCCCGTCGCCATCCGTGTTGGTGTCCGGCACGCCGCAGCCGCAAACACCGGGTTCGGTCTTGTTCCGATCCTGGGGGCACTCGTCAAGGCAATCGGGCACCCCGTCACGATCCGTGTCGGTGTCCGGCACGCCGCATCCGCAGAGGCCGGGCTCGGTCTTGTTCGGATCCTGGGGGCAGTTGTCAATACAAATGATCACCCCGTTGGCATCCGTGTTGGTATCCGGCACGCCACAGCCGCAAACGCCGGGTTCGGTCTTATTCGGATCCTGGGGGCAGTCATCACGACAATCGGGTACTCCGTCGCCATCCGTATCCGTGTCCGGCACGCCGCAGCCGCAGAGGCCGGGTTCGTACTTGTTCGGATCTTGGGGGCATCGGTCAATGCAGTCGGGGATATCCGGTGCGCCACAACCGCAGAGACCAGGTTGAGTCTTGTTCGGATCCTGGGGACAGTTGTCAAGACAATCGGGCACCCCGTCGCCATCCGTGTCGGTGTCCGGCACGCCGCAGCCACAGCGGCCGGGCTGGCTCTTGTTTGGATCGTCCGGACAGCCATCGCAGGCATCACCGACCCCGTCGCCGTCACGATCCTCTTGGTTGCGGTTGTAAACATGGGGGCAGTTGTCAAAACCATCGATGATGCCGTCGCCATCGGTATCAATACATTCATCGGGAATGCCATCACCACCGGGCGGGATGATATCCCGCGAAGTGCCGGCAGCGATGTCGCATTCATCGGGAATGCCGTTGGCGTTGCAGTCCGCAGATACCAGGCCATCCCCGTCTGGGTCCGTGGGGTCGATGTCCAGGCTATCATCGATGCCGTTCTCGTTGCAGTCGACGTTGCACTCATCGGGAATGCCGTCCGCCGGATCCACGTCCAGGGACGTGCCGTCGCGGATGTCGCACTCATCCGGCACGCCGTTCTGGTTGCAGTCCTTGGCCGGCCCGAGGAGCGCCGTCTGGTTCTCCAGCACCATAACATTGTTGCTGCCGCGGCTGAGCACCACAAGGTCAGGTTGACGGTCCCCAACGAGGTTGGTCACCAGCAGGGATACGGGCTCAGTGCCAACTGGCATGGGACTCGTGGACGCCTTGGCGAAGGCACCAGCTCCGCTGTTGAGGAGGAACGTGACATTGTTGTCAACCAAGCTCGCCACCGCCAAGTCGGCGGTGCCGTCGCCGTCCAGGTCGGCCGCCACGATCGCGCTCGGCGAACGCGTCGCCGGGACACTCGCACCGAACTGCACGAATACGCCCGCCCCGTTGTTGAGCAGCACCGAAAGCTTGTGTGAGCCATGGTTGGCCACGATCAGGTCCTGGTCTCCGTCTCCGTCCACGTCCGCAGCGGTGGCCGCCACAGGCATAACGCCGACCGGATAGCTGATCGGCGTCGGGGGAAAAATGCCACCCTGGTTCCGCAACACACTGATCGAGTTGGCACCTGAGTTTGTCACAACCAAGTCCGGATCCCCGTCGCCATCGACATCAACCACGGTTAGCGAGGTCGGCTCATCGCCAACGGTGATCTCAGTTAACGGCTGGAAGGTCCCATCCCCCCGACTTCGGTAGAGCCCTACGGTATTGGCCCCGTAATGAACCACCGCGAGCGTGTCCGACTGGGGATTACTGATGTTGGCGGCGTTGAAAAACGCGAGGGCCACGGGCCGATCAGATACAGCGAAGTTGCCCAGAAACGAGAATACTCCCGTACCACTGTTCTTGAGGATGGTTACCGTGTCTGCCCCCTCATTGGCCACCAGCAAGTCGGGTTTGCCGTCACCATCGACGTCTCCGATGACTACCGAGGCTGGCGTGTCGCCCGTCGTGGCCACGGTTCGGACGAAGTTGCCGTTGGCGAGCTGCCGCAGGATGGACACGTTGCCCGTGCCGCTGTCGGTGGTAACCAAGTCGAGCCGGCGATCGCCGTTGAGGTCCCCGGCGGCCACGGAGCTGGGCCGCAGACCAACGACCATCGTCTTGACCGCCTGGAAGGAGAGAGCCTGCGACAGCTCACACTCGTCCAGGATCCCGTTCGTGTCACAGTCGCGGCTCGAGTCGTCAATGATATCACACTCGTCGGGGATGCCATTCACGTCGCAGTCCGGATCGCACTCGTCGGGGATGTCGTTGCCGTCACAGTCGTTGCTGGTGCCCGCGGCGATGTCGCACGCATCCAGCACGCCGTTGAAGTTGCAGTCCGGGCTGGTTCCCGTAGCGATATCGCACTCGTCGGGGATACCGTTGAAGTTACAGTCCTGGCTGGTCTCGTTGGCGAGGTCCAGGTAATCGGGAATGCCATTCTCATTGCAGTCAATATTGCATTCATCGGGGATACCGTCGGCGGGATTGATATCCTGCGAGAACCCGCTGGCGATGTCACACGAATCGGGGATGGCGTTCTCGTTGCAGTCCGAGCATTCCGGGGCGCCCGCACTGAAGCCGAAGCAGTAGGAGGGATTCTCGGGGTCGATATCGCACTCGTCAGGCACCAGGTTGCCGTTGCAGTCCGGGCTGGCTGGGGCTGGGCCGGCCATATCACATTCGTCAGGGATGCCGTTGTCGTTGCAGTCCGCCAGACAGTCTTCCGTGCAGAAAAACGGGCCGCCCGGGGCCGTGCTGGTCACGCTGATCTCGCACACGTCGGGGATGTCGTTGTCGTTGCAGTCCGCCAATACTAGGCCGTCGCCGTCCGGGTCGGTGGGGTCGATGTCGCATTCATCCGGTTTGCCGTTGAGGTTGCAGTCCTGGCTGGTCTCGTTGGCAATGTCCAATTCATCGGCAATGCCGTTGTTATTGCAGTCGATTTCGCAACTGTCGATGATGTCGTTGTCGTTGTCGTCCGCAAATACCTCGCCGTCCCCGTCCGGGTCTGTGGGGTCGATGTCGCACGAGTCCGGTACTTCGTTCAGGTTGCAGTCCTGGGCCGGCCCGCGGAGGCTCGTCTTGTTCTCCAGCAACATGACGTTGCCGCCCATGATGTTGCCGCTGTCACGGTTGAGCACCACAAGATCGGGTTTGTTGTCCCCGACGAACTGGGCAACCACCAAGAACACCGGCTCCGTGCCAACCGCAATAAGCGGCTCGGGGACGGCCTTCGCAAAGACGCCCGTCCCGTTATTGACCAAGAACGTGACGTTGCCGTCAACCAGGCTCGTCACCGCCAAATCAGGGCTGCCGTCGCCGTCCAGGTCGGCCGCCACGATCGCACTCGGCGAACGCGTCGCCGGGACGCTCGCCGCGAACGGCCCGAACAATCCAGCGCCGTTATTCAGCAATACGGAAAGGTTATCCGATCCCTGGTTGGCTACGATCAAATCCACGGCGCCGTCACCGTTGACATCCGCGGCGGCAACCGCCACCGGCATATCGCCGACCGCATAGCTGGTGGCCGTCGGGGCAAAAACCCCGGCCTGGTTTCGCAGCACACTGATCGAATCGCTGCCGGAGTTTGTCACCGCCAAGTCCGGATATCCGTCGGCATTCACATCAACTACTATGATCGAGGTCGGCCCATCGCCAACCGGGATCTCACTTAAGGGCTGGAAGTTGCCATCCCCCAGGCTGCGGTACAGACCCACCGTGCCGGCTCCACTATGGACCACCGCAAGCGTGTTCGGAACGGGATTGTTGATGTCGTCGATGTTGAACAAAGCCAGCGCAATGGGGCGATCGGACACGGCGAAGTTGGTCACAAAGGGGAATGCTCCCGTACCGTTGTTCCTGAGCACCGTCACCCGGTTCGTGTTTTCGTTGGCTACCACCAAATCAGGGTGACCATCGCCGCTGATATCGCCAATGGCCACGGCGGCAGGGGTATTCCCGGCCGCGGCCACGGTCCTTTGGAAAACCCCGCTGGGGAGTTGCCGCAAAATGGACACGTTGCCCGTGCCCCGGTCAGCGGTGACCAGATCCAGCAGGCCGTCACCGTTGATGTCTCTTGCGGCCAACGCCACGGGTTGCAGCCCCACGGATATCGTCCTGCCTACCTGGAACTCCAGGGCGGGCGACAGCTCGCACACGTCCAGAATGCCGTTCGGTTGGCAGTCCAGGCCGGAGCCATCGGCGATTTCGCACGCATCTGGAATCCCATTGACGTCGCAGTCCGCCTTGCACTCGTCGGGAATGCCATGCTCGGGGTCGCCCGGGAGGGCGCAGTCCTGGCTGGTCCCCGTGGCGATGTCGCACGCATCCAGCACGCCGTTGAAGTTGCAGTCCAGGCTGGGGTCGTCAGCGATATCGCACTCGTCGGGGATGCCGTTGAAGTTGCAGTCCTGGCTGGGCCCGTTGGCGATGTCCACCGCGTCATCGATCCCGTTGTTGTTGCAGTCATTCCAGCACTCATCAGGGATGCCGTCTTGCGGCGAAGTGTCGTCCGAGTCCCCGCCGGCGATGTCGCAAGAATCCGGGATGCCGTTATCATTGCAGTCCGGTTGGCAGTCCTCCGTGCAGAAAAACGGGCCATCTGGAGCCGGGCTATCCACGCTGATCTCGCACTTGTCCGGGATGCCGTTTTCGTTGCAGTCCAGAGAAGGGTCGGCCGCGATCTCCAGACCATCCTCAATGCCGTTCTCGTTGCAGTCGATTTCGCAATCGTCGATGATGCCGTTGCCGCCGGGGGGGAGCAGATCGAGGCCCGGATTCACGGCGATGTCGCACTCGTCGGGCACGACGTTGTCGTTGCAGTCCTGGCTGACCGCGACCGACTTATTGAGGCCCACCCAGACGTTGTTATCAAAACGGTTGGTCACGACGAGGTCCGGCCGACCGTCGCGATCCATGTCAGCGAACGCCAAGGAACTCGGTGCTCGCCCCGTCTCGTAGGGACGCCCCGCCAGCGGCCGGGCTGCGGCAAAAAAGCCCGTGCCGTCGTTACGCAGCAGGGCGTACGTGTTGTTTTCGGTATTGACCACGCCCAGGTCGAGGTGGCCGTCGCCGTTCAGGTCCGCCGCCTGGATACTCGTCGGGCCGGCGATACCCAGGAAATTCTCTGCGGGGCTGGGGAACCCGAAGAAATCAGACCGGAAGGGGAACGCACCGTTTCCGCCGTTTCTCAGTACCGTAATCGAGTTGCCCACCTGATTGGCGGTTGCCAGGTCCACCAGCCCGTTGCCCGTCAGATCGGCTGCCAGGATGGAGACCGGGGAGGCGCCCACCGCGTACGGGCTGCCCGGCTCCTCAAAGAAAGTTCCTGTCCCGTCGTTGATCAGCACGGTGACGTTGTTTGAGAGACGGTTGGCGATCGCCAAGTCCGGTATCCCGTCGCCGGTCAGGTCGCCGGCGGCAATGGAGACCGGCCCACCGCCGACATTCGGGACGGTCTGCGTGACGGATAACGTACCGTTCCCATTGTTCCGCAGGATGGACACCGTGTTGCTGATCTCGTTGGGCACCGCGGCGTCCAAGTGGCCGTCGCCGTCCCAGTCGCCCAGGGCGATGTCCGCGGGCGCGGTTCCCACCGAAACGGTGGCTGAAGCCCCGAAAGTGCCCTGCCCGTTGTTCAGCAAAGTGGTCACACTATTGGAGCCGCGGTTGACCACGGCGATGTCCAGCGCCGGGGTGCCGCCCAGATCGCCGATCGCCAGGGCCACCGGCCCCGAGCCCACTGGGAAGGGGCCCACTTGCACGAACCCGCCCGCGGCGTCCTGCAGCAGGACAGATACGTTATTGGAGTCGCGGTTGACCACCGCCAGATCGACGGTGTCGTTCGGGTCAAGCCGGGCGGCCTTCACGGCCACCGGGGCCGCACCTACCGGATGTTCTCCGCCTGGCGGCGGCGTGCCGAGGAAGTTCAGCGAGGGCAGGAGGTCGCATTCGTCGGGGATACCATACCCGGGCTGGCCGGGAAGAAGTTGGCAGTCCTGGCTGGTGCCGTTGGTGATGTCGCACGAATCGGGAATGCCGTTTCCGTTGCAGTCCGGCTCGCACTCATCGGGGATCTTGTTACCATTGCAGTCCTGACTGTTGATGCTGCGTTCGTTACGCAAGATCACCAGGCTGCTGGACCGGCGGTTGGAGATCGCCAAGTCCAGGTCGCCGTCGCCGTCGATGTCCACGGCCACGATGCCGGACGGTCCCACGCCGGCCGTCAAAACGTAATTCGCCGCCGGAAATGCTCCTGACTTGTTGTTCATTCGAACAAAAACATTTTTTGTGACGCCACCTACCAAATCCCCATCTTCGGCGACCACCGCCAAGTCAAGATGACCGTCCTGGTCCAGGTCGCCCACAGCGATGCTCACCGGTCGGGGAGCTTGGCCACCCGTGCCCAACACGATGTCCGTGCGTACGGGGAAGGTCCCCAGGCGACTGTTGCGCAGGATGGTGATCGTGCCGTAGTTGCCGGTATTGTCCGCTACGCCGTTGTCCCGGGTCCGCCCCCGGTTGGCAATGATCAGCTCGCGGTATCCGTCGCCGTCCAAGTCTGCCGCGACCACGAACACCGGCTCGGGACCCACGGCGAGGTTCTCCTCGAAGGCATACGTACCCGGCGCGACCGGGTCGTTGAGCCGAACCATGACGCTGTTGTTCAGCCGGTTGACCGCGATGAGGTCCACGAGGCCGTCGTTGTTCAGGTCGGACAGGGCAACCCAGTGGAATTGGTTGTTCTGCCCGGGTTCCAGATTCCGCAGAGCCGCAAAACGGGAAGCTCTATTCTCGGTGCCTGTATTGCGCAGAATGGACACGCTTCCGCCGGCCCCGCGGTCCGGGTGGCCGTTGGGCCAGACGGAGCGGCCGCGGTTGGCGATGACCAGGTCGAGCCGGCCGTCGCCGTCTACGTCGCCGATGGCCACCGCCCGGGGGCTGGCACCCGTCGAGTTGGTGCGTACGTCGAAGTCGTTGCGCGAGAAGGTGCCGTTCCCGTTGTTCCACAGGATCGTAACCTTGTTGTTCTCGGGATTGCTCGCCAGCGGCCAGCGGGGGATACTGTTATCCGCCCGGTCCGCGTCGAAATTGACCACCACGATGTCCGGCAGGCCGTCCCCGTCGAGATCGCCCACCGCCACCGCCGCCGGGCCGTCGTCCACAGCCTCGGCCGCGACGAAGTCAAAAACGCCCTTCCTATTGTTTTGCAGGACGGTAATCGTGTCCGTATACAGATTAGATAGAACCAGATCGCTACTCCCGTTGGCGTTCAGGTCGATCACCGCGATGTGCGACGCGCCGAGATCCTCGTTGTCTACCCCGAAGCTGGAAACCAGTTCAAACGAGAGTGCCGTCTCGGCTCGGACGTCGCATTCGTCAGGGATACCGTTGCCATTGCAGTCCGAGCTGAAACCGCTGGCGATGTCGCACGAGTCGGGAATGCCGTTGAGGTTGCAGTCCGCCTCGCACTCGTCGGGGATGCCGTTGAGGTTGCAGTCCTGGCTGGTACCGTCAGCGATGTCCCTGTCGTCCGGCATGCCGTTGCCGTTGCAGTCCGGCTCGCAGTCGTCGGGAATGCCGTTGCCGTTCACGTCGTTGGCGATACCGAGAAAGATCTCCGCGTTGTCGGGGATGCCGTTCTCATTGCAGTCGCTGGTGCAGGATCCCCAGCGGACGTAACTGGTGACGTTTCGCTCGATGGGAAAGTCGTCGCAGAAGTAGCGGTTGAAGTTCGGCGTACTATTCGCGTTCGTGATCGACAGCGGCGACCGCTGGTTCTCATCGATCTCGCACTCGTCGGGAATGCCGTTGGGATTACCGAAGGGGGGGATCGGCCGGTCCTGGCTGGTGCCGGCGGCGATGTCGCAGTCGTCGGGCACGCCGTTCTCGTTACAGTCCACGTCGCAGGCCCATGAACGCCGGTTGGCCCGATTCGGGGGTGCATCGATGAAGCTGCCCACACACGAGTATGCCGGTGTCTGGCTGATCCAGGCGTTCCGACTCGTATGGATCTCGCATTCATCCGGCACGCCGTCGCCGGGATCGCCGGTTCCTGCATTGCAGTCGTCGCTTCGGAGGGCGTCGATATCGCACCAGTCCGGGATGTCGTTGTGGTTGCAGTCGCTGTCACACAGGGTCGTAACCCCGGTCAGGATGCCCGTGGCGGGATCCACGCGCCCGAAGGAACCGTCGCACAATCCGCCCTCGCCGGTGGGGATCTCGCAGATGTCGATCACGCCCTCGCCCGGCTCGCCGCTGCCGGCGTTGCAGTCGAGGCTTGGATTGTCGTCGATTTCGCACCAGTCCGGCCGGGTGTTGCCGTTGCAGTTCGCGTGAACGTGCCCATCCCCGTCCGGGTCAGCGGGGTCGATGTCGCAGTCATCAGGAATTTTATTAGTGTTGCAGTCATTGGTGGCGAGCTCATCACAGTCCGACACGCCGTTGCCGTTACAGTCGGGCTCGAAAGTGACGTCGATTGTCTGTCTGAGGTTGGCTGGAGGAAAACAAGCTCCGCCCGGGTTACCGGAAGTCACGTCTACGTTTAGTGTGACGGGTAACAGGTTGTCGCAAATGGCGGCGCTGGTATACCGGAAGGTCACTGCGCCAAATGTGCCGACCGCATCGCCTTCTGCCATATTGATCGTGGTAGTCCCCGTAAGTATCCCCACATTCGGGTCGGCCAGACTGATGGTCAGTCCGACGTCGCCGGCTACGCCGACGAGGTTGACGCCGCAGAGCATCCGGACACCAACACTGAAGGGGACGCCTTCCGTCCAGAGTAGCGGACCGGTCAAACTAAAAGTCTCGGGGACGGCGTCGACCGTGCCGTCACCAGCGGGGTCCGCACAGCCGCCCGGGCACACGCCCTGTCCCTGTGCCGTGCCAGGCAACAACAGGAGAAGCACAATTCCCATGATCACCAGACCGAGTAGGCCCGTAAGCCGACTCGTGGACACGGCCGAGTCATGCCCACCCGTACAGCGAGCTACTGTGTTGCATTCTTGTATCGCGACCATCGTGTTGCCTCTCCATGCCCGTCGTCCGGGCCATGATCCAGGGAACTCCTACGAGGGCAGTGCCAACCTCGTGTTTACCCGTTTCGCAGATCCGGAAATGCGGGTGGGGAGACCCGCACGTTTGACCACCCCTTTATCACCAGGCTTCTGGTAGGGCATTGGCAGCCGTTTCCGCCGGCCCGGCCGGCAGCATGGGGGAGAAGTCGCCGCCAGTCCGCAGCCTGCCGGCACCATAGCGACCGCCCCCGTGGCGGCCGGGGGGAGCAGTCGCCGCCAATCCGCAGCCTGCCGGCGCAAGAAGTATACTACGCGCCAACTGTCCGGCCGCAACCGCACCGGAGCAGTCCTCACCGGGCCTCAAGGCGGCGAAAACTCCCGCCGATCTCGTACAACTCCAGCCAATCTCGACACTTGCGGAGTATACTGAGCCCCCCCGCGGGATGCAACGAAAACCCGCCGCCCGCGGCTTCGTCCCCACCGCCGATTACCTTCCCGCTCCCGCCGCTTGCGGCTTCGCACGACCGCGCGTCAGTCTGCGGTCTGCCGCGCCTCGGTTATCCCTGGGCTTGCCCGCTCCTCGACCCCCGATTCCCGCTCCCCGATCCCCGATCCCACCCGGGGACTTGCGTCCCCGGCTCGCTCATCACTCAATACTCATCACTCATCACGCAGTACCCGTCACTCAGTACTTATCACTCAGTACTCAGCACTCATCACCCCCGTCACCCGAGCACGACGATGTGCTCATACCGCGGGCCGTGGACGCCCATGACCAGCGAAAGCTCGATGTCGGCGGTCTTGCTGGGGGCGGAAACGAGCACCTCGTTGGCGGGCGGGGGCGTTTCGTGGCCCGCGGCCCAGTCCAGCAGGTCGGGCAGGATCTGGTCGGCCCGCACGATGCCGATGTGGCAGGGGACGGCGAGACTGGCCAGCCGCCGCCGCCCGTCGCCGCTGGTCAGGCAAATCGAGGCCGTCTCCGCAATGGCCGCCGAGACGCCGGTGATACCCACGTCGGCCACGAAACCTGCATCCGCGTCGTCGGGATCCAGCAGCCGGACGCCGTCGGCTTCCAGCCTGGCCACGATCTGGTCGCGGGCCGGTATAGTCTCGGCCGGTACCAGGGCCGTCCGTGCGCCGGCCTCGCGCACGATGGCCGCCACGGCCGCCGCCAATTCCGCTTCGTCGCCCACGCGATGCGGTGTGGCTTTAGCCTCGGCTACCCGGGCCAGGAACAGGGCGATGAGGTCGCCGCCGGGCTTGACCACCCGGGCGACCTCGAACTCGTCGGGCAACCCCGTTGACGCCGAGTGCTTGCCCAGGGCGGCCCGGACCCGCTTGAGGAATGCTTCCTGTGTACTGCCGGCCATCAGTGTCGAGCCTCCCCGTCGAGTTCCTTCTTGAGTGCCGCCCACCGCCGGTGGAACGGCCGCGGGGCCATGCCCGGCAAGTCGCGGTAACGCGTCCAGGGTGAGAACGGCCCCGGCACGTGGGCGGTCCATCCGTCCTTGGACAGCAGCCGCAGCCCCCATCGCCCGAACCGCGCCCCCCAGCTATACAGAAAGTGCGAACTCATCCCCAGCCGCCAGCCCTTGAACCCCAGCCGCCAGCCCAGCGGGGCGTGCTTGGTCCGCACCAGGTCGCGGCGCAGACCCAGCAGCATGGCCGGGATATTGATCCGCATCGGGCAGGCCTCGAAGCAGGCCTCACACAGGCTCGACGCCTGCGGCAGATGGGCGTAACTCACCAGGTCGTTGAGCAGCGGGGTGATGACCGTGCCGATCGGCCCGGGATAGATGCTCTCGTAGGCGTGTCGGCCCAGCTTGGGGGAGACCGGGCAGGCGTTCAGGCACGCCCCGCAGCGGATGCACCGCAGGGCCTCCCAGTAATCGCCCGCCAGGATCCCCGATCGCCCGTGGTCCATGATGACCAGGTGGAACTCCTCCGGGCCGTCGGCATCCTCCGGCCGCTTGGGGCCGGTCAGCAGGTTGGTGTAGCAGGTGATTCGCTGACCGGTCGCGCTCTTGGCCAGCAGCTTGATCATGACCGCCAGGTCCACCATCCGCGGCACGACCTTCTCCATACCCATGAGGGAGACGAGCACGCGCGGCCGCGAGGTGCACATGCGGCCGTTGCCCTCGTTGGTCACGATGCACAGGGTGCCGGTCTCGGCCACGGCGAAGTTGACGCCGGTGATGCCCATGTCCGCCGTGCGGAACTTCTCGCGCAGCACCCGCCGGGCCACCGCGGTCAGCTCCGCCGGGTCGGACGTGTACGGGATGCCCAGCTTGTCGGCAAATAGCTTGCCGATGTCCTCCCGCGTCTTGTGCAGCACCGGCGTGACGATGTGCGACGGTTTTTCGCCGGCCAACTGCAGGATGTACTCGCCCAGGTCGGTCTCGGCGACCTCGAAGCCCGCCGCTTCCAGGGCGTGGTTCAGCTCGATCTCTTCCGAGACCATTGACTTGCCTTTGACGATGGTGCGGACCTTCGCCTGCCGGGCGATGTCGGTGATGATCTGGCGGGCCTGGTCGCCCGTCTCGGCGAAGTGCACCACGCCGCCGTGCCGCTGGACGTTTTCCGCCAGTTGGGCCAGGTAGCGGTCCAGGTTCTGCAGCGTGTGGTCCTTGATGCGGGCACCCAGCTCGCGCACGGCCAGCGGATCGCCCAGTTCGGGCATGATCGCCCGGCGGCCGCCATCCTGCCGGCGGGTGGCGGAGTCCATGACCTGGCCCAGCCGCTCGTTGGCCAGGGCCAAGGCGCTGCTCCGCTTGAAGTCGGGCTTCGGCTCGTGCTCGATCGTCTGTGCCTCAGTCACCGCGTTACCTCCTGGCCCGGCCGCCACGGCTCGGCTGAGCTCGCCGAAGTCGGCGGGCGGCCGCTACGTTCGAGTCAATCACTTGCCCTGCACGCCGCTTGCGGCTTCGTGCGGCTGCGCGTCAGTCTTCCCACCGCCGTTCCGCATCGCTGCGTCGAGCATTTGGGCGACGTGCACGGCCTCGACGTCCACCCCCTCGCGACGGCAGGCCCCGGCGATGTTCAACGTGCAGCCGCCGTCGTTGCAGATCAGGATGCGGGCCCCGGTGGCCCCGATGCAGGCCACCTTGTCACGCACCATCGCCCCGGAGATGTCGCCGTACTTCACGGCAAACGTGCCCCCGAATCCGCAGCACTGCTCCATCTTTTCCAGCGGCCGATACTCCAGGCCCTTGAACTGCCGCACCAGCCCCAGCACGTCCTCCGGCTCCATCCCGATGCCGCGGTGGTGGCAACTGTAGTGGAACGTGGCTGTGCCCGGGTAGGACAGGTCCCATTGCGACCAGTCCACCTTGAGCCGCTTTTGCAGCAACTCGACGAACTCGAAGGTCTTGTTCGCCAGGTCCACCGCCTTGGCGTGCATGGCGGGGTCGTCCTCGAAGAGGTGCGGGTAGTATTCCCGGATCACGGAGCAGCAGGACCCCGAGGGGGTCACCACCGTCTCGGCATGTTCGAAGATGCGGATCATCCGCTGAGCGACGGCCCGGGCCTCGTCCGTGTAGCCGCTGTTGAGGGCCGGTTGCCCGCAGCAGGTCTGCCCCGGCGGGAAATCTACCTCGTGCCCCAGCCGGTGCAGGATGCGGACGACGCATTCGCCCACGTCGGGGTAGTACAGGTCGGTCAGGCAGGTCACAAAGAGCGAGATGCGCATCGGTGGTGGCCCCCGGGGGTCGGCGGTATGCCCGATCGCGGCGAGTATCCGTCGTTAGCCCACAAACTCTCCCCGCGAACGGAAGAAGAACACGACAAGCACGGTCAGGCACATGACGGCGGCCCCGATGAAGAAACCGACCCACGACAGTCCGGCCTTCTCGTTGCGCCGTTGTCCGGCACTGTTGGCCCCGAAGCCGAACCCCGCCGCCGCCAGCGTGCCGGTCACCGTGGCGATCAGCAGGATGAGCAGTCTGTACTTCTGGTTCCCATAGACGATCACCTTGTCCGCCCAGTTCAGGTTGCGGGTCAGCAGGGCGGCCAGGATCACCAGCCCCCCGAGCGCGACCAGCGACAAAATCATACTGACGACAGCTTGGGTGTCGTACCGGCGAAGTGAGAACTTGGGCACGGATCGAGTCTCCGATTACGGGGCCGACAAACGGTCCTATCATCGCGGATCGGGCGCCGATGTTCAACACCAGGGCCAATGAATGGGCGGAGCGGGCGAATAAGCCGAATTCTGTTGCCCGGGGCACGCGACGCAGGCTTCGCCCGCGGCCGGCGGGTTTGCCGCACACGACGCGAAACGTCCGTCGCGTGTCCCGGGTGACGATCATTCATCTGGGCGGCCTGTTGCCAGACCGCTCAAGCACCCTACCCGCAGCTCAGACGAGGCGGGCCGCCTCTCGCTGCCTATTTGGGCTTGCTGGCGGTGGGGTTTGCCCTGCCATCACCGTCACCGGTGACGCGGTGCGCTCTTACCGCACCTTTTCACCCTTACCGGGCTAGTGTGACCACGCTGCGTAGCGGCCGCCCCCCGACTTCGGCGAGCTCTCTTCGAGCCTGAGCCTCAGAGCCGAAGGCAGCCGAGCCGTGGCGGCCGGGCACCGGCGAGACGCCGGTGCCACACCGTAGCGGCCGCCCCCCGTGGCGGCCGGGCACCGGCGAGACGCCGGTGCCACACCGTAGCACGGTCACACTAGCCCGGCGGTATGTTTTCTGTGGCACTTTCCCTCGGATCGCTCCGGGTCGCCGTTAGCGACCACCGTGCCCTGCCCAGTTCGGACTTTCCTCCCGATCATGGCCCCCGAAGGGGTGACCGAGCGATCGCCTCGCCCACTCCACCCGCCGCATTGTATCACAAAGCGGCGGGAGTGTCCGGTGTCCGGAATTGAGGATGGGGTGCATCCGCTGTTGAGGGGCAGGCCTTATCCGTGTGCCACTGCTCTGTGAGCAGTGTTTTGCAGGGGGGGCACTGCTGACGCAGCAGTGACACACGACGGCGCTTGCCCGCCCCGCCAGCCGCCACGGTTTGGCGGATGCACCCTTGAGGATGGGCCCGTGACAGGTTGGGCGGGCGGCCCGCCGCTTATCGGCGTGCATCGGCGTCCACTCGTCTCGACGTAGCGAAGCGGAGCCGGATCGGCGGTTCGCCACTCCTTGGGTTGTGGGCAAAGCCTGCGCCGTGCAACATGAGGACTTGTCTTCATCCATGAATCGCGTTCGAGCAGTGCGAGCGGTTATGCTGAACGCCATGCCTGAAGCTCTGCCGAGTTCCAAGGGCTCCCCGGTTCCCGCCTCGCCGCCGGTGCCGCCGCGGTTCTGGTGGCTCAAACGTGTGTCCGTGCTGGTGGCCGTGGTGCTCGTGCTGGTCGGGGTCTCCCGCTGGTGCTGGGGCGTGTATGCCTGGGGTGCGTTGCAGGCCGAGATCGACCGGCTCCGCGCGGCAGGCGAACCGATGGATGCCGCGGACTTCGACCTGTCACCGGTGCCCGACGAGCGAAACGCGGCCATTCCGCTCAAGGAGGCCGCCGCCATCCAGGCTTCGCTCGGCAACCACAAATCCTCGGTCACCGAGACCCAACCCGCAGACACGGCGCCGGTAGACCTCGAGGCGGAAGAAGAACACCTTGCCGCCGTCGCCCGCATTCGCGAACTGGTCCGCGAAGCCCGCCTCCGGCCGGAGGTCAACTGGGGGTGGACCTGGAAAGGGCTACAGACTCGCCCGCCCAGCCTGATGCCGTTCGGGCACATGACCAGCACCTTGCACGAGGTCGCGACCCGGCAACTCGAAGAGGGTGATCGCGCCGGTGCGCTGGATACGCTCGAAGACTTGCTCGCGCTGGGTGACCGCGTGGATGCGCACCGCATGCTACTGGCTTCATGTGTCAACCATGGGGTTTCACAATGCGTCGTCGAGGCCATCGAGGAAGCCATGCCGCACTGGCGTGATTCTGCGCAAGCCGGTGAGCATGAACTTCTCCAACCAGCCCGCGCGGCCGCGTTCATCAGCCGACTCCTGGACGACTATGGCCTTCACGAGGGGGTAGTGTGGGGGCTCCATCGCGAGAGGTTTCTTCAGCTTGAGGGGATCAGACTTGTAGCGGATGGCTATACGGGGTGGGTGGTGATGTTTCGCGAGCCGACGGTTCGCGAGGCGCTCTTGGCGTCCTTCTACCGGCCCATGGCGATGTTGGACGGTGTCCGCGTACTTCAACACGCCAGTACCTGGGTGGATACGGCTAAGGCTGCCAGTTGGCCTGAAGTCCTCCGAGAAAGCGGCAAGGCAAGGGGTGAGTCTCCGCGAGGTCTCAAGAGAACCTCGCGAGCGCTCAGCCCTTCGCTCATTGCGAACGTCCTGCCCACGTTGAGATCAACGTACCACATTCGTGCCCGGCGGCGGATGGCCGCGGTGGGGCTGGGCGTTCGCCTGTATGAGGCCGAGCACGGTCGGCTGCCAGAGACACTTCAGGAGCTGGTGCTCGATTACCTGCCATACGTTCCCGAGGATCCATTGGCGGAGGATGGTGAGCTCGTGCAATATAGCCCCGAGTTGCCGCACCCGCACCTGTACTGCCAGCCGCCGGATCAGCCCTCCTTGGACGAGCGCTCGTCGGCCGGCCAACCCCAAGTCGAGAAGGCGAGCCCGCTCCGCTTTTATCTCTATGGGAAACCTGCCGTCGGCGCGAGCGGTTCCGCGACACAGCCGGCCGATCAACCCTGAAGGCTGAAGTACAAGAGGCCGGCGTACTTGACCAACAGCTCGACGCCGAACAGGGTCAGACCGCCCAGCACGATCCAGAGAACCGGTACGCCGAAAGCGATGAGCGCTGTGCGGCCGGCCCGCTGACCCAGGCCGTGCCGCGCGAGCACGATCAGACATCGCCACCAGAGCAGCCACGGCAAGAGCATCAGCACGGTGATCGCGGTGCGTGCAACGGCTTCGGACCCGGTGGCCCGGGACACGACCAGCCACACGAGCCCGAACAGCACGGGCGTCCACGCCAGCGGAGCGGCGGCGTAGTAGCTCAGGGCAATCGCCCGGTTCTGCTGTTCGACCGGCAGCGATCGTGGATGGAACAGGTAGCTTGGTACGCCCGTCGCGACGGCCAGGGCGGCCAGCAGGCTGGCGTGAAACGCGAAGATGAGCCAACCGTCCTCAAAGGCCCATTGCGTATCCCGCACCAGCGGCACCCGCGAGCCGTCAATCAGGTAGATCACCGTGGCCAGCAGCGACGGCAGCCAGGCGTGGAGGATGGTTAGCCACCGGAAGCGCTGGGCGTCGGCGTACGGCACCGGGCGCGACATCTCCTGGGCCAGTTGCCGGGGACGCAGGCTGACCATGCGGACCGTGGCCCAGTAGGCCCGCAGCCGGCCCCGGCTGTGACGATGCATCCACGGAATGCGCCCATCGCTCAGCGTCGTCCGGTCGAACCCCGTCCCGCACTCCGGGCAGCGATCCTCAATCAGCCCGCGGAGGTTGTAGCCGCACTGCGTGCACAGGTAGTCAGCGGCAACCGGTGCCCTGGACGACGCGGCAGACTGGCGGGCAGTGTCACTCATCACGCGGACGGGGAGCCCACGTTGAGCGCATAGAAGCCGTCGAAGACAGGCGACTCGTTCATCTTCATGATCCCGAAGTGGCGCAGCAGGGCGGCGTCATCGATATCCACCGATTCATAGGTTTCGTCGGGACCGTCATCGGACGCGGCCAGCACGACACGCAACGAAAACGATTTCTGGAGTCTGTATTCCAGACTGACCTGCTTGATATCCCTGCCTTCAATGATGCGCCAGGCCATGAGCAGCATGTCGGGTGAACGGGTCGAACCCAATGCCTGAAGAAAAGCCTTGATTCTGTGAGGATTGCGTGCGTACTCCTCACCAAGAGCGGTCGCGCTCAATTGCGGCACGTTCGCGGGGAACCGTTCCTGCGCGCGCTTGCTGACAGCCTCAAGAATTCTCTTGAGGTGAGGAAGTGCCTGCTCGGACGGAGCGAAGAAGTCAATGAGCCAGTTTTCGCCCGACTCGCGGATCACTTCCTCCAGGGGATCGGTCGCATGTCTGGTCATGCCGCGCTCCTTGTCTCGGCCTTGACGCCAAAAAGATCCTGTCTCAGCCCTCTGCGTATCGAATCGATCACCGACCTCACTTCGGCAGGGGGATCTGCATCGACGACCGCGGTCAGTCCGTCTTCGCTGATCAGCAAGTGGATCATCGTGCCCGTCAGCGACTCGTCGGCTCCCTGGTCACGCCACTGGTCGGCCCAGGCTCGATCCTTGTAGGCCAGGACCTCGCATCGATTGCTCAGCCCCGCGAGCCTGACCTCCTGCAGGGATTCGCCCGTCTGTGCGTCCTCAAATATCGCTGAAGGCCACTGGCGCCGAATCGTTCGGATTGCAAACTCCATGGCTGCGGGCCCCGGACACGTGCGGATGAGAATGTCTTCCCCGCCGATCATGGCATCTCCTTCGTTAGCCCGTGGTACCTCTGTCGGGGCTTGTCCACATTATAATCCACGGGGCTCCAGAAGACGTACTTGCCCCGTCCACCTTCCAGCGGTTTCAAGCCGTCCTGCCCATCGAAGCCGAAAACGTACGCCAGCTTGCTCGTCGGGATTCGAAGGCGGCTGGCAAGATTCGGTGTACCCGGCCGCAACGTGGTGAAGTACGCGCCGGTTGGATGGTTGCCGGGGGGTGTTTGAGCTTTGAATACCCACGCGGGTTGCGAGGAGATGGCCTTGTGACTCGAATCGTTGGTGTAATGGAGCATCAAGCAGCCTCGTCAGGGTTGCCCCTCCTGCGAGGCAGGCAGGCTATCACTTTGGAGCACCCTTGGCAACAGAAGAGAGCTGATCGCCTCAAGCGCTTATCGCGGTTGGGACGGCTTGGCAGGAGGCAACATGGGCTCCGAAGGAACCCCCCGGGCTCCGATTGCCCTTGGTTTGGCCGGACTCAACGGATGGAAACCTGGCCCGCTAGGACTCGAACCTAGAACTTCCTGATCCAGAGTCAGGCGTGCTACCAATTGCACCACGGGCCAAACGTACGTACGGGCGGGCAGGCGGGGCCGCTGGGCTTTGCCGTCGCGCCGACCGAATGGTGTATTTTGTCCCGCGGGGCATTGGCTGTCAAGGCAGGACGAGGCTTGCCCGCCGGGGCGGGGGCGGGGCAGCTTGGGCGGTTGGTTGGATTCGATTCGCCAGGGCGGTTCCGTAGCGAGATCATCAGGAATCGAGGGGGGCATGGGATGGTGCCGCAAGCGGCACCGCTAAACAGGTGTCTCCCGTCCTCTGTCCTCTCTCTGTCTCCTGTCCCCCGTCTCCTGTCCCCTGTCTCCTGTGTTCTCTGTCCTATTCTCCTATTCTCTCCTGTTCTCTCCTGTCTCCTATCCTTCGCCGCTGGCTTGTTCGGAATCGCGGCAGCGGCTACAAACTGGCGATGTTCAATGTCCTGGGGAAGTGGATTGCCCGGCAACCTGGAAGAATGATTCTGGTCTGGCTGGCCCTGGTGGCCGGTGCGGTGGCCTGGTCAGCGGGCTCATCGCCGCCGCCGCCCGGCGATCTGGGTTCTTTTCTGCCCGAGGAAGCCCCGCACAATCAGGCGATGGTCGTCCTGCGTGGCGCCTTCCCGGAGATGGCGGCCCGTAGCCAGATTGTCGTGGTCGGCCACCGGCCGGCGGGCTTGACCGCGGAGGACATCGCCTGGCTGAACTCGGCGGCCCTGGCAATTCGTCAGGCTACCGGCGGGGAGGTGCTCTCGCCGGCCATGCCGTTCTTCGACCGTCGCCTGCGGAGTGCCGACGGCCAAGCCGCCATGGTCATCGGCAACCTGAGCAGCCATTTCATCAGCGCCACGACCGCGGTGGCCGTCGGGCGGGTTGAGGAACTGCTCGATGCCGATCGACCGGACGGCCTGACGGTCGAATTGACCGGCACGGCGGGCATCGGACGCGACTACGCCGCCGCCACCGCCCGGGCCGTCGACCACACCACCTGGGTGACCATTGCCGCGGTGCTGGTGATCCTCATTTTCGTCTACCGCTCGCCCGTCGGGGCGCTCGTGCCGCTGGTGTCGATCGGCGTCAGCGTTTACGTGGCGTTCGTCCTGCTGAGCCTGCTGACCTACACCGGCTGGCAGATCTCGGATATCGAGCGGATCTTTGCGGTCGTGCTGCTGTTTGGTGCGGGGGTGGATTACGCCCTCTTCTGGATCGCCCGTTACCGCGAGTCGCTCGAGGGCCGCCTCGATTTCGAGTTAGCCGCCACGACCGCCGCCCGCAGTACCAGTCCCGCCATCCTCGCCAGTGCGGGTACGACCATTTGCGGGCTGAGTATGATGCTCGTCGCCGACCTGGCCCCCTCGCGCAATGCCGGTAAGGTTCTCGCTCCGGTGCTCGTGGTGGCCATGCTGGCGGCCTTGACACTTGCTCCGGCCCTGGCCCGGATTCTGGGTCGCTGGCTTTTCTGGCCGATGGGCTTGCAAGATCGGGCCCGCTGGGGAGTTCGGGTGATCTGGCCGGCCCTCGCCCGGCTGGTGACCGCCCGGCCGCGGAGCGTTCTGCTGGCCGGCCTGATCGCCTTGGGGGCGCCGGCCCTGCTGGCTACGCGCATCCAGCCGCGATTCGACTCTCTCTCGGAGTTGCCGCCCGGCTCGACTTCCGAGCGGGGCTACCGGTTGCTCGAACAGCACTACACCGCCGGGCAGTTGTTTGCGATGCAGGTTCTCCTGGTCGGCAACGAGGCGGACGCGGATGGTGACGGCCTGAACCGCCTCAGTAGCGGGCTGGCGGATACGCTGCTGACGCTGGAGGGCGTCGAGGACGTCTACTCGTTGGCCGACCCGCTGGGCCGCTCCGCCCGCGTGCTGCCGACGGTGCTCATGGACCGGGTGATTCGGCCGGCGGCGGAACGGTTCTATGTGTCCGGCGTGCGACCGGTGGCGCGGCTCGAGGTGCTGCTGAGCCATCAGCCGTTCACGTTGGAGGCCATGGCCCTGGCCGACCGCGTGCGGACCGTGGCCGAGGAGCACGTCGCGGCCGGGGTCGCCGGAAACGGCGTGACGCCGCGCGTGCTGCTGGCGGGTCTGACGCCCTATATCATGGATGTGCGGACGACCTCCGCCCGGGATCGGCTGTGGGTGATGACTTTGGCCACGCTGGTCATCGGCCTGGTTGTCCTCCTGCTGGTTCGCGACGTGTTCCTGACGACCTTCATGCTCCTGGCGACGTGGCTCACCTACGGGGCGACGTTGACGTTCAGCCATCTCGTCTTTGCCCACGTGCTCGGCGAGGGGGGCCTGGATTGGAAGGTCGGCCTGATCGTGTTCGTGATCGTGGTGGCGGTCGGGCAGGACTACAACCTGTTTCTGGTCTCGCGCCTGCTGACCGAGTTGCGGGAGGGTGACGATCGCCAGGCCGTGCACCGGGCGGTGGTCAGCACCGGCTCGGTCATCAGCAGTTGCGGGCTGATCATGGCTGCTACGCTGGGTTCGCTTTGGGCGGGGCAACTGTCCTTGCTTCGCCAAGTGGGTTTCGCCCTGGCCCTGGGCATCCTGCTGGACACGTTTTTTGTGCGGCCGTTGCTCTTGCCCAGTTTCTTCCTCGTCGCTCGCCGGGGCCAGGCCGCCCGCCGCCGACACGCGGAATCGCGAGCATCCGCTCCCTGAGGGCCGCAATGCGGAAGCGGTGGGGGGCGATTGGTTCGTGGAACGCGCGTCGCTGCCTTCGTCGGATTCCCGCGTTGGCGGTGATCTCCCCCCATGTCCACAAGGACTTGGGCCACCCAGTTGAGATCAAGGAAGCCACCCCCGTGGGAGCAGTACACTCTTGGCGTCCGCGAAAGATTTTGCTTGTATTACACTCCCGCTCTCGCTAAGCTGAAAGTGAGTCGTAGGAGCGGTCTTCCACAATCAGGAGCGGCCATGCGAAGCGCGGATGCTGTATTCACGCCGGGCGGTACCATTCTATTCAAACCTGGGGTCGGCTTGCTCGCGTCGTTGGTGCTTGCGGTCTGGAGCAACACGGCGTTGGCCCAGCGGCCTCTGGGACTTGACGTGTCCTATTGGCAGGGGGTGATCAGCCAGAACGGTTGGAACACCGTCCATGCGGCCGGCTGGGACTTCGTTTTCGTTCGGGCGGTGCACTACAGCGCACCCGGCGAGACCAGCGCCCACGGCAGCCCGGACCCCTACTTCGTCAATAATATCACCCAGGCCCGGGCGGCCGGCATGATCGCGGGGGCCTACGCCTACGCCAGGAACTCCATTCGTGACCCCATCACCGAGGCCGATTTCTTTCTGGCCTATGCCGCCCCGTATATCACGCCGGGTTACATGCGCCCGGCCCTCGACCTGGAAGACGGGATCAGCGCCGTGGGAGCCGCGAACCTCTCCGCCTGGGCGGTCGCCTGGTGCAACCGGGTCGAGCAGCAGACCGGCGTGAGGCCCCTCATTTACTGCAACAGCAACTACGCCAGGAACTACCTCAATTCGAGCGTGACGGTCTACCCGCTGTGGGTCGCGAACTGGACCTATCCGAGTAACCCACGGACCGCCAACCCGCCGTCCAATGCCGACGGCGTGTGGCCCACCTGGACCTTCTGGCAGTATTCCAACCAGGGCAACGGTACCGACGTTTCCGTGCCGGGAATCAACGCCCGCGTGGACCTCAACGTGTTCAACGGTACGGCCGCCCAGTTGCAGACCTACGTCATCACCAACCCCAATGTTCCCCCGGTCATCTCCGCCGTGCAGGCGAGCGGCATTACCAATACCAGCGCGACGATTACCTGGACGACCGACACGCCCTCGTCGACACAGGTTCAGTACGGTCCGACCGCTTCCTACGGCAGCGCCTCCCCGCTCAACAGCAGCCCGGTGACCGCCCATTCCGTTGTGCTCTCCGGCCTGAGTCCGAATACGCTCTACCATTACCGGGCCGTCTCGACCAACGATTATGGCACAACCTACTCAGCCGACCACACCTTCACGACCTTGGGCCCACCGGCCATCACCAACGTGGCGGCGGTGAACATCGGGGCGGGCGGAGCCACGATTACCTGGAACACCAGCGCCGCGGCCAACAGCCAGGTGCGCTACGGCCTCACCGCCGGCTACGGCAGTCAAACCGCGGTTTCTCCGGCCAACGTGACCAGCCACGCGGTGGCTTTGACCGGACTCTCACCCAGCACGCTTTATCACTACCAGGCGGTATCAACCAACGCGTATGGGACGGCCCAGTCCGCCGATTTCACGTTCACGACCGGGGGGCTGCCCGTCATCTCGTCCGTAGCCGCCAGCAACATCGCGGCGACAGCGGCCACCATCTCCTGGACTACCAGTGTGCCGGCGAACAGCCAGGTGGAATACGGCCTCACGACCAGCTATGGCTTGGTTACCGGCTTGCAGGCCGGCGAGGTCACCTCCCACAACGTGGCCCTTTCGGGCCTCAGCCCCACCACCCGCTATTACTACCGGGTCCGCTCGGCCAACGCCGCGGGCGTCGCCTACTCCGGCAACTACACCTTCCAGACGACCGCGATCCTCGACCCGCAGACGATCATCATCGAGGCGCGCAGCGGCGGTCAGAATCTGAGCTGGTATTCGGAACAAGGCGGTTTCGCTGACAGCAGTGCCACCAGTGCGGCACCGGGCTGCACCTCAGGCATCGGCTCGCGCTACGGCTCCACCTACCGGTCCGCCGCCGGTCTCAAGATCGCCAGCTTCGCGCCGGTGTTTTCCAGCTCCTCTCAGTGGCTCGTCTCCGTGAGCTGGGGGTCGGGCGCCAACCGCCGCAGCCCCGTCCTCTACCGTGTCATCCATGCCGGCGGAACCGCCGAGATCGACATCGATCAAACCCAGGCGCCCGGCGTCTGGTACGACCTGGGTACCTTCACCTTCGATGCCGGTAACGCCGGCCGGGTCGAAATGTCCAATGAGCACATCGACGTATCCGGTTCGATGTATGCCTCAGCGGTGCGCTTCGTCCAAGCCGCGAGTTGTCCGATACTCTATCGCGATGCCGATGGCGACGGCTACGGCGACCCGGCAGACAGCGTAGTGGATTGCGGCGCCCCCGCCGGTTACGTCAGCGACGACACCGACTGTGACGACGGCGAGTTCTACGTGAACCCCGGTGCCACGGAGGTGTGCAACGGCGTGGACGACGACTGCGACGACGCGATTGACGAAGGCTTCGCTCCGGTGGGTATCACCCAACAGCCGACCGACGCGGCCGCGCTGGTTGGCGAAACGGCCGTGTTCACCGTGGCGGCCACCGGATCGGGCCGGAGCTATCAATGGCAGGTGAGCGTGGGCGGTGGAGCCTTTGCCAACGTCACCAATGGATCGGGTGGCGGCACTTCCAGCTACACCACCGTCGCGTTGACCCTGGCTCACGACGGCAATCGGTATCGCTGCGTGGTCAGCGGCGACTGTGGCCAGGCCTTGTCAGCCTCGGCGGGACTCAGCGTGAGTGACTTGCAGGGGCCGCCGGTGGTGATTGCCGCCCGGAGCCGCAAGCCTCACGGCCAGGCCGGCACCTTCGACACCAACGTCGCCCCGACCACAGCGGTGGAGGGCCGACTGGGCGGACCGACGCAGGTCGTGGTGACCTTCGACGGCCCCATCACCGGGGCCGGCGGCCTCGATCCCAGCGACGTCATCGTCACCAGCGGCTTGGTGACCGGCTTACACATCGCCGGCAATGACCTGACCGTGACGCTGCTGGGGGCGACGGACGGCTTCAAACTGACGATGTTTTTTCCGGGTATCGTGACGCCGGGCAGCGGTGTCGGCAGTGACAGCTCGCTCTGTTTCGGCGTGCTGGTTGGCGACACCGACGGTGACGGGGTCACGAGCATCCTCGACCTTGTGGCCATCAGGAACAGCATGAACGCGGTGCCGAACTCGGGTAGTTTCCGCAGGGATGTGAACGCAGACGGGATGATCAGCATCCTCGACCTGGTCGCCGTCCGGAATAACCTGAACCGGTCGCTGGGCGGTTCGTGTCTGTGAACGGCTACCGCTGGGCCAACAGCGAGAAGATGACCTCGGCGTAGAGCCGATGACCGAAGTCGTTCGGGTGGTTCACGCCGTTGCCGGTCAGATCGAGATAGGGCTTGCGGGCCAATATCGCTTCCCATACCGCGGACAGGTCGGCCAGCGCCACGCCGGGGCCGACCAGCTTCCGCATGGCGTCACGATACTCCAGCACCCGCTTCGGATGGGCCAGGCGCCAATCTTGGTTCGGCAGCATGGAAGCTACCAGGATGAACTCCACGCTCGGCTGCGCCTTGCGCACGGCGGCCATTTGTGCCTGCAGATTCCCGATGAAGGTTTCAACCGGGCAGGTGTCTCCCTCACCGGTGCTGTCGTTCATGCCCCACGCCAGGATCACCAGGTCCGGTTTCTCCGCCGCCACCGGACCGATGTGTTCGAGGCCCCAGGCCGAGGTTCGGCCGCCTTCGGAGAGGTTGGAAAACGCGACCGCGGACCGGTAGGTGCGTGCGAGGTTGGTTGCCAGCAGTCCGCCGTAGGCCGGCTGAAACGGTGGGGTGTCGGCCCATTTCGACGCGTTGCAGCCGACCGAGATGCTGTCGCCGAACAGGACGAGTTTCAGAGGATGGCCGTCGCGCAGGATTCGGATCGTCGCCGGCAACTCTCGCTCGGCCAATCGCGGCGGCGGCACCTGCCACCCTGAGCCGTCCCGCGCGTAGGTATAGGTGACCACCGTTTGCATGTCGGCGTATTCGTGGCTCGCGCCGAACAGGATATCGCCGCGTCCATCACGTCGGACCAGCCCGAACGGCTGGCTGCCCAACGGCGGCGTGAGTTGTTCAGCGGTGCGAGCGGGAATCGCGGACCCCGTGGGCAGGGCCAAGTCGCGCGACCCCGCCGTATGCACATAATCCCGGCCTTCCCGGTAGACGGTCCGGCCGTCGGAGCTGGTAACCGACAGGATCTTCGTCGGCACGAAGAGCAGCGTTGCCGCCGCCGGCCGGTCGTCGTCGGATTTGATGAAGAGCACGCTCTCGCCGGTCATCGTCCCCGTGCTCCAAAACGGTCGGCTCACGTCGGTGACGGCCGGGGCGGTGGCTGGGGCGGCACCGAAGGCCGCGGCGACGTGCACCGCGGCGCACGCGGTGTGCAGAATGCTCATCCTCAACAGTCGCACTGGCATGTGGGTAAGCCTCGCAGGAAAGCCGCGATCGGTCACCGGGTGCAGAGGGCACCGGTGCCAGGCCCATTATACAGCGGCGTTTTCCGGTTGCACGGCGGTCCCCGGCGTCGAACACGTCATCGGGCCCGTGACAGGGCTGGCGGGCGCGGTACGGAGATGCTGACTCGCCGCGGCCGACCCCGTCGCCGGAACGGTCACGGCCGCCTCGTCATCCCGCCCTCTGGCATGCTCCGGTCATCTCGCGGGGTGATGATGCGCCAGCCAACGGCGGTAGTCGGTGTAGAGCCGGGCAGAGTCGGGATGGCCAACGAAGATCGGACTGCCCGGCGGATTCATCAGGCCCTGGTACTGGTAGATGAGGATCGTGTCCACGAAGGGCGAGATCGCGGCGAGTTGGCGTTCGACGCGGTCGAATGGGGCGGGCACCAGGGCACTGCGGTAGACCTCGTCGGCAAAGGTGAAAACCTCGACGTCAGCCCACAGGGCCCGTTGCGGCACGCGGTCGTGGGCCTTGCGCAACCCCTCGTAGATGCGTGGCAGTTCGTCGGGCGTGGTCTTCCGCACGCCGACCTCATCCTGGTAGGCGATGATGTCGACGTCCAGGGATTCGAGCTGGCGGACGTAGCGGTCGTCGGGGACGGCCAGCCGCGTGCCGTACGGGGCGATGAGCGTCCGCTTGCCGGGCGTCAGCCGTCGCGCCTCGGCGGAGCATTCGTTGATATAGGTGACGGAGTCGTCGCCGAAGCGTTCGTGGATGGCGGCCTCGCTGGGCCAGTACCAGCCGTGGAAGCTGGTGTGCGAGCCGTACCGCTCCGCCAGTTCGCCCATGGCCCGCAGTCGCCGCCGAGATACCTCGCGGTCCGTGCGTGCGGCACTGTCCGCCCAGTTCCCGAACCACCCGCACCCGACGAAGAACCGCAGGCCGCATTCATCCGCCGCCCGCAGCAGGGCCCGGATCGGATCCGCGCACGCCAGCGGCTTACGCGGAAAGATGGCCGAGTCGTAGTAGGCCTGCGAGTCGTGCGCGACCGACAGCAGCACGAGGTACGCGAAGCCCAGGTCGGCCATGTCGCGCACCATGCGCATCCAGTCCTGCTCGCTGAAGGCCGCGCAGGCCGGATCCCACAGCACCGCCTCCTTCGCGTTGGGATGCTGAATGCTGATCCAGCTTCCGCGGATGGGCTTGGTGCCTGTCGTCGGTGCCGAGGATGGCCCCGTGGTAGGGCGGGAGGATGCGGACGCGGCACAAACCCGGTTCACCCCCCTGACCGCCAGCCAACCGCTCGCCGCCCCCAGCAGTCCACGCCGTGTGATTCGTTCATCGCTACCCATCTCATCCTCTGTCGCTATTGGACCACGACACCCGCGCCGTGGACAGACCCGTTCAAGTAGCGGCCGCCCCCCGAATTACCTGCTTCCCTCAGAAGCCCCCGAACAGCGATGCAGCTCCCCATCGCAGCCCGGGGCCTACTTGCTCATGGCCAGGCCGAACGGGTTGGTGAACGTGCGGTAGACCTCCTTGCCGTCGGTTCGCTGGAGCTCGACGCGCACGTAGTTCTTCAGCTTGGCCGTGCTGCGATAGCGCAGCGTCTCGCCTTGATGCACCACGCAGCCCAGCGGCCAGGGAGCGTTGTCGGTTTCGTAGTCGGCCACGGCTTCCAGCGATTCCGGCGAGGAGATCCATCGGATCAGATCGCAGTTGGCCGCTCGGACGGTGATCGTGCCCGCCTTGTCGTCGACCTCGATTGCCCGGATCTGCGGATACAGTGACTCCGCCGGCTCGCGCTGGCGGAAGTCGTTGCGCCGGGTCGATTTCCGGAAGTAGAACCGGCCCGCCTCCATGGCTTTGCGGACCGCGGTTTGGCTGAGTTCCTTCAACACGAAAACGGAGTCCGACTCGCGCACGTCGGCCAGCTTGTGCATGTCTTCGGTGCCGAACCCCCAGATCGGGCGCTGCGGCATGAACCGCGCGAGCAACTGGTCCCATAGACCCTCGTCGTACGTTTGCGTCGCGGTGGTGCAGTTGGTGACCTCGATGCCCACCAGGTATGCCGGGCCATGCTTCTCGAAGCGTTCCACGTACCATGCCACCGGCCGCCGGGTCCACCATTTCGCGTCAATGCCGGGATGATTGAGGAACACCAAGCCGCCGTGGTCACGGACCGCAGACAACTGCTGGTCTTCGTCCATGTCCTTCCGGGGGACGCCGAAGCCGTTAAACAGGCTGTTCATGTGGTGGCGGTCGGAGATCTCGTTTCCCTCGATGCCGACCATGCCCAACGATTCCGGCGCCGGTGCGCCGAAAGCGGTCCAGGGCCACGTCGTATTCGCGGGGTAGTTCTCCGGCTTGGGGTCGAGCGGATACGGCGAGGCCTCCTCCTGGGGTACGGTCCCGCGCTCCACGTGGCGATTGGGCTTGTGGACGTCGTGGTCGGTGAGGGCCAGAATGGTAAAGCCCGCCTGGTGGTATGCCGCGACCACGTCTTCGGCACGGTGGTATCCGTCGCTCTGCAGGGTATGGGTGTGCAGCGCCGCCCGGTGATGTCCGAAGGTGTCCCAGTCGACGTCCGCATACGGATTCACCACGACGGTCAGGACGCGGGCATTGCTGGTGGTGGTCAGATCGGAGCCGCATCCCCCGATCGCGATCAGGCAACCGACCCAGGCAATCGCGACAAACCAGCCAACCCACGTCGCTCTCTGTGTCAAGCGGCTCGATAACATGCTGGAACCTCCTTCAATCGTTGGGGTGTTCGCCTCGTTGGTATTCCCGGGCCGGTCGCCTCCCCGGCGCCGTTGGTGGGCGTTATGGGGGCATTGTACCGCATCAATCCGCCGCGCCGCAAAGTTGCGGCAACCAGTCGCCCCGGCAAGCATCGGCGCCCTTGTTGTGTCGCGTCTCACCTGTAGCGGACATCGGTGGTTTCATGGTCCTTCGGCTGCCGGCAGAGCCCCCGCTGCGTGGTCGGTGGTTTGATCCTCCTCATTGTGCCGCACGGTTTCTGTTGGACTGGCCGGGGCAGGAAAGGGTATCCAGCACCAGGATGCACATCGCCCTTGTGAGCGGGCAAGTGGCCTGGAAGTCAGCCTTGCTGGTCTTACATCGGCGTCCATCCGCGTTCATCGGCGGTTCGTTCTCTCTCCCATCGCACTCCGAGGAGGTGATGAACCGCCGATAGACGCCGATGAACGCCGATCAGATACGGACAGCCTGACTCGTGTCGTAAACAGCACCATGGAGGTACTGATGATACGGAGGAAAATGCGGTTTCCTTCTTCTCCGTGTCCCGCGTGCCACGAAGGTCACTCTCGGCTGTTTTGCAGCCGAGGTGCAAAATGGCCGAGCTGGTGCCGATCGGCATCCTGTGAGCCGATGAATCAGCCCTGAATAATGCCCATAGGCGGATTGGTTTTCCACTGGCCGCGGGTGAAGTCGGGCACGTCCATCGGCCGCGAACGGTTGGCTACCGAGCGTTCGGTCAGCTCGGAGATCGCACTCCACGCGGCCGCGTCGTACACGTCCATGTCCGGGGCCGCCCCCGTACGCAGGGCCTGGATGAGACGGTAGTCCTCGATGAAGTCCATGCCGCCGTGGCCCGCGCCCGCCGACTTCTCGCGCATCGCTTTCCACAGCGGATGCTCAAACTCCTCGCGGTACGCATCAAGCGGTTCCCAGTCGTGCCCCTTGGTGCGGCCTTCGACGTGGATCTGGTCGGGGAAGCCGCGGAAGATGCCCTTGGTGCCCTGGATCATGTTGAGACGGCTGTACGGCCGCGGCAGGTTGGTATCGTGCTGCAAGAGGATGGTCAGCCCGTTGACCGTGCGGATCAGGCTCGAGTTGACGTCGCCGAGGACGTACTCCTCATTGCGGCGGGGACCGTCCTTGTCGAGCCGTTCCTTGGCAAACTCCTGCAGCCCGCACGACTTGCCGCGCATCGAGACGAGGAAGTCGAACCGGTCGCCGCGGTTGATGTTCATGTACTGGGCGATCGGCCCCAGGCCGTGCGTCGTGTACAGGTTCCCGTTGCGTTTCATGGCGTGCACCCGCCGCCACAGCCCTTCGCCGCCCTGGCTGAACTTCACGCTGCGCAGGTCGTGCAGGTAGCCGCCTTCGCCGTAGATCAACTCGCCGAACAGGCCCTGGCGCACCATGTTCAGAACCATCAGCTCGCTGCGGTCGTAGCAGCAGTTCTCCATCATGATGCAGTGCTTGCCGGTCCGCTCGGCCGTCTCGACAAGTTCCCAGCACTCGTCGAGGGTGACGGCGGCGGGAACCTCGGTGGCGGCGTGTTTGCCCGCCTTCATGGCCGCGACGCAGACGGGTACGTGCCACTCCCACGGCGTGGCGGTGTAGACCAGGTCGAGGTCCTCCTCATCGCACATGCGTTTGAAGTCCCACTCGCCCCGGGTGTAGGCGACCGGCTCGCGCCGTCCGGCCTCGACGGCCAGCCGCTGCGATCGGGCGGCGTGCTCCGGGACGACGTCGCAGACGGCGACCAGTTCGGTTCCTTCGATCTGGAGCAGATTGTGCACGTGGCCCGTGCCCATGCCGCCCACGCCGACGAACCCGATGCGCACCAGGTCCCGAGGCTCCGGGTCGGGAATGCGTCGGAAACCCGCGCGGGCCGGGCCGGAACACCCGGACAACGCCAGGCTGCCCAGGGCCGTACCGACGGACGCCAGGGTGGCGGACTTCAGAAAATCGCGGCGGTTCACGTTGCCATCCTTCGGGTCCATCTGCTGGTTCATGTTTTCTCCCTTCAACCTTTCACACAGCGTTGGTTTGCACATCTGCGCCGCGAAGCGGCAAGCCGGGTCGCACGGATTTCAACCCGGGGACTTGCGTCCCCGGCTCAATCTTCACTCAGTACTCATCACTCATCACTCAGCACTCATCACTCACCTACTCCTCCGCCGGTGCGGTCGCGGCCTTGGCGGCGAAGTACTCCGCATACTCCGGCAGGCTGCGCAGCACCACGTCGGCGGCGCCCTTGCGGACGGATTCCATGCTCGGCGTCTGGTCGATCTTGCCTTCCTCGGCCGGGAAGGTGCGGTTGGCCAGCAGGACCAGATAGGTGCCGCTCAGTTTGTCCATCCAGACCCAGGTGCCGGTGAAGCCGAAGTGCCCGACGATCTGCGTTTCGGGCGTCTGGTTGAGTTCAGTGGCATAGGGCGTGGTCCGGTAGGTGGCGAAGCCTAAACCGTGGCTGGCGGATACTTCCTCGGGCGTCTGGCGACGCGTGGCCATGCGCAGCGTGTCCGCTTTGAAGATGCGGCGGCCGCGCCAGGTGCCCTCGTTGAGGACCATCCGGCAATAGATGGCCAAGTCGGCGGCGGTCGAGAACAGGCCGGCGTTGCCCGGGCAGCGACCCCGACAACCGTGGTAGCGGGCCAGCGGGTCGTGCACCTCGCCGCGGCAAAGGCCGCCGTTTTCGTCGCGGTGCGTCGGGGCGGTGCGGGCGAGTTGCTCCTCGTTGAGCACGTACCGCGTGTCCTTCATGCCCAGCGGGCCATACACCCGCCGCACGAGCAGGTTCTCCATCCGCTGGCCGGCCGCTTCCTCGTTCACCCGGGCCATGATCTGGAAGTTCAGGCAACTGTAGCGATAGTCCGTCCGCGGGGGGTACGCAAGTTCGAGGGCGGCATAGCGGCGCATCAGCGCGGCGGCCGGGGTCTCATCCTTGCGACGCGACTTCTCGACCAGGTCCTTGTTCTCGTAGGGCTTGAGCCCGGAGACGTGGGTCATCAGGTCGCGGATGGTGACGGCCCCCTTGCCCTCCGCCTCGAAGCCGGGGATGAACTTCGCCACTGGGTCGTCGAGGGCCAGCCGACCGTCGTCGAGGTTCAGCAGCGCCGCCGACGTGGTGCCCACCAGCTTGGAGACCGAGGCCAGATCGAAAAGCGTGTCCAGGGCCATGGGCGGCGAATCGGGGTCGAAGGTCTGCCGGCCGTAGGCCTTCGCCCAGAGGATCTGCTCCCCCCGGCCCACGACGATCACCGCGCCGGGATAGCTGCGGGCCTCAATTCCCCGGGCCATGATCTCGTCGAGGGCCTCCAGCCCGCGGGTTTCGGTCGGCACGATCTTCACCGGGTGCTGGCAGCCATAGACCATGCCCGCCAGGCCGATGACGGCACACAGAGTGGTTCGTTTGTGATGCACTTTCGGAATCCTCACCCAGGACGCAGGACACTTGGACACGGGCGGAGAGTATAACGGATGCCCCCGTGGAGGCCAAAGGCGCAAAATGGCGAACGCCCAAGGCTCAATGACCCATCAATGACCAAGCCCGAAACCAGAACTCCGACGGGTGGCATGGGTCGGTACTCCGACCCGTGGCGGACCGCGCCAGGCCACGGGCCTGAGTACAGGCCCATGCCACCCGGCCGGACTTCATTGGTCATTGGTGCTTCGGCATTGGTCATTTCGCCCGCGGCGGGTGGGGGACGTTTGATGATCCGTGGCATCAGGCAGAGGGTGGCATGGGTCTGTACTCAGACCCGTGCTCAATGTGGCGTAGCTCGCCAGCCCCGTACGCGAGGATGGCGGCGTCGGGGCGAAATGGGGACTGGCTTCGCCCCCGCGATGCTTGATGAAGGATGCATCCTCGGATGCGGGGTAACCGTTCACAGGGTTCTCTTTGCCGCGGTGACTTAACCCCGTTGCCGGCGGGCCGGACTCACGAATGATTTGAACCACCAAGACACAAAGACACCAAGACCGATGATCGGTGAGAACCTGGCGTGCGACTGCTTGACCAGGCTACCTTCTTTGTGTCTTCGTGTCTTGGTGGTTCGACTCGTGAACGGTTACGATGCGGGCCAAGTTGAGGGCCTGTGACACATCGTTCCAGCGGTGCCTGTCTCCATTTCGCCCCCGCTCCCTTACGGTCGCGGTACGGAAAGCCCTGACCGGCAGGAGGATCGGAGCGGGTTTGACAGCCGTTGCGCCGCCGTTACGATCCCCGGAGGTGACTGGTAACACATCATCGGCGTACAGGGGCGTTGCGGGACCGCGACGGCGAGGAGGATATGATGCCGACGTCAACGAAAGCGGCGTGGACGGTCGCCGTGGCCGGCCCGGCGGTGCTGGCGATTGCGTTCTTCTGCCGGGCGGAAGGGGAGCAGCGGCCGGCCAGCCGACCAGCGGTGCTCGATTCCCGCATCGTGTCCTGGGAGGGCGCGGCGCTGTACACCCACGACTGGGGCGAGATGCGGGTTTTTTATCGCGGCGAGTCGCCCGGGACCAAGGACGTGCTGACCGCAACCGCGGTCGTCCGACCGGGCAAGGCCGTCCATCGTGCCCACCGCCACGCCGAGGAAGAGTACCTGGTCGTCACCGAAGGTTCGGGCACTTGGTACCTCAATGGCAAGGAATCCCCCGCCCGCAAGGGCGACGTGCTCTACGTGCGGCCGTGGGACTTCCACGGCCTGACCAACACCGGCGAGGGGCCGCTGGTCTTCACCGTCGTCCGCTTCAACAGCAAGGGACTGCCGGTGCCGCCCCGGCCCGACGACGGCAAGGACGAATTGTAAACCAGCGAGATCGGACGGCTCACAGGGATCATCGATGAAGTCGAATACACAAGCGTTGAATCGTCCCCAGCGTTGCATGCCGCAACGCGGGGAAAGTGAGAAGTGAGAAGTCAGAAGTGAGAAACCGCGTCGCCCGTGGATGTCGGCGAAGCTCACCGCTGGTGAGGTGGGGCGACAGGTACGGGAGGTGGTTTTTCTCAATTCTCCATTCCTCATTCTCGATTCCCCCGGTTGCAGAATGCAACTGGGGGGGGCATCGCGGCTGACCGGCAGAGGCGGAAACCAGCCGCGTCCGCGTTCACTCGGGCAAGATACCCGATTCTCGGCACGGAGCGTCGTCGGCATGGCGGGGTTCAGATTCCATCCACTGGACGGGGCCGCGTGCATCAGCTTCCTGGCGTACGCCGCCAGCGCGGTCGTCACCCCCATCTGTCTGGTGATCCTGGCGCGAGAGTTGTCTCTCACGCTGGCCGAGGGCGGGGCCATCGAGGCGACCCGAAGTCTGCTGATTCTGCTGGTACTGCTGGGCAGCGGATTTGCAGCGGCACGTTGGGGCAAAGTTTGGGTGCTTGGGTTGGGGCTGATGGTCCTCGGCGCGGGCCTGGGCCTCTACGCCGTGGCTCCGGGCTACGGCGTGGTCGTCATGGCCGCGGCCCTGCTTGGCGTGGGCGGCGGGGTCGTCGAAGGCTTGATCAACCCGCTCGTTCAGGACCTGCATCCGGAAGAGTCCGGCCGGTATCTCAACATCGTCAACGGGTTCTGGTCGGTCGGCGTGCTGGTGACGGTGTTGTTCACCGGCGATCTGCTGACGCGCGACGTATCGTGGCGACTGATCGCCGCGTCGCTGGGTGGATTCAGTGTGCTGGCCGGCGCACTCTTCCTGATCCTGGGCCGCCGGTACCATCACACGACCGAGCACAGCGCCGGCGACGTACTCGGTCATAAGCGCGAGATCCTGACCACCGGGCGGTTCTGGCTGTTTGTGCCGATGATGTTCCTCGCCGGGGGGGCTGAAGGGGCGTTCACCTTCTGGAGTGCCAGCTACATTCAACTTCATCACCAGGCCCTGCCGCGGGCCGGGGGTATCGGCACCGCCTGCTTCGCGGGCGGCATGATCGTCGGCCGCTTCGCCGGCGGCTGGCTGGTCAAACAGCGACACCTGCACCGCCTTATGGTCCTGTCGGCCGTGGCGGGCTTTGGCATCAGCTTTCTGGTTCCGGCGGTGCGGAGCGTGGAACACCTCTACGCCGTGCTCGTGCTGGCCGGCCTCTCCGTCGCGTGCTTCTGGCCGAGCATCCAGTCCTATGCCGCCGATCGCCTCTCGCTGGAGACCACGTCCCTGTTCATTCTGCTGTCGTGTGCGGGCATACCGGGCTTCGCTTTCGCTTCGTGGCTGATGGGGTTCATCGGCGACCGTGCCGGCTTGCAAAGCAGCTTCCTGATTGTGCCTGTGTTCTTCGCTCTCCTGATGCTGGTGCTGTGGGTCGAACGCATGCTCAGGCCTGTACTCTCCCCTCCGCCCGCAAGACCGACCCAGGACGTAACCCACCGCCCATAATCAGTTGTAGCACCGGTCCGTGTCGCCATTGAGTGTCGCTTAATGCCTGTCTGCCCCGACCCGGTTGATGCGGATCGTGACCGCAAAAGTGCCCCGTGCTTATTGATCCTGTCGGGTCGCTGGGCTATCCTGCCCGCTGGCGAGGAGACTGACGGCCCATGCGGCGGTTTAAGTGGATAGAGTGGAACCTTCAGAAAATCGACGCCCACGGGCTTTCGGCTGAAGAAGTTGAGGCGGCATTTGATCATGTGTTCAGCCTGACGCCCCGCCAGGAGGGTTCATTCCAGATGTTCGCAGCCACTCCTTCCGGCCGCCGCATCTGGGTGATCTGGCGCTATGATAAAGAGGATGCTGAAGGCCCTGACGTGTTCGAGGAGTTGGGCGAGGTGCCCATCTTCGTCATCACCGCCTACTGAAAGGCCGACAGGATGACCCATCCCGCAGGTGATCAGCGAAGCCCCAAGCAGCGAGCGCAAGATGAGCGCATCGCGGCGGAGCCTCAGCTTGAGCCTCTCGAATTGCCGTTGGGCGCGGTGGCCGAGCCCCTGGAGGCTCACCTCGCCCGCCAGACCCGGCACCCCCGGGCCGTGGCGGGTGTTGTGGAGAACGGCCTGGTGCGTCCGCTCGATCCCAGTGTGAAGCTGCCGGAACATTCGCGCGTCATCATCGTGGCATCCGAGGCGCCCTGACCACAGCACGCTTGTGCATCCTCTTGCCCAGGGGCCCGCTTCAGGGCGATACGGCGTGCCGTCGGTGTCGGTTCAGTTCAGGGTTTGCCGGACGGCCTTGTCCCAGTCGATCACCGCGGTGCTCAGGCGCTGGACCCTCTTCGGGTGCTTGTCCGCGAGATTGGTTGATTCGGACGGGTCGTCGATCACGTTGAAAAGCTCGGGTTTTGAGCCGTCGCGGTTGACCAGCAGTTTCCAGTCGCCGTCGCGGATGGCCAGGTCGGGCCAACTGTTGTCGGGGCCGGGCCGATCCGGCGGGCGGACCCACATGATGGGTTGCTCACGTTTCGGTGCACTGCGGCCGACCAGGGCGTCGGCCATGTTCAGCCCATCGAAGGCGACGTCGGCCGGGAACGGCACGTGGGCGAGGGCCAACAGCGAGGGCGGCAGGTCCATGCCCGCCACGACGGTCCGCTCGTTGGTCGTGCCGACGGCGGCCGGCGGGATGCCGGGGTACCAGACGATGAGCGGACTGCGGATGCCGCCCTCGTAGAGCACGGCCTTGCTGCCGCGCAGGCCGCCCGTCGTCCCGCAGCCCGGCTCCGGGCCATTGTCGCTCGCCACCAGAATCAGCGTGTTGTCGCGAAGCTCGGGCCGCGAGCGAACAAAGTCGAACAGGCGTCCGAGCTGCGTGTCCATCTCCTTCATGACGCCCAGGTAGTGGGCCTCGCGTGAGCCGTCCCCGCGCAGCCTGGGCGGGGCCTGCATGGGCGTATGCACGTCGTCGAGCCAGAGGTTGATATAGAACGGCCGGCTCTTGTCGATGGCCGTCTGGATCTCGCGGATGGCCCGATCCACGAAGAACTCGGTGACCTTGTGCCGGTCGATCCAGTGGATGGGCCCGCCGCCGAGCCGGGCGTTCATCTGCGTGGGGCCGTGGTGGAACGGCCGGCCGTCGGGGTGGGGCTCAAACAAGGGCAGGGCCCGCTCGCCGAGTCCTTCGAAGTTCGTCAGCGAGGCGGCGAAGCCGTACTCGGTGATCAGCGGTGCGTCGCCGACGTCGCGCTGCCCGCCCATGTGCCACTTGCCCACGTGGGCGGTGTGGTAGCCGGCCTGCGCCAAAAAGCGGGCGAGACTCGGGGCCTTGAGCGAAAGCCAGTCCGCCAGTCCGCGCTTGCGGTCCGCTTCGCGGTTGTCCAGGTACGAGGTGATGCGCCAGCGGCCGGGATACTGCCCGGTCGTCAGGGCCACGCGGGATGGGCTGCAGATCGGGGCGTTCACATAGAACTGCGTGAAGCGAATACCCTCCCGTGCCAGCGTGTCGATATGCGTGGTCTCAACCCGCGTGCCGCCGTAGCAGCTCAGGTCGCCGTATCCCATGTCGTCGATCAGGACGAAGAGGATGTGCGGACGCGCAGGCTCCGCCGCTCGAAGCCTCGGCGTGACGAACAAAACGCAAGCCGCAACGGCAATGAAACATCCAACGCGCATGCCGTCCCTCAATTCCGCGATTGTCCTCGTTGTCCACGACGCTCGGCGGGGCGGTCCTGACCGCGACGCTCGGCGGGGCGGGTCTGTGCCTGCCGCTGACCGGCACGCGGCGCGACCCGGCGTTGCCACAGCGGCTCCATCAGCGTGGCGTTCCACTTCTTCAGGGCGGCGCTCAGTTCCTGGGCCTTGGCCGGCTTCTCAGCCGCCAGGTCGCGCTGCTCGCCGATGTCATCGGCCAGATTGAACAACTGCGGTGGGCCCCCATCCCGGATCAGCAGCTTGTCGTTGCCCCTGCGGACGGCCATGTTCCGGCCTTGCCGCCAGAACAGGGCCTCGTGCGGCGACCCCTGCCGCTCGCCGGTCAGGAACGGCAGGAGGTTGACCCCGTCGAGCTTCACCTCGGCGGGCACGCTGCCGCCGGCGGCCGCCACCAGCGTCGGCAGGATATCCAGCGCGATCACCGGCTCGCGATAAACCTTCCCCGCCTCCAGCCGGCCTTTCCAATGCACGATGAACGGTACCCGGATGCCGCCCTCCAGCAGGTCGCCCTTGAAGCCGCTCAGCGGGGTATTGCGCGAGCCGTTGCCCTGCGTCGGCCCGCCGTTGTCGCTGATGAAGAAGATCAGCGTGTTGTCCGCGACGCCCGCCTCCCGCAGCTTGGCGAGCACCGCCCCCACAGCATCGTCCATGGCCGACAGCATGGCTGCCAGCGTCCGCCGCTTGGTATTCGCGATGTCCGCAAAACGCGCCAGGTACTTCTCCGGGGCCTGCATCGGCGTGTGCACGGCGTTGAACGCCAAGTACAGGAAGAAGGGCTCGCGTGCGTGTCGGTCAATGAACGCCACCGCCTCGCGCGCGAACGCGTCGGTCAGGTACTCCTTCTCGTCCACCACCGTCGTACCGCGGAGTATCGGGTTATTGCCGTCGGCCCGGGCATCGACGTACGAATGCGCCCCGCCGGCGAACCCGAAGAACTCATCGAAGCCCCGCCGGCCGGGAAGGTAGGCCGGCTGGTACCCGAGGTGCCACTTGCCCACCATGCCCGGCGTGTAGCCGGCGGCCTTGAGATACTCCGGCAGCGTCCTCTCGGTCAGCGGTAACCCGAAGTCGACCGCGGCCGCGTTGGCCGGCCCCGGGTTGAACTCGTGACCGAACCGCTGCTGGTAACGCCCCGTCAGCAGCCCCGCCCGCGTCGGGCTGCACACCGGGCACGAGACGTAGCCATCCGTGAACCGCACCCCCTCCCGGGCCAGCGTGTCGATGTGCGGCGTGCGCACGTCCGTCGCCCCCTGGCAGCCGAGGTCCGCGTAGCCCAGATCGTCGGCGACGATCAGCACCATGTTCGGCCGGGCACCCGGCCCGCTCGCCTGCCGCGTCGCCTCCTGCCCCCAGGCCGCCGCGCCGGGCAGCAGCACCAACCCCACCCAGAAACCAAGCGTCCGCTTGCACATGCCAGCCATGACTGATTCCTCCTGGCTTGACGAACGGCTCGCGGTGCGCCGCCCGTGCACCCGTATCGCGGCCGCCATACGCTACAACGCACAGGCGACGCGGGCAACCGCCGACCGTCCAATCCACAGAGCCGGGGACGCAAGTCCCCGGGTGACGGAGTCCCTGCGCGGGTGGCCCATCCCCGCCGCGGCGGGGGGGGCTGGCGATGATCGAACGGGTGGGAAAGCCTGCTTTGCGGGGCGCCCTTCCTCCATCCGCATTATCGTGGGCCCACCCATCGCGTGGCGATGCATGGGCCACCCGCCTCTGTACTACTAACCGTGCGTCCTAAAAACCTGTAGCGGCGGCCCCCCGTGGCCGCCGGGCACCCGCGAGACGCCGGTGCCACACCGGTTTCAGGATGCACTCTAACCGTGGTTTTCTTGTTGTCCTGAGAAGAAAACAGCTCACGCAGAGGCGCAG
>CAZEEJ010000034.1:20169-39115 GCA_964511155.1 uncultured Planctomycetales bacterium | reverse complement strand
ACGAAAGCGCGTGGGCCGGCGGGACGTTGCCGGGTATTATGAGGGGCGCGTCAATTATTAGATATTCTTGGAACTCTTTTCCCTAAGGCGGTTTGCGCGCCCTGGCTGCCACAGCTCGCTGCCCGCCACGGGGGGCTACGGGTGTGGCACCGGCGTCTCGCTGGTGGGTGTGGCACTGGCGTCTCGCCGGTGCGGCCGGGGGTAATACACCGGCCGCCACAAGAGGCGGCCGCTACGGAAAGGCCCGGTCATATCAGAAGGAAAGCTTGAGCGGATCGCGGAAGCGGGCGGCGATGCCCACCCGTTGGCGGGCCGGGCGGCCATCGCCGTTGGGCGGCAGCAGGTCGCGGCGGGTGACCTCGGCCACGCTGCGCACGCGGCCTTCGTATGGAAAATGCCCTTCGCCCGGAGGGACGGTCAACTCAACCTCGAGCGTTTGCGCCGTCGGCAGATCGGGCATGCCGTTGAGCGAATCCGCCTCAAAGTAGAGTCCGCCGGTGCTGATATTCGCCGTGACGGCTCGCCAAATGTGTGGTCGCCCATCCTGGTCTGCGGTGCATTCGAGCGGCAGCCGGATCGCCAAGCGGCGATGCGACCGCCGTTCGCTGGTCTCGACAGGTTTGGTGGTCAACACTCGGTTCCTTGCCCCCCCACGCCTCTTAGCCCATCATCCCGTCGCCGGAGATCAGCGGTCGGGCCGCGGGATTTCCTCGTTCCAGGCGCGCCGGCCGCTCGCATCGCGGCCCGGCCGACAACGCCGCTCATACCACTTCCTCGCAAGAAGCGGGCCATCCGCACTGAACCTTCGGCACTTTCGCCTCTGATTCCGTAACTATTGTGGATGTCGCCTGTTAAGAATCAACCTGCCGAATGGACGCCTGGGCGTCACCCCGTGACGGACGCCCGGCTGTTGCGGTGAATCAACAGCCGGATCGGGCGGCCGCCTGCTCGCGATGCCTAACGGCAACAGGGACAGGCGGTTATCGGATTGTTGTAGCCCGGCAACGGATTGAAGCCAAGGTGAGAGGAGCATACATAGACATCGACACGCAGGAAGAAAAATAACGGAAACCCAAGGAGAGCCGAGGAGGCAACGGCAGCGGAGACCGGGGGTTATCGCAAGGAGAGAGGTGAGGAACTCCTGATTTCTGAAACAGGCCGTCCAGAACGGGGAACGGCCGTGGCGCTACCGCCAGTGGGGTGGGGCACTCTGGAATCGCGAAATATCGCAACGGAAAAATCCAGAAACGAGGTCAGGGGGCACTCCGTTTTTGAGGTGGGGGGCAGGGGGAGGCGGTGATCGCAGATTGGAGATCGCAGATTTCAGATCGGGGTTCACGAACGAGCCCCGAACGCTAGCGCGGGGTTCCGGGGTGCTTGCTCACGCCGCGGACTGACTCGGGTTAGTGCGAAGCCGCAAACGGCGGGACAGGGACCGCAAGCGGCGCGAGGGGGACCGCGAGCGGCGGTGGGTTTTCGTTGCATCCCGCGGGGGGGATCAGTATACTCCGCAAGTGTCGAGATTGGCTGCAGTTGTACGAGATCGGCGGGAGTTTCGGCCGGCTTGGGGCTGGGGGATCCGTGTGCCGGGGCGGTTGCGGCGGGACAGTTGGCGCGTAGAATATTTTTTTCGCCGCCAGGCTGGGGGCTGTCGGCACGTGCCGGGGGGGGGGAGCCCAAACAGCGGCGTTTCGAGCCTCGCTCGAGCGCCATTCGCTGGCCCCGCGAACGGGCCGCGAATTACATTTTGACTTCACCGAAGTCGCGCCTCGCCCGCGACTGTGGTGGTTCTGTGCGCTACCGGATTTTGATATTTCGTGAAACACATTTCGTTATTTCGTGACGCTCTATGCCGAACGCGCAAGCGAATGGAGACCGTATGGCAACACCCAGGATCCTTGCGTTTGCGGGCAGTACGCGGACGGAATCGTTCAACAAGCGGCTGCTGGCGGTGGCCGTCGAGGCGGCACGCCGGGCGGGGGCCGAGGTGACGAGCATCGACTTGCGCGACTATCCGCTGCCGCTGTTCGATCAGGACCTCGAGGCCGCCGAAGGGCTGCCGGCCAACGGGCAGAAGCTCAAGGAGCTGTTCCGAGCCCACGAGGGGCTGCTGATCGCTTCGCCGGAGTACAACAGCTCGATCAGTGGTGTGCTCAAGAACGCCATCGACTGGGTCTCGCGACCCGAGGCGAATCGGCCCTCTTTGGACTGCTTCACGGGCAAGGTGGCGGCCCTGCTGGCGGCCTCACCGGGGGCCCTGGGGGGGCTGCGCGGCCTGGTGCACCTGCGTGCGATCCTCGGCAACATCCAGGTCCTGGTCCTGCCCGATCAGAAGGCCATCCCCAAGGCTCACGAAGCCTTCGACGCCGCCGGCCGACTCCGCGATCCCAAGGATCAGGCGGCCGTGGAGGCGATCGCCGCCCGCCTCGTTGAGGTGACGGCCCGGCTGAAGGCGTCGTAACCGTTGCTTGTGCTCACCCGCCATCCGAGGATACAATGTTAGAACTATGTGGCCCTTCTGAACCCACGCGACCAGCACCACGCAGAAGCGGTCCAATTCAATGCGACGGTCCTGGAGCCCGTCGTCACAACCGAAGCCGTCCTGCTCGAGGTCGCGAATTACTGAGACTGTAGCATGACCACCGGGTGCGGACAGCCGAGATTCTGCCCTCAGTCCCTGAAGAGGAAAGGATTTGAACAGGAGGAAACAGAGGAAACGGAGAAGAGTCCGCATTCTCCGTTTGCTCCGTTACCTCCTGTTCAAAACTGCTTTGGGATTGCACATGTTTTTCGGTCTCTTTCTTGGCTCGCGGCCCACAAATACCCGGCCATTCTGCTACAGTCTCCTTTCTTACCCAGGGTGCGCTGCGCGACCCTGGGCTGTGTTCTTCAACGCCGTTGGCGTTGGGCCGCGGTTTGCCCTCACCTTGTTGATCCGGCCACGGGGTGTTATGATGGTCATCGCCATGTAAGCGAACCAGCCGGTTCTCGTTGTTGGGACTGGGCACGCCGCCGCAAGGCGGGCCGTCCATCATCAGGAGGATTCAGGCACCATGCGGTCCATCATCAAGAACCATCTCATCTCGATTCTGCTCGTTGCGGTTATGCCCCATTGCCTGAACGCTGAGGTCGCCGAGGCGCAGATTCGCTCGGCTGCCGAAGCGTTCATGGCCCAGGTTCAGGGGAACGCGCGACCGGGGACGTGGGAGCATGCAACCGTCCAGCGCATCGAGTCGGTCAGGGCTGCCGAAGGCAAGTGGCATATGTGCACACTGGCCACTGCGGAAAGCCCAGCGGGCTACGTCCTGATGACCGAAAGCGGTGAGCGCCTTCAACCGGTGATGTACTCGGGTACGTCTCTGCCGCTCAGCTTCATTCAGCACCTGGCGTTTCCCGCCACGGCAGACGCCAGCGGACCGGGGCAGGATCTCCAGATTGTGCCCGATGTTGTCCTGGTCGCTCCGATCACGCCGGAACTGAAGGATCAGGATCTCACGACCACGCGGAGCATGGCCGCATGTGCCGCGGTTCTGGGATTCCTGAAGAACGTGAAGGGTTACCCTCTGTTTGATCGCATTGTGTTCTGGCCGGACAGGATGAGGCGCGTCCCACACCCGGAGATCGTCCGCTTGGATCCGAACGTTCCCTTTGACCGCGATGCCTATGAGGAAATCGTGCGGCGATCGGGGAAGCAATTCGCCGCATTCCTTGGCGACAAGAAAAAAGCGCAACAGGAACATGATCTGCTGGAGTTCGTGCAAGGAGAAACATCCAGGGGGCCGCAAGCTGGCTACAGACTTAAGCGTTCGCGGGAAACCTTCCGCATTATCAGTGAGCTGCGGAGGGGTTACCTTCGGGACGCGGACCCGGACTTGAGGAGCAGGCTTATTGCCGACGAGCAAGGTCTGGCGGAGATCGTGCTTCACAGCGGGATATCGGGAGGCATGATAGACACCTTTGTCCTCGAGCACGGCTACCAGCGGGAAAGCAAGACCATCGAGGAGGCGCTGGCCGACTTCTTCCTGAGCCGGGGTTTTGAGATCGAGTGCTCGACGCCGGCGGTCACGGCGTTATCGTGGGATCATCTTCCCGCGGTGTTGCATGAACCGTCCGGGAATGCCGGGGTCATCATCGGTCTTTCGCGTGGGACCACGCCGCGATGGTTGTTCCTGGGGATTCCGGAGACCGTGCCGATCAAGCGATCGACGTTCGCTGATTTGCTTCGCCGCACCCGCGAAGCCGCGGGAAACCCGCCGAGTTCTGATTTGTCGCCGGAGGCCAGAGCTCGCGCCGAGCGCGAGCTTTCCGAAGGCACCCCGGCGCAGAGGGAGGCGATCGTCATCTCGGACGCGACCGCCAACCTGCCCGCCGGCCTGGAAGAGGGGGTCCACGTCGTCGTGCAGGATTGCCTGGTCCGCTGGAAAACCTGCGTGTTATCACGAATCACGGTCGGGGATAACTGGGGATCGGTCCCCGTTGCGTTCACGGAAAGGTAGCCGGTCACGGACCCAGGTGCACTGCATCCTGGAGCCAGCGGCCAAACAATCACTCAAGTCTTGAACAAGGGGCAAACCGAGAGAGCGGAGACCAGCGCGACCGCTCTGTGTCCTCGATAATCTCCGTATTCACGGGTTACGCGTCGTCAACCAATAGCCTATGCAGGTTTGGCGAAACGTAACCGTTCACCGGCTTTCGGGGCATGTTTGCCGAGAGACAAACCACGAAGAACACGAAGAGCACGAAGAAAGAGAAGAGAAGAGAAGACAAGAAAAGACAGCCGAAGGTGCTACGCCTTCTGTCTTCGTGTCCTTCGTGCTCTTCGTGGTGCAGGAAGGACTGGTGACCATTCACGGATCCAAGTACCCTGCCACTCGGAGATGCACCGGAGCAGCCACTCAGGTTTTGAACACGGAGAAAACAGAGGGAACAGAGAACGGACCGATCCTCTCTGTTTCCGCAGTCATCTCCTTGTTCAATGATGACTCCCGAGCCGTTCACAGGGCTCTGTTTGTCGCGGCGACTCAACCCCGTTGACGGCAGGCCGGAATACACGAATGACTTGAACCACCAAGACACAAAGACACCAAGACGGATGAACGGCGAGTATCGAGCGTGCGACTGCTTGACCAGGCTACATTCTTTGTGCCTTTGTGCTTCGACGCGTAAACGGTTACGGCGAAACACCGGCCCTTTGCAGGCGAATCCGTGTGGATCACGCACAGATTATTCCCTGACGGCGACTTAGGCCTGCCGGCTCAACTTGTGAGTGTGATTCCCCGCGGCGAGCCGCTTGGCCGGGTCGGCTGGTAGACGCAGTCGGGCTCGGGGGCCAGGGGGTTGCCGGTCAGCGCGAAGGAGCGGGCGCGGGAGCCGCCGCAGATGCGACGGAACTCGCACGCGCCGCACTTGCCTTCGAGCTCGTCGGCGTCCCTCAGGCTTTGCATGAGCGGGGTTTCCCGATACAGCTCGCTTAGATGCCGGTTGCGAATGTTGCCCACCGACTCGGGGAGGAAGCCGCTGGGGAACACTTCGCCCGTGTGCGAGATGAAGACGAAGCCGCGGCCGTCGTTGACGTTCAGCGAGGCGTAGGCGTGACCCCGGTCGGCTTGCGGCTCGGCCCGGCGCTCGGCCTTGAGCTTCTGCAGCACGAACCGGCGGTAGTGGGGGGCCTCGGTGGTCTTGATCTGGAAGGGCACGCGCCGCTGCAACGACCAGAGCAGCTCGAAGACCTCCTCGTACTCCTGCGGGGCGATCCGCTGGTCGGCCTGCCCGCGCCCCACGGGCACCAGGAAGAACACACTCCACAAGGCGATGTCCCGCTCACTGAGCAGGCCGGCAAGGGCGGGCAGATCAGCCAGGTTGTGCCGCGACACGGTGGTGTTGATCTGCACGGTCAGCCCCGCGGCGCGGGCCACGTTGATCACCTCCAGCGTCCGGGCGAACGAGCCGGCCACGCCGCGGAAGCTGTCGTGGATTTGTGGGCTCGAGCCGTCCAGACTGAAGGCGATGCGGGAGAGCCCTTCGCGTTTGAGGCTGCGGATCGCCGAATCGGTCAGCAGCGGCGTAACCGACGGCGTCATGGCCATGCGCACGCCCAGTCCACGCCCATGAGCGATGAGATCGTACACGTCCGGCCGCTTCATGGGGTCGCCGCCCGACAGGACGAACACCCCCGGGCCGAGGTCCCGCACCTGCTCGATCAGGTTGCGGGCCTCGGTCGTGGTCAGCTCTTCCGGGTGGCGACCCGGCTGGGCCTCGGCCCGGCAATGTGTGCATACCAGGTCGCAGGCCTGGGTCATCTCCCAGATCACCACGTACGGCCGTTCGTCGAAGTTCATCGCTCGACTCTGTGACACCGTTGGTTCTCCGGCCCTCTGACCCCGCCTTCAGCTTCCCAGTTCCGCCTCCCGGCGTTGAGCGCGCGGGAAGAGGATGTTGTTCTCCTTGTGGATGTGCTGGTGCAGGTCCGTCTCCAGCTCGTGCAATCCATCCAGCGTGGCCCGATAGGTGTTGCACGCGTCCGCGGGCGGCTGGAACCCGTCCGTCAGCGTCCGCATGCGCTCCAGCGCCCGGCCGGCACTATCGTGTTCGTCTTCCATGACCGCGATCGGGTTGCCGACGCTGCCGCAATGGAACTCGGGCCGACTCTCGGCCTGCTCCATCTGCTTGATCATCGGGAAGAGGATTCGCTCCTCCTTCATCATGTGAGCGTCGAGTTCGGCCTGCAGCCCGGCGAAGGTGGACGCGACGTCGCGCAGGTGCGGGTGCCGCTCCCCGTGAACGTCGCGGATCTTGGCCACCAGGCCCGAGAGCCGCGGCAACTCGCGGCGCAGGTAACGGTGGTGCGTGTCGACGATGTGGTCGATCAGCTCCGACAGGGGCGCCTGCGACCAGTCCGTGTCCGCGACCTGGGTTCCCTGCGCGTCGCTGGCCTGAAGCTGCTCCAGGACCTGGTCGACGCTCAGCTTCTTCGCCGCGCAGGCCTGCGCCAGCGGCACCTTCCCGCCGCAGCAGTAGTCGATTCCGAGCTGCTCAAAGACCCGCGACCGGCTCGGCCTTTCTGTGACCAGTTCACCGACCGTCATTTGCGCATCCAACGTGATCATGCCCTATCTCCTTTCGCGTGTTGGTCCTCAACGAACGTCAGCGACGACCTGAGGCCCTATGGACTCCAAAACTTCATCCTGCTCCGAGGCCAGCGACCAACCGGTCTTCAGCCCGAGCACAAACCAGGCCAACCCCATCACCCCCGCGGCAAAGATCGTGTCGCCCACGACCCGCAGCCAGCGGAGGACATCCATCAGTCCGGTCTGCAGAAACTCCGCGGACCGGGCGTACCACAAACCGTGCTCGACGCTGGCCCAGGTCTGCATCAGGCCCACCGGCAGCAGGCTCAGCACCACCATCAGCACCAGGCCGATGTTGATCGACCAGAAGGAGAAGCCCAGCAGCTTGGTCTTCCAGACCTGCCGGGTCGTCAATCCTCGCAGGCAGAACAGCATCAGTCCGATCCCCAACATGCCGTACACGCCGAACAGAGCGGTATGGCCGTGCACCGGCGTCGTGTTCAGGCCCTGCATGTAGTACAGGGCGATCGGCGGATTGATGAGGAAGCCGAACAGTCCCGCCCCGACCAGGTTCCAGAACGCCACCGCGATGAAGCAGTAGATGGGCCATTTGTACGCGGCGATCCAGGCGCGGGCCCGGGAGAGCGTCAGGTTCTCGTAAGCCTCGAATCCGATGAGTATCAGCGGCACGACTTCCAACGCACTGAACACCGCCCCCAGGGCCAGAATGGCGGTCGGGGTGCCGGTGAAGTACAGGTGGTGGAAGGTGCCGATGATGCCGCCGGACAGGAAGATGCTCGTCGAAAACAGGACGGCGGCCGTCGCGGTCGTGGTTTTCAGCAGCCCCATTCGGGTGAAGAGGAACGCGATGACCACGGTGGCGAAGACTTCGAAGAAGCCCTCGACCCACAGGTGCACGACCCACCACCGCCAGTATTCCGCGATGGCCAGGTTGGTCTGTCGGCCCCACATCAGGCCCGCCCCGTAGAATAGGGCGATGGCGGCCGAAGCAATCAGGAACATGCCCAGCAGATGCTTGTGCGTCCCGGGTTGCCGGAAGGCCGGCCAGATGGCCCGGACCATCAGTCCCAGCCACAAGAACAATCCGACAAGCAGGAAGATCTGCCAGAAGCGGCCGAGGTCCACGTATTCGTAGCCCTGGTGACCGAACCAGAAGTTCATCTCCAGCCCCATTCGCTGCCGGGTGGCGTACCAGGTGCCGAACATCGAGCCGAGCACGATCACCAGGAGGCAGACGAACAGGAAGTTGACGCCCGCCCGCTGGAACTTGGGCTCGTAGCCGGAGACCGCCGGGGCGATGAACAGGCCGGTCGCCAGCCAGGCGGTGGCGATCCAGAAGATGCCGAGCTGCGTGTGCCAGGTCCGGGTGACGGCGTAGGGCAGCCACTCGGCCAGCGGGATGCCGTAGAAGCCGGAGCCCTCGACGCCGTAATGCGCCGTGATGCCCCCCAGGCCGACCTGGACAACGATCAGCGCCGCGACCACCCAGAAGTATTTGAGCGTCGCCCGCATCGACGGGGTTGGGCGCAGCGCGAGCAGGGGGTCATGGTCGGGCAGTTCCTGAAGCTCACCCGCTTCCCGATGCTTGAGTGTGGCGTAGTACCAGGCCAGGGCACCGATGCCGGCCAGCAGGCAGACGAAACTGAGCACCGACCAGATGATGATGGACCCGGTCGGTCGGTTGCCGATGAGCGCTTCGTGCGGCCAATTGTTGGTGTAGGTAATGCCCTGGGTCGCCGCACCAGCCGGAACCGCGCCGTCGGCCGGTCGTTCTGTGCCGCAGGCCCACGCCGCCCAGAAGAAGAACGCGCCCAGCTTCCGTTGGCGCTCGGGGTCTGAGATGGTGTTCCTCGCGATGGCGTACGCGTCGCGCAGCTCCGGCGGACTCCTGCCGCCGTCGGCCAGTCCCTGCAACTCCTGCGGGAACTCCTCGGCGTCGCCAAAGATCGCCGTGTAGTAGCGCGACAGGGCCTCGATCGCCGCGGCCCGATCGTCCGACAGGAGCAGTCGGCCGGTCTCGGGCTCGTAGGTATTAGTCCGGATCTCCTGTAGCAGCCGGGCCTGAATCCCCGACCGGGCCACTGGGTCCAGTTGGTCAAAGGGCTTGCCGGCCTCGGTGTGCGACCAACGGTCCAGGAGCCACACGCTCTCGCGGTGCAGCCAGTCTGCGGACCAGTCCGGAGCAACGTAAGCTCCGTGTCCCCAGATACTTCCGACCTGCTGACCGCCCATCGACTGCCAGACGTTCTGGCCGTCCTTGATGTCCTGGGCCGTGAAGAGCGTCGTCCCACTGGCGCTGACCACCGCCTCCGGAACCGGCGGGGCCTTGCGGTACAGCTCCAGGCCGTAATAACCCAGAACGGCGAAAGAGATGACCACAACGCAAGTGAAGCTCAGCCAAAGCTTTGTGTACCGCATAGGGCACTCCGAGACAGAAGATCCTAAACTTCAGATATCCAACTCCAGATATCCTATTGACAATGGGAAGTATACAGCGTATTATTTGGATGTCAAGGCCCAGATATACAATTTTGGAGACGAAAGTGATTTCCCAGACGGCTGAATACGCATTGCGGGCGGTGGTGTGCCTGGCGGATCGGGGCGGCAAGCCCATGGTGACGCCGGAGATCGCGGCGGTGACCCGGGCGCCGGCAGGATATCTGTCGAAGGTGCTGCAGATGCTCGGGCGGGGGGGCATCGTGCGTTCGCAGCGGGGTCTGCACGGGGGGTTTGTTCTGGCCAGGCCGGCCGCGGACTTGACGGTCCTGGAAGTCATCAACGCGGTGGACCCGGTCAAACGGATTCACACCTGTCCGCTCGGCCTGCAGGTACACGGCGAACGGCTGTGCCCGCTGCATCGCCGCCTGGATGAGGTAGCGGCTCACACGGAGGCGGCGCTGGGGGAGTTCAGCATTCGGGACCTCTTGTCCGAGCCGTCCGAGAGTGTCCCGCTGGGGCTGGCTGCGACTCATCAATGCGACGGCCCCGTCGTGGCAGCGGAGCAACCGGAGGCTTGACGCCGTGAAGACGCCGCCGCTCAAAAGACACGCCGCGTTGCAGCCGTTATCGCGCGACCACTACGTTGGGTTGGTGCAGGCCCAGACTCTGTTGCGGTCGGCGGAAGGCGGGGCGGAGGATCGGCGGTCGGCGGTCGCGGGTTTCGTGAGCGCCTGGGCTGAGGAGATTGAGCCGCACTTCCACGATGAGGAGCGACTGTTGCCGCCCCTGATGACGGTGGACGAGCGGGAGCGGCTCGAGAAGGAGCACGCCGCGCTGCGTGCCTTGGCGGTCAGGGCAAAGGCATGGGCCGCCGAGGGCGACCCGGGGGCTGCCGGGGTGCGGCAATTGGGGCAGATGCTGGACGACCATATCCGCTGGGAGGAACGGGAACTGTTCATGTCCATCCAGCAGCGCACGGCCGACCAGACACTTGACGCGTTGAGGGATGCGTTGCAGCAGATCGAAAAAACCCGCCCGCGGTCGGCATGTGGCCGCGAGGAATGATTCACCCTTACTCATGGAGACGCGCAGATGAACGGGGCAGACGTAACCGCGGTTCGAGATCGGGGACCGGTGGACGGGGCCATGATGCTGCCGGACCTGTTGGGCCGTTATCCCCATGTCCGGCCGGTGCTCGATCGTTACGGGCTGCGTGGCTGCGGGGGCCAGTTGGGGCCGGCCGAGTCGATCGAGTACTTCGCCAGAGTCCACGGGGTGGACCTCGCGCGGCTGCTGGAAGAGCTCAACGTTGCCGTTGCCGATCCATCGGCGGTACAGGGGGCTTCACCGGCGGATCAGACGACGGAGGCCCTGGCCGACGCGATCTACCGGCGATTCTTCAAGGCCGGCGTCGTCGTGGTGCTCACCGCCGGGGCCGTGTGGGGAGCGCTGCTCCTGCTGCGCATCGGCTTCAGCGGCGACTTCACGGCCATCTCGATTCACGAGATCAACGCCCACGGCCACGCCCAGATTTTCGGCTGGGTGGGCCTGTTCATCATGGGCTTCGCCTATCAGGCTTTCCCCCGGATGAAGCACACGGACCTGTGGCGGCCGGACCTGGCCAACGTGACGTTCTATCTGATGGTGATCGGTATTTTCATCCGGGCGGTCAGCGAGCCCCTGCACAGTTGGCCCATGTTCCGCGAGTTGGCCATCGGTGCGAGCGTGGCGGAGATTATCGCCATCGGTATTTTCGTGATCGTGCTGCTTCAGACCTTCCGGCAGAGCGGCAAGCCCTTCGAGCGTCACGACGCCTACATTTTGGCCAGCCTGGCGTTTTTCGTGATCCAGGCGGTCTACGAGGTGGGTCTGCTGTCTGCGACGACCGCGGCCGGCTCGCGCGATGCCTTGCTGCAGCTCATCGCCACGTACCAGGCACCGCTGCGCGACCTGCAAATCCACGGGTTCGCCATGCTGATGATCCTGGGGGTGGCGATCCGGATGCTGCCCGTTCTGTTCGGCTTCGAGGCCCCCGGCCCGCGGCTGGTGCGCCGATCACTGGTGCTTCTGGTCGTCGCGATCGCCGTCGAGGTGCTGGCCTTCCTCATGCTGCGGCACACCGGCCAGATGCTCTGGGCCAGGGTGTTGTACACGGCGATGCTGCTCCTGGCCGGTACGAGCATCCTGCTGACCTTGCGATGGGGACTGTTGGCCCGACCCGCCGAGCCGGACCGCAGCACCAAGTTCGTGCGGGCCGCGGTGGCGTGGCTGCACGTCTCCATGTTCATGCTGGTGCTGTTTCCGCTGCACACGTATGTCGTGCTGCCGGCGATGTCGTCGTTGTCCGAGAGCGGCCATCGGGCAGTGGAGATGGGTTTCTCCCATGCCTACTACGGAGCGGTCCGCCACGCGATCACCGTTGGCTTCATCAGTCTGACCATTCTGGGTATGGCCGCCAAGGTCGTGCCCACGCTGAACGGCGTCGACGTGCGCCGGCTCGGAGCGCTGTGGGTTCCGTTCGTGCTGGTGAACGTCGGTTGTGCGATGCGCGTCGGCTTCCAGGTGGCGACGGATTTCGGCGGCTGGGCCTATCCGATCGCCGGCGTCAGCGGCCTGCTCGAGGTAGCGGGCATCGGTATCTGGTCGGTGCATCTCTGGAGGATCATGAACGGTTGGCGGCCGGCCTCCGATCCGCTGTCCCGTCCCGAGCGGATCACCGCTGACGACCGCATCGGGGCCGTCCTCGAATGGTTCCCCCAGACCCTCCCGGTGCTGGTCGACAAGGGCTTCGCGCCGCTGGCCAACCCGGTGGCCCGCAGGACGATCGCCCGGGCCATCACCGTCCGCCAGGCCGCCGTCCATCACAATCTGGACGTGGAGGAACTGGTGGCCGATCTGAACCGGGCAGCGCTCGAGACCGATGCGTGCGGAACGGTCCGCACGGTCGCTCTCACCATCTCGGCCAAGTGAACAGCAAGCGGGTGTCTGAGAGGTGCGTGGCGTATCAGGGTCGCGGCATCAGAACCGCGGTAACCGTTCACCGGCTTTCGGCGCATGTTTGCCGCGAGACGAACCACGAAGAACACGAAGAGCACGAAGGAAGAGAAGAGAGAGAAGACAACTGAAGCTGCCATGCCTTCTCTCTTCGTGTCCTTCGTGCTCTTCGTGGTGCAGGAAGGACTGGTGACCGTTCACGGACCCAAGTACCCTGCCGCTCTGAGCTTGCACCGGAGCAGCCACTGCGGTTTTGAACACGGAGAAAACGGAGGGAACTGAGAACAGACCAATCCTCTCTGTTTCCTCAGTTATCTCCTTGTTCAATGATGACTCCCGGGGGTTCGACTCGTGACCGCTAACGTGGCCTGGAAGTCGGCCCCGCTGGTCTTGCATCGGCGTTCATCTGCACTGCTAACCGTGCTTTTCTTGTTCTCCTGAGAAGAAAACAGCTCACGCAGAGGCGCAGAGATCGCAGAGAAACTAAGCAGCGCCTTTCTCTGCGGTCTCTGCGCCTCTGCGTGAGATTCGTCTTGGGTTGTGGGCAGAGCCCACGCTGGGTTCATCGGCGGTTCATCACCTCCTCCCGGGGGACGATGGGAGAGAGAACGAACCGCTGATGAACGCCGATGAACGCCGATGAACGCCGATCAAGCCGGCACGCCTGCACGCGTCCGGTACTGCTCAAAGCGCAGTGGCACACGGCTCGCGGTCGATCATCGCGACCCCACCCCCGCCGCGGCGGGGATGGGCCACCCGGCCGTACGTAAGGCGACCGCTGATCTCGGTTGAAGAGCCGCGCGGGCTGAAGCCCGCGGCTCGTTATTGCGCATCGATCAGTCTGACTTATCTCATTGGTTTCCCCGCCAGACGGGGTCGTGGGCGGCGTCGGAGGCGGACTCGAACCAGCGGGTCATGGTCATCTTCTGCTGGGTGTAGAAATGCACCGACTCGATCCCCTGGATGTGGAGGTCGCCGAAGAAGGACTGGTTCCAGCCGGTGAAGGGGAACCAGGCCATCGGGGCGGGCACGCCGATGTTGATGCCGATCATGCCGGCGTTGAAATGCTGTTTGAATTGCCGGGCGGCCCAGCCGCTGCGGGTGAAGATGGACGCCCCGTTGCCGTAGGGGCACTGCCGGCCGACGGCCAGGGCGGCGTCAAGAGTGTCGACGCGGACGATGGAGAGCACCGGGCCGAAGATCTCCTCGCCGGCCACGCGCATCCCGGGCCGGACGTGGTCGATCACGCTGGGACGCAGGAAGAACCCCTCGGGGGGTGTTTCCTTCCGACCGTCGAGGGCCACGGTCGCCCCTTCAGCGTGGGCGACGTCGAGGTACCCGGCCACGCGGTCGCGGTGGGCCGCGGTGATGAGCGGGCCTATATCGACGTCCGCACCGTTGTCGGTCGGCCCGACGGTCATGCGCGCAGCCTGGTCGACGAGTCGCTCGGTCAGGGCATCGCCGATCGGGCCGACGGAGAGGGCCAGCGAGCCGGCCATGCAGCGTTCGCCGGCACAGCCGAAGGCCGAGGCCCGCAGGGCGGCCACGGCCTGATCGAGATCCGCGTCGGGCATGACGATGAGGTGGTTCTTGGCCCCGCCGGCGGCCTGTACGCGCTTGCCGTGGCGCGTGCCCGTCTCGTAGACGTGGCGGGCCACGGTCGTCGAACCGACGAACGAGATCGCCCGGACCAGCGGGTGCGTCAACAGGGCGTCGACGCACTCCCGGTCGCCGTGCACGATGTTGAACACGCCGTCGGGGAGGCCGGCTTCGATGAGCAGCTCGCCCAGCATGTTGGCCGACAGGGGCACTCGTTCGCTCGGTTTGAGGATGAACGTGTTGCCGCAGGCCAGGGCGGTGGGGAACATCCACAGCGGCACCATGGCCGGGAAGTTGAAGGGGGTAATGCCGACGCAGACGCCGACGGGGTGGCGGACGGTCTCGCTGTCAACGTTGCGGGCGATATTGGGCAGCACCTGGCCCATGAGCAGGCTGGGCGCCCCGCAGGCAAACTCGACGACCTCGATGCCGCGCTGCACGCTGGCCCGGGCCTCGGTCAGGGTCTTGCCGTGTTCGCGGCAGACGCCGGCGGCGAGCTTCTCGAAGTCCCTGAGCATCAGCTCGCGCAGCCGGAAAAGCACGCGGGCGCGTTCGACGGCGGGGGTCTCAGCCCAGGCAGGCCCCGCCGCGGCGGCGGCTTCGACCACGGTGCCGACCTCGTCCGCCGGGCACAGCGGCACGCGCGCGATGACTCGGCCGGCCGAGGGGTTGTAGACCTCGCCGAAGCGCGTGGCCCGGCTCTCCCGCCAGCGGCCGCCCACGAGAATCGGCACGGCCGGGGCCTGGTCAGTCCGCGTGCCCGGCGAGACCTGCGATGCGCCAGTATCCATCCGCTGCTCCCACGGTTTGTGTCCAGGACGCGCTTCTTCGGAACCGCGCCTTTTGCGAGCTGCGCCGCTTCAGAGCCGCGCCTGTAAGGAAGCGGTTCCGGCGGTCCAGGGGAACCGCTCCCTTACGGTCGCGGCTCGGAACGATCGCAGCTCTCACGAGAGACCGCATTCTCAATTCTCAATTCCCAATTCCCAATTCTCAATCCCCACTTCTCACTTCTCACTTCCACTCTGCTTCCCCACCTCTATATTTCGCGTTCTGCAAATACCTTCCAGCATCCCCGCGGGCGTCAGGATGATAGCGGCCCGACGAGGCTCAGCCCCCTGGTGGACGAGTTTTTGCCCGTCGAACAGGTAGACCTCCGGCTGGTCCTCGTCGCGGTAGCACTCCCCCTTGACCAGCTCGCCGGTGCGCAGGCGGGCGTAGGCCCGGGTGATGCGCGTATACAGGTCGGGGGTGGCGTGGCCGTAGGCATCCTCCCAGGCGTAGCTGTCTTCGATGGCCGTCTCCTCCTCGAAGTTGTTCCAGTCGGCGATGGTGACGAACCGCGGCCGGGCCTTGAGCACCCGCAGCCACATTCGCACGTACAGCCGTCCGCCCTCGCGCGGCTCCTCCAGCGGGTCCCGACCCTGCTCCTGGACGAATTTGGGGAAGCGGTGGCCAGGCCACATGCTCATGGACTCTTCCAGGATCGGCATGGGGTAATACGAGCCCCAGCCCCAGGATTTGTTCCTGGCCATGGCCGCGTGGTTGTCACCATTGTAGGCCCAGCGCACCGCGAAGCGCGGATCGTCGAAATCGCCTGGGCCGTAATTCTTGTCGGTGTCGACCAGCAACAACGGCTTGCCGTCCAGGAGGAAGTAGCTTGGCCGCTGGGCCCACTGCTCGTGATAGAAGTCGGCCGCCTGCTGCTGGGCCGGGGCTCCGCCCGCCCGCATCTCCCCACCGCCGCCGATGCAGATGGGGATGCGCTCGGCCGGCGGTTTGGCATCCATGAAGTCGAACCAGGCGCGGATGTTGTCGATGATCCGCCCGCCGTCCGCATGCCGGCCGTTGGTGTCGTCCATGATGATGAAGTCGACGCCCAGGTCGCGGAACTGGCGGTAGTGGTCTGCGACGACCTCCGGGTCACCCGCGGTGTAACGCCCGCGGATGGGGAAGCGGTGGCAGTTGACCCAGTGGCGGTACCGGTCGTCTTCGGTCCACCAGACGGTCAGCCACATGCCGATGGCCGGTCGGAGCTCCGCCTGGCGAGCGGCCGGCTCCGCCGCGGTCGCGAGGGACATTGTGAGAAGCCAGGTCAGGATGATGACCGCGAGGCAGGCTGCAACAAGGCCTCCTGAAATATCGGCGAAGTGGAAAGTGAGAAGGGAGAAGTGAGAGACGGTCCGCGCGCGCGGGCACGGGGCAATCGCGCTACCCGCAGGGCTTGGCGGCAAGTGTTGAGCGAACTCGGGAGGTTGCGGGCTGGGGATCACAGGTCGGGACGGCCGCACCACACATCGGGGAAAAATGGGTTTCTCACTTCTCACTTCTCACCTCTCACCTTTCAGTTGTCCAATACTCTGGCCTGCAACACCGGCCCTCAAGCACGTTACTCGCTGACCCGGCGTTGGGGCCCAAACTCATTACGTCCCACATCCAGGAAGTCGGTCGGCGATACGCGGGAGACGATCGCTTTGGCCGGGTTCTCGATGTGGAACCAGTTGTGATGGATATCGACCTTCTCGCGCGGGCGGCCCCGGATCACGAAGGCCGGCACGTGGGTCGCCTTGAAGGTGTTGTTGTAGATCTTCATCCAATCGCCGGCGATGTCGGTGCCGTCCTTGCGGTCGCGGCCGCCGTGCATGTCGAAGAGGTGGCCGTTGGCGTGCTCGCCGACCAGGTTGTTGGCCGCCTCGTAGCTGGTGCCCGGCCGGCCGGTTGCGGCGATGGCGTGCCGGTTGTAGTCGAAGACGTTGCTCTCGATGAGGGCCACCGCCCGATCGAGCACGACGCCATAGCCGAGGGCCGCCCGCTGGTTGTGGTGGATGTAGTTGTGGTGGATGTGGGCGTCAACCGCCCCCTTGCCCAGTTGCACCGCCCCGTGGCCCCAGCCCCAGATCTCGCAGTTGTCCACCACCAGGCCCGGATGAGTGCTGGAGATACCGTCCGAAGTGGGGAAGGCGTAGTAGCGCTCGCGCTTGCCGACCCGTTTCTCGTCCTCGACGATCCAGCGGTGCAGGGGCTCCTGGCGGATCTTGGTATCCGGCCCACGAAGGCGCAGCCCGGTGACGCGGACCTTGGGCCCCATGGCCCGGATCAGCGGCCGCGTCGCGAAGGCATCGCTGTACAGCAGGGCCGGCTCGACGCCCGGCTTGCCGCGTCCGCCGGCCAGCGTAACCCCTCCTGGAACCCCCAGGACCAGCTTCTCGCCCAGCACCCAGGCCGAGAAGTCCAATTCGACGCCGTCCTCGACGTAGACCACCTGCCCGCACTGGGCTTTCTTGAGCGCGTCGATGAGCTGCTGCTCGGTCCGCACACGCACGTCGCCGTCGGTCACCAGGCGCTGGTACCCCTCACCGCCGCCCAGCGGCCCGAGGGCGTCGTCGGCCGCCCCGAACTGCTCCTCCTTCACCGCCGCCGGGCGTGTTCCTGCCGCCGGTTCCCCGCTCGCCAAACCGACCGCGCAGGCCAACATCGCCACCATCCATAAACCGCTCCGCCAAGCCAGCCGGCCGCCCCGCTGCCGCCCGAGAACCGTATCCGCACGTGACGTCAAACCACACACTCCCTGGCCTCGCATTGCGCACCATCCCGTCATGTCAAAATGTCAAAAAGATGAGGTTCAACCCCGCAAGCTCACGCGTACCTTGCCCGAAACTCCGGCGCCCGGAAGAACATCCAGGGCAAGTGTATCCGTAGCCCGGGCGAGCACCAAACGCCGGGCGGCCGCGAGTCAGACCTTCTCGGCCCGGATGACGGCGTTCATCCACGGATCGCGACGGCAGAGCGTGGGATTCACGAAACCCGCGGCGGTCAGATCCTGGCTGTACTCCGCCAGTGAGTAAGTCGAGCCGCCCTCGGTGGCGACGAGCATGTTGACGGCAAACATGGTACCGCCGACCGGTTCCGTGTGCGTCTCATCCATGACCACGTCGCGGATCAGCAGCGAGCCGCCGGCCGCCAACGCGCCGTGGATCTTGGTGAACAGCGCGCGGTTCTGCATGCGTGAGTTCTGATGGGCGATCGCGCTGAGCCAGGCCAGATCGGCGCCGGCCGGCAACTCGTCCGTATCGAAGTCCCCAGGCACCAGGGTGACACGATCAGCCAGGCCTGCGTCGGTCAGACGCCGGGTGGCCATCGGGACAACCTCAGGCAGATCAAACAAGGTGGCCTTCGCCTCCGGGAACGCTTGCAACCAGGCGATCGTCCACGTTCCGGAAGCCCCGCCGATATCCAGCAGACGGCGGAAGGGACGCAAACCGAGCTCCGCGACAAGACCTGCCGCAACCGGATCACAAATCGTGTGCATCGCGCCGATGAACGATTCCCGGTCGGCGGCCGAACCACGGATACTCGGCACGTCGTCGGCCGGCCTGCCGGTCTGCACGACACGGGCCAGTTGTGCCCAACGACGCAGGCAGTTGGCCTGGTGACGGATCATCGGCAGCACACTGTGCCGACCGTTCTCGGCGAGCACGTCGGCCACCTCGGCCGGCACACTGTAGCACTCACCCTTCTTGTGCAGAAACGACATGGCCGTCAGTGCATCGAGCAGAACGGTCAACCCGCGCACGTCGGCGCCTAACCGCTCAGCAAGCGACACGGCTGACTGCGATTCCCTCGCAAGAACCGTGAACACGTCCCAGTCGGCCGCAGCGGTCAGCACACAGCTTGGCTGATACGCACGGACCATCTCCAGGACCGCGTCAGGTGCCCATGTCGGACCCATGCAAAGCTCCCGTCCGGGGGAGGACCGCCGGCCAGGCCGATCCTCACGCGCCGTTTTCTATTCCGCCTGCTGGCCCACCTCCAGCACGTCTTCGAGCAGC
>CAZEEJ010000034.1:0-20159 GCA_964511155.1 uncultured Planctomycetales bacterium | reverse complement strand
GACCTGGTTGCGTTGGCTGTAGCGTTGCGGGTAGTGCCCCTGCGTCAGCGTCTCAAGGAAGGGCAGGAGCGGGCGTGCGGGCGGGTTGTCCAGCTCCCGCTGGATGGTCTGGTCGGGTTCCCAACCGAACCGCTCGCGGTAGGCCGCGAAGCCGAAGCCGTCAAAGAAGTTCTCGCTGCCGACGATGGGCATGTACCACAGGCTGGGGATGCCCCGCGGATTCTCGCGGATGGGGATCTCGGTCTTGAGCCCCTCGATCAGCTCACGGAGTTTCGGATCGTTGCGGGCGTGCTCCTCGAGCCGGCGGAGCGTGGGAAAGTGCACCGGCGGAGTGACGAAGAGCACCGGCTTGTGCTGCTGGGTCGCAACGATGATCTCGTGCGGCGTGCCCACGCTGTAGATATTCGTCGGGCAGTAGGCGATGACGAAGTCGCTGATGTCCACCATCCGCAGGTCGATGTGTACCGTCTCGCCGAACGTGCTGGCACAGCGGGCCCGGGCGGCCGCCCCTTTCGCCCCGGGCTCGAACGTCCATTGCTCGCGCACCTCGACGGTCTTGACGTCCTCCTCGCCGTACGCCCGCATGCCGCGGACCGCCGGCTTGTGCCAGGGGTCGAACACGGTGACGCCGCAGTGCCCCAGGAACTCGCTCACCCGGTTGCGCCAGCCGAACTTCTTCTCGTGCGCCCGGGAGGCTACGAAGTCCATCGGCCCGGACAAATACGCCCGGGCCCCCTGCAACAGGTTCCTGACGACAGGTTCCGAAGCCATTGGACACCTCTTGAGAACGGCTCATTCATCCCGCGATCTTTTCCAGCCCAGGCATATACCTTACCGGCGGCCGGGCCGCGTCCGCAAGCCGTCCGATACCGGTGTGGCACCCGCGGCTCGCCGGTGCGGGCGTCGGTGTGGCACCGGCGTCTCGCCGGTGCGGGCGTCCACGGACCGCAGATCCGCAGACGCACTGCTCACAGGCGGGTGGCCCATCCATCGCGACGCGATGGGTGGGCTGACGATGATACGGATGCGGGAAGGTCTCCTGGCAAGACAGGCTTACCGCGCGTCGGATCATCGCGAGCCCACCCTTGCTGCGCAAGGATGGGCCACCCGCCGCAGATTCGCGGGCGCACTGCTCACAGAGCAGTGGCACACGGCGAGGATCCGCGGGCGGGGACTCGTCCATCGGGATCAGATGCGGTACAATAGCCGCAGTCCAGGGTCGTCTTCCGGGTTCCGTGCGAAGCCGCGAGCGGCCGTGCGAAGCCGCAAGCGGCACAGTGACACCGCCCAGAAACGACCGATGAGCGCGCACCTGCAATCGACGACTTCTTCCGCTCCCCCCGGACGTGCCCTCACCGTGCCGTACCTGGTCTGGTTCAGCGCCCCGTTGGCCCTCACCTTCCTCATGATGTCCGGGGCCGCCCCCCTGGTCAGCAACGGGATCACCTGGATGCACGGTGCCGAGGGGGAACGCATCCACCTCTCCGCCTTCCTGATGACCTTCGTCACCGCGCTGTTCATCTACAGCCCGATGTTCACCGCCCGCAACGTCGCCATCCGCACGGTCACCGACCGCCGCGCCCTGTGGACCTTCACGCGCTTCTACGGCGGATCGGCCCTGGTCTCCGGGGTCCTCCTGGTGCTGGTCAGCCAAAGCGACCTGGTCGGCCACCTGATGTTCGGCCGGTTGCTCGGGGCGTCGCCGCTGGTGGAGACCCTCGCGCGGCAGGGGCTGCTGACCTTCATTCCCATCCCGCTGCTGGTCGCCCTGCGCGGCCTGGGGCAGGGCTGCCACATCGCCAACGGGCAGACCTGGTACGTCGGCGTCGGGACGTTCCTGCGGCTCGGCTCCATGGCCGTCTTCGTGTTCGGCTACGCCGTCCACACCGATCTCACCGGTCCCATGCTCGGCGGGCTCACCTACCTCACCGGCATCGGCGCCGAAACCGCCTTCGTCCTGTTGACTCTCGCGGGTAAGGCCCAGTGGCGAATCCGGTCCACCGGCCCGACCATGCGCTTCGCCGACTACTCCCGCTACGCCGGCCCGCTCATGTGCGGCAGCCTGCTCCAGCAGTTGGCCGGCCCGATTCTCATCTTCATGATCAACCGCGCCCACCAGCCCGGCGAGAACGGCGCCACCTACAACCTTATCCGCGATACCATCTGGATCATGGTCAGCATGCTCATGACCGTGCAGCCCGTGGTCATCGCGCACGCCTCCTCCCCACGCAACTTCCGCGTCGTGCTCCGGTTCAGCGCCGCGCTGCTGGCCGCCATCACCGGCGTCACGGCCGTGCTCGCCTTGACCAGCCTCCGCGAACTCGTCTTCGTGCATTGGTTCCAGGTGGACAATACCATCATCCTGGGCCTCACCTTCACGGCCCTGCTGTGGCTCATCCCGGTGCCCACGATCACCGCGCTCAACCATCTGGTGAGCGCCGTACACACCCGCTCCGGCCGCACTATCTGGGTTACCGCCGGCAACGTCGCCGGCATGGCCTGCCTCCTCGCCGTTGCCCTCACCCTGGATCTGGCTGTCCATGAAGGGGTCATTCTGGCGGTCGCAGGCAACGCGGGCTTCCAGCTTATCTCCGCCGCGGTCCAGTTGATCGGCCTGCGGGGCGGCGGCCTGCGAGCGGCGATGAGTGACGCCCTGTTCCCCGCCGACCGCACGGCCCCCGCACCCGCACCGCCTGTCGAGGTACCCGCCGCGCCGCCCGTCGACGTGCCCGCCGACCGATCCGGACCCGCCGTCTGCCCCGTGCCCGAACGCGTCCGGCCGTGAATGCCAGGACCAAGGCAACTTGTTGCTGTTTGTCAGGACCAAGGCAACTTGTTGCTGTTTGTCACCTACGCTTGGGCACGTCCATCAACAAGTTGACTCGGTCCGCCATCAACAAGTTGACTCGGTTCTCAGGAAACCGGCACCCCGCCGATCCTGTCACGCCACCGCATTCCAGACCGCCGGGATGCGCTGTAAGCTGATAGGCTGGTCACTCCCTGGTTTGCCCAGGGGGGGAGCCGGCCGGCACGTAACGCCAGGAACCAGGCATGGACGCGGCACGTTTCATCCGCATTCGAGGCGCCCGCCAGCATAACCTGCAGGGCGTCTCCATCGACATTCCCCGCGACCAACTCGTCGTCATCACCGGGCTGAGCGGCTCGGGCAAGAGCTCCCTGGCCTTCGACACCATCCACGCCGAGGGCCGACGCAAGTACGTCGAGACCCTCAGCGCCTACGCCCGGCAATTCCTCGAACAACTGCAGAAGCCCGACGTCGAACACATCGACGGCCTGCCGCCCACCATCGCCATCGAGCAACGCTCCGGCAGCAGCAGCCCGCGCTCCACCGTCGCGACGACCACCGAGGTCTACGACTACCTCCGCCTGCTCTTCGCCCGCGTCGGCGAGCCGCACTGCTGTGTCTGCAACCGCCGCATCGAGCGGCAGGACCCGGCCCAGATCGTGGACACCGTCCTGACCTGGGAGGCCGGCACGCGCGTCCAGGTCCTCGCCCCCCTGGTCCGCGGGAAACGCGGCACACATGAGGAGGTGCTGCGGCAGATTCAGAAGGAGGGCTTCGTCCGCGTCCGGGTCAACGGCACCATCAGCGACCTGCGCGACGTGCCCCCGCTCGGCAAAAACCGTAAGCATACCATCGACGTGGTCGTAGACCGGCTGGCGGTCAAACGCGACGCCCGCGGGCGCCTGGCCGAGAGCATCGCCCTGGCCCTGAACCTCGGGGGCCAGACCGTTTTTGTGGCCGCCGAACGCGGCAAGGATACCTGGCAGGACCACGTCTTCAGTACCCGCTACGCCTGCCCGCGGCATCCGGAGGCTGCCCTGCCCGACCTGTCGCCGCGGCTCTTCAGCTTCAACGCTCCCCAGGGCGCCTGCCCCACCTGCGACGGCCTGGGCATCATCCTCGAGTTCGACGCCGATCTCGTCGTCCCCGATCCGGCCCTGCCTCTGGCCGCCGGGGCCATCGACGCCTGGCGCCACACCGGGCAACGGCTCACCACCCTCTACCGCCAGTTGCTTGATGAGTTCTGCCTGCGGTTCAACGTCTCGCCCGACGTGCCCTACAACAAACTGCCCGCGGAACTGCGCGAGATCCTCATGACCGGCACCAGCCCCGAGGCCCAGGCCCGCCATGGCTACAGCTTCGAGGGCGTCCTGCCCAATCTCAAACGCCGCTGGGCCACCACCGAAAGCGAGTCCCTCAAGCAGCGGCTGCACACCTACCTCAGCGAGCGCCCCTGCGAAGTCTGCGGCGGCGCCCGCCTGCGGCCCGAGCCCCTCGCCGTCCGCGTGGCCGGGCACAACATCTGCGACGTGACCCGCATGGCCATCGAGCAGGCCCATGCCTTTTTCGACGGCTTGACCTTCACCGGCGAGCGGGAGGCCCTCGCCCAGCCCATCCTTCGCGAGATCCGCCAACGCCTGCGTTTCATGCACGACGTCGGCGTCGGTTACCTGACCCTCGACCGGGCCAGCGCTACCCTCTCCGGCGGGGAGGCCCAGCGCATCCGCCTCGCCACCCAAGTCGGCAGCGGACTCGTCGGCGTCTGCTACGTCCTTGACGAGCCCACCATCGGCCTCCACCCGCGCGACAGCCGCCGCCTCGTCGCCACCCTGCGGCAGCTCACCGGTGCCGGCAACACCGTCCTCGTCGTCGAGCACGACGAGGAAACCATCCGCTGTGCCGATTACGTCATCGACATGGGCCCCGGCGCCGGTGCCCAGGGCGGCCGCATCGTCGCCCACGGCCCGCTGGCCGACGTGCTGAACGACCCGGCCTCCATCACCGCCCGATACCTGCGCGGAGAGGCATCCATCCCGCTCCCCGAACGCCGCCGCAAGGTCGTCCTCCCCGCCCAGTCCATCGAAGTTCGCGGGGCCGCCGAGCACAACCTCAAGGCCATCGACGTGCACATTCCCCTTGGGGCCATCGTCTGCGTCACCGGCGTCTCCGGCAGCGGTAAGAGCACCCTGGTCAACGAGGTCCTCCTCAAGGCTCTGCGCCGCAAGCTCTACCAGGCCCGCGAGCGCCCCGGCAAGCACGACCGCCTCGTCGGCGCCTCCCGCGTCGATAAGGTCGTGCAGATCGACCAGTCGCCCATCGGCCGCACGCCGCGCAGCAACCCCGCCACCTACACCGGGGCCTTCGACCTCATTCGCCAGCTCTTCGCCAAGACCCGCGAGGCCCGCATTCGCGGCTACGAGGCCAGCCGCTTCAGCTTCAACGTCAAGGGCGGCCGCTGCGAGGCCTGCCGCGGCCAGGGCACCAAACGCATCGAAATGCACTTCCTCCCCGATGTCTACGTCCACTGCGACGTCTGCAAGGGCAGCCGCTATAACCGCGAGACGCTCGAAGTGCGCTACCGCGGGCGCAGCATCGCCGACGTGCTCAACATGCGCGTCGACGAGTCCATCGGGTTCTTCGAGAGTTTCGCCGGCCTGCGGCAGATCCTGCTGGCCCTCGACGACGTCGGGCTGTCCTACATGACCCTCGGCCAGGCGTCCACCACCCTTTCCGGCGGCGAGGCCCAGCGCGTCAAGCTCGCCGCCGAACTGGCCCGCACGCCCGGCGGTCATACCCTCTACGTGCTCGACGAACCGACCACCGGCCTGCACTTCGCCGACGTCGAGCACCTCCTGCGCATCCTCAACCGCCTCGCCGACAAGGGCCACACCATCCTGGTCATCGAGCACAACCTCGAAGTCATCAAGATCGCCGACTGGATCATCGACCTCGGCCCCGAGGGCGGCGACCACGGTGGCGAAATCGTCGCCGTCGGCCGACCCGAGGACATCGCCGCCAACGACCGCAGCCACACCGGCCGCTTCCTCCGCGACCGCCTCAAGCCGTAGGCCCGCACACCGTTGCGAAGAAAGATTGGAATCGCGAAGGGCACAGCGGAACGCGGCGCGGGCTCCGCCCGCAACCCAAGACAACTCTCGACCGCCTGTGACCTGACGCCAACGGCGACCCAACGCCAACGGCGTTGAATAACACAGCCCAGGGTCGCGCAGCGCACCCTGGGTGATCAGACCAGCCTTGATCGAACAAACCCTGAAAGGGTTTCATATCCGGCCGCGGATGAATCCCCCAATACGGAGACCTCGCCGCCAGGCCGGCCCCGAAGCTCCGCTAACTCCGGCGGGAGGCACATGCAACCCCTTCGGGGTTGGGTCACGGCTGCGGCCATGGGTCCCGGGGTGCGCTGCGCGACCCCGGGCTGTGTTCTGGAACCGCGTTGCGGTTCCCAGCCGGCTCTGCGCCTCTGCGTGAGATTCGTCTTGGGTTGTGGGCAGAGCCCACGCTGCATCACCTGCCGTTCACACCGCCTTCAATCTGCGTCATCTGCACTGCTAACGGTGGTTTTCGTGTTGTCCTGAAAAGAAAACAGTTCACGCAGCCGAACGCAAAGGATCGGATCGATACCGGTTTTGACTCCGGTGCTTCAGGCGTATCCATCCACTCGCTTCTTCCATCTGCGTCATCTGTGTGATCTGTGGGCACTTCCTCTCTTCCCGGCCATCAGCGCGCTGCGCCGGTATCGACGACCATTTCATGCTGCCGCTCGATGTGCAGGATCTGTGGCTCCTGGTCGGGGGCGGCGGGGGGCAGGATGAGGTGGATGGGCGCCGATGTACGAATGCGGTAGCGGATACCTTCCTGGTCGCGGCGCCAGCGGATGCGGATGAGGCCGCGGCCGGCGACCAGCGGCAGGCTGCCTTCCGCCCAATCGAGCGAGCCCGGGCGGAAGTCGAAGCTGTAATGATCGGTCCCCAGGTCGTGCCGGGCGTGCAGGCCCAGCACGTAGCGAGAAAGCTGCCACGTCGGGCAGCCGGCCCACTGGTGGCAGTGCGACCACCGCGGGTCGAACACCTCCAGCCAAGTGGTCCGCCCATCCTCCAGCAGCCAGCCCCAGCACTTGCGATACTGTTCGAGCACGAAGTCCATCTCGCCATGCTCGATGAGCACCGGAAAGGCGTAGTGGGCGAAGTAGGGGGTGATGAGCTGACGGTTCGCGGCCGCCGGATCGGACAGCCGCGGCGCGTCCGGGTTGTTGGGGAAGCAGTTGAGGATGTGCCGCTTGGCGTACGCAATACCCGCCGCCCGGTCTGCTTCGGCGACGAGCCTGAGCCGCATGGCCAGCATGGCGTTGTGATAACCCACTTGGTCCCACTCGCGGCCGGTTAACCAGGCACGCAGCACCCCCTCGATCTGCTCGGCCCGCTTCTCGTACGCCGCCCGATCGTCGGGCTTGTCGAGCAGTTCGCACCAGCGGACCATCGCCCGCAGGGCCGACAGGTAGTGCAGGTTCATGCCCACGTCGATCGGCCCTTCGTCGCGCACGTAACCCCAATCAACAAAAACCCACCCCGCCCCGTCCACCAGCCCCTCCGGCCGCACGAACGGCTCGAACGCGGCGAAGTTGCGGACGGCATGCGGATACATCCGCTCCAGCAGCCCGCGGTCGCCGGTCAACTCGTAGTACCGGACGCAGGCATCGGTCCACTGGGCAGCGTAGGTCGGCAGGTAGGCCGGCCCGCCGGGGCACAAGCCCGCGACCATGCCGTCCTCACGGGCGGACCACGCACTTTGCATCAGCCCGCGCCGGCAGAGCCGCAGGTCGCCGTAGGCCACCGCGGTGATGCCCATGCCCACGCTGACCACGTCCCCCGTCCACTGCCCGCGTTCCCGCGTGGGGTTGTCGGTGATCGCGTCCTCGGCACACGCCCGCAGCGTCTCGACGCCGGTCGTCCAGATGCGGTTGAGCAGCGGGTCGCTCGACAGGAACGAGCCCTCGGCCTCGTCGTGGTAGCCGCGTTCGAGGTACTCTTCCTTCACGAAGCGGATCGCGGCAGGGTCGGCCAGCACGTGGATCTCGACGAACCGCCCGCCGCGCGGGGTGAGCGGGCCGAACTGCTGCACGCCGCCGCGGGCCACGTAATGATCGACCTGGCACGACGGCCCCGCCGACAGGTTGATGTACGGCGGCACACGGCCGAGGATCAGCTCCTCCCCGTACGCCAGCTCGACCACCGCCCCGGCAGGCAGATCGAGGGCGATGCGCGGCCGGCCCAGACGCACGCGGCCGAGATCGTACCGCCGCCACATGCCCTGCGGCGGGACCCGGTCCGCCACCAGGTCGCGAAGGTAGAACCGGGCGCCGATGTCGTCGCGCTCGTAGCCGAACCGCTCCGCCAGCCGCCCCTGCCCCGCCGGGATCAACTGATGCACGAACTGCCGCACCGGTCCCAGGTCCAGCGGCTCCGGCGGGCCGATCTGACGTGCCACGGGCACCGGCTCGGGCCAGTCGCGATCCTCGAAGTCCAGCTCCCGCCACTGCCCCGGCTGCTGCCGCGTGTCGCACCATTCGATCCACCCGAGTTGCGGGTTGATCCGCCGCACCTGCTGTGCGTACCCCTCCAGCCGCAGCCCCTTCCACGTCATTAGCACGTCGCAGTCGTTGGCCCGCACGCGGCAAAGCAGAAACGGCCGGATGTCCTGCAGCATCCGCGTGGTCACGCCCTCGTAATGTACCTGGACTGCGAGCACGTGCGGGCCCGCCGGCAACGGCACGCGCCGGACCTCGTACTCGGGGTGGTCCGGCGGGAACCGGGCCGGGCCTTCCGTCAGGTGCTGCCCGTCCAGCCAGGCCACGAACCAGCTCGCTCCCAGCAGGTGGATCTCGACTTCGCCCTGCTGATCGAGCACGAACCGTCCGCGGAACGCCGCGTAGCTGTCCGCCGGCTCTGTGTCCGCGCTGATCCACATCATGGCCGTTTCCGATACCGCGGGGGCCGACGCAGGCTCAGCCGCCCCCGGCCGCCAACCCGCGCACACCGCCGCCATACCAACCGCAATCCGAACTGATAACATCTCAGCGGCACTCGTTTCACAAGGAGACTACCCGCTTCGCCGGGTTGCATCCGCTCAGTCTGCCGGGCAGGTGATGCGCCTCCACGTCGTCGCCCATTCTTCCAGATCCTCGGAGTCCTCATCCTCATAGGCGTAGGCGCTCTTGAGGGCCTCGCCCCGCAGGGTCAACCATTGATCGATGTCCCATGGATCATCATCCCACGGTTCCTCGAGACCCAGCAGGAGCGGACCGGGCCGGATGAAGGTCACCCTGTCCGGCGGGCTGGTGATGTAGGCCATGTCCGAGAAGGTTTCACGCATGCGAACCGTCCGCTCATCCACGATCGTGTATGTTCCCTCCTGGATGTACAACTGGTCGGACTTGATCAGCTCCATCATCCGGCCCATGTACGGCTGGATGTACCAGGGGACGGGCTCCAGATCCTCTTCCGGCATATCCACGCCGGCGCATTCATACAGATTCCAGGGAAACGCCGCTATCAGGTCCGTTTGCCTGTACGTGCCGTCGGCGTTGAACTGCAACAGGCTGACGGTGTAGGCGTCTTGCATGCACGCCAGCGCGCGGAGCATCTGATCGTACTCCTCGGCACTCAACTCTTCCTCCATCTCCGGCTCCAGCAACTCGAACTCCTCGGCAAGGCTGGCGGCCCAGGCCCAGCAGCCGACGATCCCGGAAAGATCGTCCACCACGGTTCCGACCGGCACATCAGCCAGCAGTTCCTTGGTCCCCGTGTACGTCTGCCAGTCGCCCGCCACCTCGAGGAATTCAGGCGGAACGTCACCCTCAACCAGTGTGAACAACTCGCACCCCGCACCCGTCAGGAAAGTAACGGAAACGGCACCCAGCGCAGCCATCACCGGATGCAAGATCGGCTTACGACACATGGGATTTGCCTCCTGTCACAACGAGATGAACCGCCAGCACCAGCATAAGCGTACCTTCACCCCCGGTGTGCCGTCAAGGCATCCGCGAGCCCCACGCAAGGCTATCTTCAGCCTTCCGCCTTCAGCCTTTAGTATGACAGCGCTGCTTTGTAGCGGCCGCCGCCTCTGGCGGCCGCTGGGCGGCGATAAAGCTTTTAGACGCCGGCCGCCACGGGGGGCGGCCGCTACCCAAAAACGCCATCCAGCGCTGTCATATTAGCCTCTCCTCTTCAGCCACCGCGACAGGAACCGCACACCCGCCTCGACGCTGGCTTCGTGTCCGCCGTCGTGCAGGTCCATCTCGATGCGCTCCGCCAGGCCCAGAGCCTCGTAATGCCCGCGGGCGGCGGCGAACTCCTCCTCGACTTGCGGCCACCAGGCGATCCGGTCCGCCTTGCCCGTCTGCACCTGCAACGGCCGCGGGCAGATCAGGCTGACCACGTCCGAATCGGTGAACTCCGTCAGCCAGCCGCGGAAGAACGCATGTTCTTCCTTCACCTCCAGGAAGCAACTGTAGCGCGGATCGGGGATGGCCATCTTGTTGCGACGATGGTTGAACCACGCACAGACGACGCCCGCCTGGATGCGCGGCTCGAGCGGCATCCAGAACATGGTCGCCAGACCACCCAACGACAGGCCCCACATGCCCACCCGCTCTTCGTCGATGCGCGGGTCCGCCAACACCTGATCCAGCAACCGCTGCATCCGCACCAGCTCGATGCCCGGCAGCGACGTGTCCGCGAGGCGACACAGCCGCTCGATTCGGTTGCGGGCTTCGATGCCGTACAGGTTCATCGGAGCCAGCACCGCGAAGCCGGCCTGGACCAGCGCGTGGGCGTAGCGATGATACGCGCCGTCTTCGTCCAGCACGCCGAAGGGTCGCTCCGGGAAGCTGCCGATGCCGTGCTGCACGATGATCAGCGGTACCGGCCCATTCGAGGCCGGCAGCACCAGTAAGCCCTCGGCCCGCAACGGCCCCAGCGGCAGACTCAGCCATTGCCCCTCGACGCCCTCCGGCAACACGTGCGGCCGACGTTCCAGCGGGCCGCTTACCGCCAACTCCGGCGGAGAAAGCACCCGTCGCCACCGTTGTCGGTTGGGCTCGACGCTGACCAGATACGCCTGGAGGCTCGAGTAGTCCCGTCGCCACGCGTCCGCCGCCCGCTGCGGGTACTCCTCCACCAGCCACTGTTGCAGGTAGCGTTCCAGCTCCTGAGCGTATCGCTGGTTACGCTCCTCCACGAACGGCCGCCCCTCCTCGCCGGCCGGGAAGCTCGCCGGCGGAGCGGCCACTACCACGCGCAGTCCTCCCAACCCGCACAATACCGCACCGCACACCGTAAACCGCACGAATCTATGAGCCGCGGTCATTTGTCGAATCCTCCACCGCCCCCAGATGTTTCAACGGTAACATGCCAGGCAGACACCGGTTCATGATCCACTCCTTGAGGAACCTCGCCGACGAATCCGATGGTTGCACCCCATCCTACTCCTCAACCCACTTCCGCAACAGCCCTCCCGGGCAACGGGCGAACTGAAACGCAAGCCGACTGATTCCGGATAGCGAGCCGTGGGCTTCCAGCCCGCGCGGTTCTTCTGCCGGCATGAGCGATTGCTCAACGTACATACGCCGCGCGGGCTGAAGCCCCGCGGCTCGTTCGGGTTGCGACCAGGATGGTCATCAAATCGGTCAGTTTGCGGTACAATGCCGCCCAGGCATAAGGTCGCATTCACCGTGCGTGCGAAGGAGTATGACCATGAGGCACGTCAGCCATCGGCGTTCGTCAGCGTTCACTCGTCCCGGCGAAGCCCTGCGGAGCCGGATCGGCGGTTGTATCTGCGTTCCCCTGTGCTTGGCGGCCGCGCTGGTTGCGGCGGGATGGGGGAGCCCACAGGCGGTCGCTCAGACAGTCGAACCGCCCGCCACCGGGCCGGAGCCGATCGTCATCGAGCGTATCGGCGGGCGGCCGACCATTCCCGACGTGCCCCGCGATCAGGTCATCTGCTTCGCCCTCTACACCGTCCAGAGCGGCATGCTCAAGCTCAGTGCCCAGCTCTACCCCCTGCAGGAAGGTGAGTCGCGGGAGGTCACGCTCGAAATTCGCGAGAACGATGCCTGGCAGCCCGTCGCCCGCTCACGGGCCGACGAGAAGGGCTGGCTCGCCTTCTTCCGCGTCACCGATTGGGACAACAGCCGCGACATACCCTATCGCGTCGTGCACCCCGGCGGCTCCACCTGGGAAGGCCTGGTCCGCCGCGACCCGGCCGACAAGGACGAGATTGTCGTCGCCGCCTTCACCGGCAACTCCAATACCGACCGCGGCCCGCGACCCGACATCATCGCCAACCTCCGCCACCAGGACCCCGACCTGCTCTTTTTCTCCGGCGACCAGAGCTACGACCACCGCGACCACACCGCCGCCTGGTTGATCTTCGGTCGCCAGTTCGGCGAGATCATCCGCGACCGTCCCACCATCACCATCCCCGACGACCACGACGTCGGCCAGGGCAACCTGTGGGGCTCCGCCGGCAAAGTCGCCCGGCTGCCCGGCGGCGCCGACGGCGGATACGTCATGCCCGCCGAATACGTCAACATGGTCCAGCGGGCCCAGACCAGCCACCTCCCCGATCCCTACGAGGCCACCCCCGTCAACCAGGGCATCACCGTCTACTACACCGCGCTCAACGTCGGCGGCATCGACTTCGCCATCCTCGAGGACCGCAAGTTCAAGACCGGTCCCGCCGAGGTCCTCCCGCCGATGGGACCGCGGCCCGATCACATCGACGACCCCGACTACGACCGGGCCGCCGTGGACGTGCCCGAGGCCCAGCTCCTCGGCGAACGGCAGCTCAGGTTCTTGCGTGCCTGGGCCCAGGACTGGCGCGGAGCGGACATGAAGGTTCTCCTCTCGCAGACCATCTTCGCCGGCGGTGCCCACATCCACGGGCAGCACAACAACCGCCTCCTGGCCGACCTGGACAGCAACGGCTGGCCACAGTCCGGCCGGGCGACCGCCCTCCGCGAGCTGCGCCGCTGCCTCGCCTTCCACATCGGCGGTGACCAGCACCTCGCCACCGTCATCCGCCACGGCATCAACGACTGGGAGGATTCGATCGTATCCTTCGGCGTTCCCTCCATCGTGAACTACTACGGCCGCTGGTGGTGGCCGCTCGAAGAGCCCCTGGCCCACGACCCCGCCAACCCGCTGCCCTTCACCGGCCGCTACCATGACGGGTTCGGCAACAAGATCACCATGCTCGCCTACGCCAACCCCACGCCCGCCAACCACAACGCCGCCGGCTACGGCCTCGTCCGCTTCCGCAAATCCGACCGCCGCATCACGCTCGAATGTTGGCCGCGGCATGTCGACGTCACCCAACCCGACGCCCGCCAGCATCCCGGCTGGCCCGTCACCCTCGACCAGTGGGACAACTACGGCCGCCGCCCGCTCGCCTTCCTGCCCACCCTCGACCTCGCCGGCCCGCCCGACCCCGTCGTGCAGGTCATCGACGAGGATCTGGGCGAGGTGGTCTACACCCTGCGCATCAAGGGCAATACCTTCCGCCCCAAAGTCTTCAAGCACGGTACCTACACCGTCCGCATCGGCGAAGGCCGCACCGCCAAAACCATCAAAGGCCTCGCCTCCCGGCTCCCCGACGCGGAGGAAACGCGGCTGAGGGTGGAGTACTGAGTGCTGAGTGCTGAGTACTGCCCACAGATCACACAGATTGACACAGATGAATGTAGCAGGGCCTCTCTTTCATCTGCGTCAATCTGTGTGATCTGTGGGCTTCACTCAGTACTCATTCCCCGCACCACGCCTCTTCGCGTTCCAGGTCCCGACCGATGCGCCAGGTGCGGCCGGAGATTTCGACGGCGATCTCGACCTGTGCATCCGCGACGGCCGGGTCGCCGATGAGCTTCGCGGACACCTGCGGCGGCTCCGTGCCTTCAAACGGTGCCAGCACGGTGAGGAACCGCGCCGGTGCGGCCGACTCGTGCCGATAGCGGAAGACCTTGCGCCGCTCGCGGTGGCCGTACTTCCACGCGAACCAGCCGTCATCCTCCTCTATCGTGACCGGGGCCCGCGGGTCGGCCCAGATCAGCACGTTGGCGTCGTCGAACTGCGTGCGGGCCTGCCGCCGCTCGCGGTCGATCACCGCATCGCCCACCGCCAACTGGAAGTGCAGATCCAGCGCCCCCGCGGCCGTGCCGATCGCCTCATCCAGCAGCACCAGCACCTTGCGATCCACGAACCACACCGTGCGGCGATGCAACAACTCAGGATAGGCCTCGTTCTCCACCACCAACGCGTCCCACCCCGGCTCGCTGGCCCACAGCCGCAGTCGGCCCTGGATCTTCGAATCCTTGCCGTCCAGCGTGAGCGTCTGGTGCACGGCCGTCTGGCGATGCCACGCCCGGGCCTCGGCATCGTGGCCGTAGGTATAAAAGCCCGAATCGGTCATCAGCCAGCGACCGTAGCCGTACAGCTCGAACGTGCCGTTGTCCGCCGTGTCGTGCCCCGAGAGCCCCGGCGGCGGGCAGTGCAACGCGAAATAGATCTGCTCCGGCCCCCATCCCGAACGCATCGCGTAATGCCCCGCGTCCTTCCAGGCGTAACTCATCTGTTTCGGCAGATGCTCCGCTTCCAGCCGGGCCAGGGCGGCATACTTCCGGTCGCCGAGCAGCTTCGTCGCCCCCACCAGCGTCGAGTACAACGGCCACTTCGAGCGGTCGTTCGTCGCCCGCAACGGCCGCGCCGTGTCGCCGAACATCGGGAAGCCCAGGTCCGGCGTCGCGATGCCGAAGATGAAGTCGTACATCAGCCGCACGCATCGGCGGTAGTCCTCCGGCACCGTGAGCCCCGCCGCCTCCGCCCGCTCCATCATCTCCACCGCGTCGCGCAGCACGGCCAGGTGATACCCGCCGCACCACTCCCGCTGCATACCGTCCGCCGTCACCTGCGCCAGCAGATTCTCCCGGGCACGCTCCAGCCCCAGCTCCATCCACGAGCGGCTCTCCTTGAACTCCGTGAACGTCGCCGCGACGTTCACGAACCCACGCTGCTCGAAGATCGCCTTGTTGTGCACCATGCCCATGGGCACCGCCTGCGTCTTGACCTGGTGGTCGTACAGGCTGGCCAGCAGCACGCCCAGGAACTCCGGCGTCACCGCTTCGGAATGCACCGTCGCCTTGAAGGCCGCGCACAGGTTCGTCGCCCGGATGCCCGTCTGCAGATCCAGCCACGCAAAACCCCGCCAGCGCGTGTAGACCGGGTGCGTCCGCGTCCAGTCCTCCAGCGGATACTTGCCGATCCAGTCGGTGGTCAGGTCCACGAACGCCTGCGCGTACTGCTCCTCACCCGTGGCGGCATAGGCCTTGGCCAGCGGCTCCACCCAGTTGAAACGGAAGATCCACGCCACCCACTCGATGTCGCCCGCCGGGTCCTGCTCCCAGTCGATGTCCTCGCCATACTCGACCGATTTGTACGGTCCCCACTGGAACACGCGTCGCACGACGCTGTCGGCATATTTCAGGTCGGACGCGCCCGCCGTGGCCGGACGTTCGGGTCGCGGAAACCGGCCGCGGTAGTAGTCCCGCAGGGCCGTCAGCGCCCCCATCCGGTCCCCGCGTTCCGCCACCGCCTTGACCGCCGCCAGCCCGGCACCGTCCAGGTCCAGTTTGCTCAGCACATCCGCCGGCTTCAGCGAGGTGAACTGAACGTCCCACCGCCGGTTGTAGGGTACCATCTCCGCCGCCGCCCCGGTCGCTCCAAGCACCCACGCGGCCAGAACCAACCAGCCCGGCCCGCTCCTCAGCGAATCCCTCATATCCCGTGCCTCCCGGTGGGGCGATGGCCCTACCCACACCCGATCCAGCGATCTTGTGCCACACCCGATCCAGCGATCTTGTACCAGAACCCGGTGAGAATCTCACGCAGCGCCGCCGTGTGCCACTGCTCTTCGAGCAGTGCCGAACCCAAGCAAGGCCCCGTGGCTCCGCCCGCAACCCAAGGAATGGCGAACCGCCGATGAACCCCGGTGAACGCCCAGCGAGTGGAGAGATGACGGAAGAAGCTACTGCCCACAGATCACACAGATGAACGCAGATCGAAAAGGGGCTCCGCTGCATTCATCTGCGTCCATCTGAGTGATCTGTGGGCCGACCCTCTTTGTGCCCTTTGTGGTACAGATCAATTGAACCACGTAAAGCACCAATGCCATAGATAACGCTGAAGTAATCCTGGGTGGGCCGCCAGGGCCGCCAGGGCCGCCGGCCGGCCCACAAATCCTGGATTTTATGTTGACATATTAAGATTAACCGCGTAAACTATTATTGTGGTGGAGCCGCTGCGGCTCCGATACAACTCTTGCCGGAAGGGCCAGGGCCATCTCGAGATCTGCACCATGTAGTTTTGTGCGGCAGCCCAGGCGCCGAACGGCAGGTTCGAGCACGGGGGATGACGGTGCCCCGCATTCGGCCGTGAGTGCCCGTCGCCTTTCCCTGGCCGTGCTCAGTGAAGCGATCGGATCGCACGGCCGCGGTGGAATCGATCGGGAGCATGTGGAGTTCGGGAGGCCTTGACGATGCCTGTACAGGTTGGAAAGCCGCGCGTTGAACGCCGGCCTGTCTTGCAGTGTGGGTTCACCCTGATTGAAGTGCTGGTGGTTGTGGCGATCATCGCCCTGCTGGTCGCGATCCTGCTGCCTTCGCTGGCCAAGGCCCGGGAGATGGGGCGTCGAACCGCCTGCCTGGCCTCGTTGCAGCAGCAGGGCCTCGGGCACAGCGGCTACGCCGGCGACAACAAGGGGAGGCTGCCGATTCGCGGCCACTTCGGGTACGTCATTTCCCAGCACAAGAACATCATCTATCCCTGGGTGCCCGCGAGCGAGCAGTTGATGAAGGATCCTGTGAACTACGGTCGCCTCTACGGCCGATACGTCAGCCGAAACCTCGACATGTTCTACTGCACCAGTGTTCCGAAGAAGTTCATGGAGGACCCGACGTACGGACGACCGTCCTTCAACGTGACCGGCAGCGGCTACGTGACCTGGGGCGGCTACCTGTATGCGGCCCCGGTGGAGCAGGGCAAGAGCCCCAGGACGGATACCAAGAGGATTTACCCATCCGGCGTGTGGAACACCTATTTCAGTCAGATCTGGCTACGTTACCTCGGCTATGCCGGCGAGGCTACATGGGGTGAATACGAGCGGATGATGCCGACCATGCAGGCTCTGCAGAGCGACGGCGTCATTGGCGACGGCGAGGGCGTCGCTCTTGCCCGAGCGACCCACGGAAATGGCGTGAACGTCCTCTACAACGACTTCCACGCCAAATTCGTGCAGGACGGTCCGACCCTCCTTAAGGAGGGATCGTCAGGCCGGGCGCTGAGGCTGCTCGAGTTGACTCCCAGCAGCGGCAGCGGCGGCGCCCCGCATCTGTACGCCATGTGGGATTACGTCACCCGTCGATATTGATCGTTCAGTCGCAGGGCAGGGTGAGGGAAAAGCACGCTCCCTCGTGCGCGGAGGGGTCCAGCGCCAGTGAGCCTTTCATGCTGCGTGCGAGTCGCCGGCTCAAGGCCAGGCCCAGGCCCACGCCGGGGGCGGTGTGGGCCGCCTCCCGGGCCGACTTGAAGAACGGCCGGAACACCCGGCGGGCGTCTTGACCGGCGATGCCCGGCCCGTGATCGCGGACCCGCAGGACCAGCCGATCGCCGATCCGCTCGCCTGAGAGGTGAATGTGCCGGTCGCTCGCCCCGGCCGCGTACTTGCACGCGTTGTCCACCAGGTTCAGCAGAATCTGCTCCACGGCCGAGGTGTTCACCTTGAGCTGCGCCGCCCAGGCAGCCGAGTCCATTTCAACGGTCAGCGTCATGCCCGCCAATTCAGCCCGCGCCGCCAGCCGATCCCGCGTGCGGCCCACCAGGTCCGCAACCGTCACCGTCTCGGCGGGGGCACTGGCCCGCCGGCCTTCCAGCCGCGCGTAGGCCAGCACGTTCTCCACCAGATGGCTCAGCCGTCCGGCCTCGGTCCGCAAGGTATCCAGATACCGCCGCCGGCCCTCGTCCGGGACCATGCCCTCCGCCAGCATCTCCGTATAGAGCTTGAAAGTGGTCAGCGGGGTTCGCAGCTCATGCGTCACCGCGGAAACGAACGCCGCCCGCCGCTCGCTCAACGACAGCGCGCCGACCAGCAGCACCGCCACCGCCGCCACCGCCAGCAGCGTGGACGCCCAGGCGAACAGCAGCGACAAACGCAGGGGCGATCGCCCCCCGATCGGATCCACGGGCACCGCCCCCGGCACCAGTTCCACCGGCAGCGAAGCCAGCATTCGAGCGCCGTTGGACGCCGCCGAACTCGCCGCTCGCGGCCTCGCACCCTCCACTGCACCCGCCGCTTGCGGCTTCGCACCCGCCGCCCGCAAATCCGCCTCCGGCAGCAGGTCCGCCACCGCTGCCAGCAACCCGCCCCGGATCGCCGACCAATCCAACCAGCAGCCTTGAACGTACTCCTGCCCATCAACCCTTACCCGGCGGGCCAGGATCAACGCATCCTCGACCCACACCGGCTGCATCGGCCCCTCATGGACGCTGTTGCGCCTGGCCTCCGCCGCGGGCACCATCGGGGTGATCGTCTGAACCCGGTTCTCGATCGCCTGGTTGTAACGGGCCTGCTGCTCGACGATGTTGCGTTCGTTCTGCTGTCTTCTGAACGCCCCGGCTCGGCCTGGCAGCATCTCCGCCCCCGGCGATTCCGGTGCGGCCCGCGCCTCCGCTGACGGTTCCGCCTCCGGTGCGTCGGATACCTCTTGTGTAGTCTCAGGCAGCCATCCCGCGAGCCCACCGGCGCCGACCCGCCGTGCCAACTCATCGAGCCGGCTCCGCATCGCCTCCGCGTCGGTCTGCGGAGCCACGACCAGCGGTCCCAGCGAGGCGGTCAGGGCGCCCGGCAAAATCTGCGGCGAGGTCAGTCGGCTGTCAGGCTCCACCTGAAAGTGCAGGTGCACCTGCGGCGATCGCGCGGTCAGCAACTCCGAGGGCAGCAGGACCTCATCCGCCCCCATCGGAGCGAACATCCGCGTGTACGCCCGCTGTGGTGCGTAGAAGGCTGCATAGGCGAAGTACGGCCGAGCACTCTCCGCCGCGATCAGCGGCCCCATGGCCGAATCCATCCGCCACAAGGCCAAACGCACGTTCTCCTCCAGCAGGGCCTGACGGCTCGCCTCGGCCTCCGCCCGGTCCAGACGCACCACCGTGACCGTCAGCCAGCCCATCGCCGCCGCAGCCACGAGCAGGCATAGCCCGAAACCCAGCCATGTGAGTCGGGTGCCGATCATCTCATGCGTCCCCCAACTCGCCCGCCGCCGGCCCCGCTGACGCGAACATGTAACCTTTGCCCCGCACGGTCAGGATGATCTGTGGATCGCCCGGGTCGTCCCGCAGTTTGTCCCGCAGCCGGACCACGTGCATGTCGATCGTCCGCGTCACGATCCCACGCGGGTCGAGTCGCCACACCCGCCGGATGATCTCCTCGCGCGTCACCACCCGCCCCGCGTGGATCGCCAGGTAACGCAGCAGCTCGCATTCCCGCTCCGAGAGTTCCACCCGACCGCCCTCGGCATCGCGGAACTCCGCCCGTGCGAAGTCCGCCACCCCCGTCGGCAACGCCAGCCGGGTCACGTCCGACGGCCGCTCCGGCGAGCGCCGCAGCACCGCCTCCACGCGGGCCATCAACTCTTGGACGCTGAACGGCTTGACCACGTAGTCATCCGCCCCCAGCCGCAGGCCCTGCACCCGATCCTGCTCCGAGCCGCGGGCGGTGAGGATGATGACCGGCAACGTCGGTCGGTCCGCCCGCACCTTCCGCAGAATCTCCAACCCGTCCCCGCCCGGCAGAATCAGGTCCAGCAGCACCAGGTCGCACTCGGCCGTCAGGGCCAGCTCGAGACCGGTCCGCCCGTTGCCAGCTTCCAGAACGGTGAAGCCCTTGAAGCCCAGCACGTCCACGACCCCCGCACGGATCGCCGCATCGTCCTCGATCACCAGAATCTGCCGCTTGTTCATGAATCGCCATCAACCCGAAACACCCAGCACCATCCCCATGGCACCCGTGTGGCACCTGGACGGCCCATCCATCGCAACGTGATCACCAATGTTAACCGTGACAGTGCACCCCGCAACATTCGAGTGCGGCGTAACTCGCTGCCCGCCAGTCTCCTTCGGAGCCGCGACCGTAAGGGAGCGGTTGCCCCCCAGGAACCGCTCCCTTACGGTCGCGGCTCTGATGGCGGGCGAATGCCCAAGGCCCAATGACCAATCAATGACCAAGCCCGAAA
>CAZEEJ010000033.1:0-39332 GCA_964511155.1 uncultured Planctomycetales bacterium | reverse complement strand
CTCGCCCTCGCCGCCGACGAGCATCTCGCGCTCGTCGCCAAGCACCATGCGGGCGCCCGGGTGGTCGGTGCGCTTCGTCTGGTAGACCGACTCGAGGTAGCCCATCTTGTCATAGGGGAAGACGTCGCCGACCTGGAGGCAACCGACGGCCCGGCCGGCGGAGTCGGTGAGGCGGACCTTCTGGCCCGGCCGCAGCGCGGAGCCCTGCTCCTTCGAGACGGGCAGCGAGATGGGGATGGACCAGGCGTACTTGCGGCCGTTGGCGGTGATGTTCACATCCTTGAGGACCTGGTCGTAGACGGCCTTGACCATGGGGCCGGTCAGCGGGCTGAGCCCGCCGTCGCCGATGCGGTAGACGCTGGAGAGGTCGGCGTCGCTGACCGGTACGGCCGGCAGAGACTCGATCTCCCGGCAGAACTCCGCCTGACGCTCGGGGGAAACGGTGCGATTAATCGGCCGGTCAAGGCCGCCGTGTGCTGGTACCAAATCTGCCATCTGTTTTTCAACCTGTCTGTAAGGGTTCCCTGTTCAATCGTTCGTGAAACTCACCTGGTCCGGAAGGCCGGTCCTGCGGGCGACGCCCCATGTGTTCCGCTGACTCCCTGGTCCGGGACGGCAAAGTGTAGTCGCTCGGACCGGGGGAGGCTACCCCCGGCCCCGACCAGAGCCGCGCCCGGACAGCAGAGCCGCGCCCGTAAGGAAGCGGTTCTTCTTGCCCCGGAGAACCGCTCCCTTACGGTCGCGGCTCCGTTGGATGTCGCGGCTCCGTTGGATGCTCTCGCACACGTTCCCTATCCCTGGGGTTGCGGCGGGGCTGGGGCTGGGGCCGGCACCCCTGTGCTTGGCGGGGCCGCGGTTCCGGGGCCCGGGGCGGGCCGGTGCTCCCTGGGTATCCTGCTCTCTTTCGGTGCTGACGGCTCCTTGGGCGCTCCGGGGGACCCGGGAGTCTTCTTGGTCGGGGCGACGACCATGATGAGCCGGCGGCCCTCGCTGCGGGGCGGCCGTTCCACCTTGGCCCGCTCGCCAAGCCCCTCGACGATGCTGTTAAACATGGCGAAGCCCAGGTTCTGATGGAACCGCTCGCGGCCGCGGAAGATCATGGTGAACTGGACCTTGTCGCCCTTCTCGATGAACCCGACGGCCTGATTGAGCTTGATGTCCCGGTCGTGATCGCCGATGTCCGGGTGGAGGCGGATCTCCTTGAGTTTCTGCTCGCGACTTTTCTGCTTCCGCCGCTTCTGGGAATACTTGAACTTGCCGTAGTCCATGATCCGGCAGACGGGCGGGCGTTCGGTGGGAGCGATCTCGACGAGATCCATCCCGGCGTTCCGCGCTCGGGCCATGGCCTCATCGGTGGACAGCACACCGAGCTGCTCATTGTTCTGATCGATCACGCGGACGGGCGAGATGCGGATCTGCTCGTTACAGCGATGATTCACGGCGATGGCTCAGTCCTTTCCATACAGGCACACTCACGTGGGGCATGACGTTTAGCCCGATTCCGCCGCGAGGGAGGGGGCGGCCTGCGAGCCCCCACCGCTCTCCATGCTCGTCAGTCGACGCTCGGCCACTTCCTGTTCGCACCGGGCCACGAAGGCCGCGAGCGGCTCGGTGCCCATCGTGCGGCCGGTGCGGTCGTTCACGTTCACCGTCCCGTCGGCCGCTTCCTTCTCCCCCACCACGAGGATGTAGGGGATGCGTTGCTGCCGGGCGGCGTGTTTCTTCGGCCCGATCTTCTCGGCCGCGATGTCCAGCTCCGCCCGCAGCCCGGCCGCCTGCAGCCGGTCGTACACCGCGGTCGCATACGCGGCGCTCTTCTCGCTGATCGAGGCCACGTACACCTGCACCGGAGCCAGCCACAACGGGAACGAGCCGGCAAAGTGCTCAATCAGTATACCCACGAACCGCTCCAGGCTGCCAAACGGCGCCCGGTGGATCATGACCGGCCGGTGCGGGGTATTGTCCGATCCGGTGTAGGTCAGGTCAAACCGCTCGGGCAGATTGTAGTCGACCTGAACGGTGCCCAACTGCCACTCGCGCTCGATGCAATCCTTGACCACGAAGTCGATCTTGGGACCGTAGAACGCCGCCTCGCCGGTCTCCTCGGTGAAGCTCATGCCACTTTCGCGGACGGCCTGCCGCACGGCCTGCTCGGCCAGGGTCCAGTTCTCGTCGCTGCCGACGTACTTGTCGCTGCCGGGCTCGCGCAGCCCGATCCGTACCCGGTAGCTCCCCAAGTTCAGCAGATCCAGCACCTTACGTGTAAGCTGGACGCAACCGGTGATCTCGGAGAGCAACTGGTCGGGCCGGCAGAAGATGTGGGCATCGTCCTGGGTGAACCCGCGGACCCGGGTCAGGCCGGACAGCTCCCCGCTCTGCTCGTAGCGGTAAACCGTACCGAACTCGGCCAAGCGGATCGGCAGGTCACGGTAGCTGTGCGGCTCGGAGGCGAAGATCCGAACGTGGTGCGGACAGTTCATCGGACGCAGCAGATAGCCGTCGGAGACGTCCAGCCGGCTCTCGATGCGGCGAAGGAGGGCGTCGCGGCCATGCCCGGCCGCCTCGACCAGCTCTTTGTACAAAGGCGGATCGGCCTGCCGCAGATCCTCCAGGCCCACAAGACCGTCGGGGGCAATCGGACCGTCGGCCGGCAGCTTGCGCAACTCTTCCCACAGCAGGTTGAGGCGCTTGTCGGTTTCGTCCTCCCACAGCGGCGGGAACTGGCTGTCTTTGTAGTACGGAAAGTGCCCACTGGTGCGATACAGACCCAGCTTGCCGATCTGCGGCGTGTAGACCATCTGGTATCCGCTGCGGACCAGCTCTTCGCGGAGAAAGCTTTCCAGCTCGTAGCGGACGCGGGCCCCCTTGGGCTTCCACAGCACCAGCCCGCTGCCGACCAGCGGGTCGATGGTGAACAGGCCGAGTTCCTGGCCGACGCGGCGATGGTCGCGCTTGCGGGCCTCCTCGAGCTGCGTCAGGTAGTTCTTGAGGTCCTTGGGGGTCGGCCAGGCGGTGCCGTAGACCCGCTGGAGCTGCTTGTCGTTCTGGTCGCCGCGGTAGTAGGCCCCGCTGACCTGCATGACCTTGAACGCGCCGATGCGGCCGGTGCTGGGCAGGTGCGGCCCACGGCAAAGGTCCTCGAAGTCCTCGCCCGGGCGGCTGCCGGTGACGTAGAAGCTCAGCTCGCCCTCGGCCCGCTCGGCATTGTCCAGCTTGTAGCGGTTGCCCTCCTCGCGAAGTCGGGCCAGGCCCTCGTCGCGAGCCATCGAGTAACGGGAGAAGGGGCGATCGGCCTTGATGATCTCCGCCATGCGGGCCTCGATGGCGGGGAAGTCCTCGGGCGTCAGCGGGCGTTCGAGGTCGATGTCGTAGTAAAAACCATTGTCGACCGGCGGACCGTACACCAGCCGGGTCGAGGGGAAGAGCGAACAGATGGCCTCGGCCATGACGTGAGCGGTGCTGTGCCGCAGAACGTAGAGGCTGTCGGGATTGTCCGCCCGGGGCGTCAGGATCTCGACGCGGCAGTCGCGGTCGATAGGGCGGCCCAAGTCCACGATCTGATCGTCGAGCTTGCCGGCAATAGCCGCCTGGGCCAATCGCGGGCCGATGCGCTGGGCCACATCGGCGACAGTCGCGCCCGGGGGCAACTCAAGGGTGCTGTTATCGGGTAGCGTTACGCGGGGCATCACATCACAGACCCTTCTTGGAAACGAAAACAAAATCGGCATCGCACTCCAGGCACGCCAGGCGGACCCATCGCTGAATGAATCGGCGATGGGTCATCTCAAGCCGTCGTGCGTGTCGTGAGTGCGATGCCGATCAAGATACTGTCCTTGGCTGCGCAGCGGCGCAGAGCATACATCACCCGGGCGACCGATGGCGCCCCGCTGCGCGGAGTCCGCGGCCGAAACAGCGCCCTGGTGACCTGTCAACCGTCCAGCATAGAGCGCCGGGCACCCGCGAGTCAAGGGCGGCGTTCGCATCTTGCGGGGGAGCGTGATACCTTGGGTCGGGGATTAGCCGGCGCGGTCCCGGGGATAATGGGCGCGGTCCCAGAGATAACGGGCGCGGTCCCGGGGATAGCGGGGCTAAGCCCAGGGATAGCAGGCTCGCCAACCTCCTCGTGCTGATCGAGCGACGGCTCAGGGGCCTGCTATCCCTGGGCTTGGAGGGGGGTACTGAAGGAGCTTGGGAGGGGTACTCGAGGAGCTTTGGGGCTTACTCAAGGAGAGCTGCTCATGGCGGGCGATGTGCGTATGATCGACGTGGGCGATAAACCCCCGACGCGGCGCGAGGCGACGGCCAGCGCCCGGGTGGTCATCGGCGTCGAGCCCCTGCGGCTGCTGCAGGCCGGGCAGATCCCCAAGGGTGACGTGCTGACCGTCGCCCGGGTGGCGGGCATTGCGGCCGCCAAACGCACCGCCGATCTGCTTCCGCTGTGCCATCCGCTGCCCATCGACATGGTCGAGGTCGAAGCGACGCCCGAGCCGCCGGACGCCGTGGCCATCCGGGCCCGGGTGCGCGTGGAGGCCCGGACGGGCGTCGAGATGGAGGCCCTGACCGCGGCGGCCGTGGCGGCCCTGACGGTCTACGATATGTGCAAGGCGGTCAGTCGGGCGGCGGAGATCACCCACGTCCGCCTGGAGAGCAAGAGCGGCGGGCGGTCGGGTGATTACGTCGCGAAGAGGTAAACCGGTTTGGAGGTTCTCGTCGCGAAGAGGTAAACCGGTAGCAGACTTTCCCGCGGATCGTCGCGTTGTCCCGCGGATCGTGGTGCTTTCCCGCGAGTCGTCGGGTTCTTTCGTGGATCGACCTGGAGTCGTCGATGGCTGAGCAGATGTCTGGTGACGTACCGCTGGATGCGGAGCAGTGCCGGCCGACGGGGCTGGATCTCGCGATCGGGCGACAGGTGCTGAGCATCACCTGGGCCGACGGTGTGACCACCGAGTACCCCGCAGGCTTCCTGCGCCGCCACTGCCCGTGTGCCGCGTGCCGCACAACGCAGGAACAACAGTCGCGGACGTTGTTGCCGGTGCTGTCACCTTCGCAGGCCGCCCCGGTGACCGTCACCGGCGGGCACCTGATTGGCAACTACGCCCTGCAACTCGAATGGAGCGACGGCCACGCCACGGGGATCTACGACTTCCGGCTGCTGCGTCTGCTGGCGGCCGAGCTGCCGGCGAAAGATCACTGAGGATCCGCACGGCGGCAACTTGCACGCCTGCCGCGCGAAGCGGCAAACCGGAATGCGTGTTTCGCTCGCAAATCGTTCATGTTCTTCCTGCACGGTGCCGGAGCTACTTGCCGAACAAGGTGCGGGCCAGCCCGACCACGCCGGTGATCAGCAGGCTGACCATCAGCAGGAACAGCAGGACGGCGACGGAGAAGGTGATAAGCGGCCAAGTGGAGGCGACGGTATCGCCGGCGGACGCGGTCATGCGACTGATCAGGAAGGCGATGATGCCGGTCACGAAAATGGCCCCGAGCGAGCCGCGCAGATCGCCCGTCAGGGGAGCCATCCGCACCGTCAGGCAGATGGCCAGGTAAAGGAACAGCAGCGTCTGCCAGTTGGTCAAGTCGCTGGCCAGCACGACGGCGATCAGCCGCTCGACGAGGGTCAGCACCTCGCGGAGCATCTCGAAGAAGAGCGGGTAGCTGGTGGGCAGGTGGAGCTGGGGCCGGAACTGCTCGGTGAGGCCCTGGATGATCGGCGTGCCGAAGTAGCGTGAGACGGCGTAGATGGCGGCCGCACAACCGACCATGGGCAGCAGAGCGATGATAACCGCCCCGATAATCGGGACTCGCGGCTTGGGGTCGGCACCGGTTTGGGGCTCGCCCGAGTCGTCGTCGGTGATGAGCGTGGTGTTGTCCACCGTGCCTCCGGTGATCAGGAGGCCGAGAATATGCCCGAGGGTGGCGACCAGGGTGCCCGGCAGGAGGATCGAGTTGACGATCTTCGGCTGGAGCAGGGCGCTCCACAACCGGTGCACACCCAGTGCGGAAAAGACGATCACCAATAACCAGAAGGTCATTGCCGCGTATTCCATACGACCCTTGCTCCGAACAGCGACCGGCGTATCGCTTGTGATATCGACCAGGGCGGCGGCGTTGGGTGAGCGTAATTGGGGGGGGCGAAGCCGCAACCGGCGAATTGGCGGAAATCCGTTTGCCCCGGGCCGAAACGTGACGTATATATCTAGTGACGGGCAACTCAGAGTTTGCAGCGGACCGGTGGCGACTCTGACGAAGGGGTGAAGGATGATGCCCCGGATGCCGGAGATCATAGGGGAAACGCAGGACGTCGAGTCGGCGCTTCCGGAGAAGGAGTCCCCGGAGCCCGTGCCGGTTGAGACGCCATGGGTGCCGTGGGCGGCTCGACATCCTGAGACGGCGGGGATCCTGCGATCCCCGCAGGAGTTAAGGCTGACCGTTTTCTCGGGTATGGGAGAGCGGGCTCCTCCGGTGTGAAGGCCAAGGGCGGAGATGCGAGCGGGGTTGCTCGGCCGGTAATGTCCGTGGGGGAGCCGAACGACCAGCAGCGGACGCCGGCCCGTTTCGTGTCCGAGCGATCGTGAACGCACGGTTTTGCTGGTTGGAGGACGCAGAAGAAACCGATAATGCAATGAGTGGTGCCACTTTCCAGCGGCATACTCATCTATTCAAACGGAGGGCCCTAGACGGGCCCGGGTCATTGGCCCGTTCGGCCAACGGTGCCAAGGCTGACCATTACGGTGTCAACGGCGAACGTCCGGAGCGAGTTGCTTCGCTACGTTCGCCGTTGAGCTTTTGACCGCGGGCGGCTCGGCCTTACGCGAGTTGCGTGTTCGCGGTATAATGCCATCGCCGCCCTGGCCGCCAGGGCCGGTCGGGATGGCCAGCATGGAGTCCGCCACATTCTGCCCCAAACTGCTGCGGGACACGGTCTCGGCCTTGTCCTTCGAGAAGGCGTTGGCGGTACTGGCCGAGGTGACCTCCGCCACCGCCATGCTGTTCGACGCGGCCGGCGAGGTGGTTCTCGGTCCGGTCACGGGTAACGCCCTGGCGGCCCGCTTGGCCGACTCGGACCGCGGCCGCGCGCTGCTCGTCGCCGCCCACCGCCTGGCGATCAGCGAAGACTCGCCGACCGAGGACGTCGATGATCCCCCTCCGCTGACCGAGAGCATGGACCATTTTGCCCTGCCGCTGACCATTGGGGATCGGCGGGCGGGAACCTTGACGCTGGGTGATCGGCCGCGTCGTGCTCTGCCGCCGGACGCGATCGAGCGACTGGCCCGGATGGCGGAGCTGCCGCCGGCCGCCCTGGCCTCAGCCGCCGCGACGCTTCGCCCTTGGTCGGCCACGGAGGCCTTTGCGGCCCGGAACCTGACCGGCCTGCTGGGCGAGTTGTTTGCCGAGTTGTGCGCCCGCGACACCGATCTCCAGCTTCGCATCGAGGAGCTCAGCGCCGTCTACAACATTGCCGGGCTGGTCGCCGGTTCGCTGGATCTCAACGACGCGCTCGGCAAGGTCGCGGGCCTGATCTGCACCGTGATGCGGGTCAAGGCGTGCAGCATCCGTCTACTCGACGAGCAGACGGGTGGGCTGGCCATCAAAGCGGTGCACAACCTCTCCCCGGAGTATCTCGGCAAGGGCCCGGTGACCGTCGACGACAACCCGATCGACACGGCCGCCCTGCGTGGCGAGATCGTGCGCATCGCCGACGCCCCCACCGATCCGCGGACGCGCTACCCGCAGCAGGCCCGCCAGGAGGGCATCGTCAGTGGGCTGGTCTGCGGCATGGTCTATCGGGGCAAGGCGGTGGGCGTGCTGCGCGTCTACACCGGCATCCCGCATGCTTTCACGCCCTTCGAGGAATCGCTCTTGCAGGCGGTGGCCTCCCAGATGGCGGCGGCGATCCTCACCTCGCGTCTCTTCGCCGAGGCCCTGGAAGCGGAACGGTACTCGCGGCAACTGGCCTACGCCGGCGAAGTTCAACGGCGGATGATCCCCGACCGTGCCCCATCGTACGAGGCCCTCGACATCGGCGCGGTCTATCGCCCGACGTTCGAGGTCGGCGGCGATTTTTACGACTTCATCCCCCTGCCCGGCAACAACCTCGGGCTGGCCATCGCCGACGTGTCCGGGAAGGGCGTGCCCGCCTCGCTCCAGATGGCCTCGCTGCGCGCCGCCCTGCGGGTCAATGCGTATCACATGTACGACATCGACCGCATCCTGGCCGAGGTCAACCGCCACCTCTGCCGCGACACCGTGGTGGGCGAGTTCGCCACCGCGTTCTACGGCGTGCTCAACCCGGGCACCGGTCGACTGACCTACTGTAACGCGGGGCATCCGCCGCCCATGCTCCTACGCCGGGGCGAGATTCACGAACTGCTGACCGGCGGCACTGTTCTGGGCATGGACCCGGAGGCCACCTTCGAGCGCGGCATCATGGACCTGCGTCCCGGGGACGTGCTGCTGCTGTACACGGACGGCGCCGTCGAGGCCCTCAACTTCGCCGACGAACAGTTCGGCAACACCCGCTTGGTGGACTCACTCCGCCGGCATTGCGAGCTGTCCGCCCAGCACGTCGCCCAGAACCTGTTGTGGGACATCCGCCGCTTCCGCGGTCTGGCCGACCGTACCGATGATCTCACCATGGTTGTCGTGAAGACCGAGAAGCCGCCCTCCGCCCTCCGGCAGCGATGACCAACGGAATGCAACTGGGGGCCTATTCTTCCATATCCAGTCCGAGACGGCTGATCATCTCCTCGGGGCCGCTGAACTGCGACATGAAACGGACCACCTGCTCCAGGGCCGGCTCGAGTTCGGCCCGTTCCGCCGGCGAGAGCGCACTCAAGATACGGTCGAACCCCGCCCCGGCCGGCTGCTTGTCCTCATCGAGCCCGAAGCTGGTGTGGATAATGGACAGCAGGGCCGCATCCAACGCGTCCTCGAGGCGGGGATGGGGAACTTCGCCCTGCGCGAAACACCATTGCCGAACGCGATCCGCCATGGCGTCCTGCAGCATCGCGGTCGCCTGCTCGAGCATCGCGATGGCTTCGGCGCCCTCGTCGTCCTCCTCCTCTTCGTCCTCATCCTCGTCCTCGTCCCACTCCTCGTCGTCCTCGTCTTCATCCTCGTCCCAGGCTTCGTCCTCGCCTTCTTCTTCGTCGTCCTCATCCTCAAGACCGAACATCTCATCCGGCGAGGGGCCGAAGATGACGTGCACATCCGGCCGGGCGAGGAAGTCTTGCAACCGGCAACCGATCAACCGCTCACGCAGGTCCTGCTCGGGGCCCATGTAGCGCAGGCCGCCGTCAATACCGAAGTCGCTCAGATCCGCCATGTCAATGTCTCCCACTCCGCCAAGTACCTTCACCCAGCGCTCGTAATGGGCCGGCAGGCGGAAGCCGTTCTGCCGGGCGAACCGGATGCTCCCCGCCACCAGCCGCTTAACCACCGCCAGGTCCACGCGGACCTGCTTGTTTTCCGGCGCGGTTCGCTGCATGGCCTCCTCGAACTCACTCCGCGATATGCCGATGCGTCCCCAGGCGTCCTTGAGACCGATGCACCAGAGATCCACCAGGAAGGCGGCCAGGACACCGCCCTCCGCGGGCGCCTCCTTCCGCACCGTGATCGACGCCATGCCCTGGGTCTGCCAGCCCTCGTTGATGTAGCAGTCGATGGCTCCCGCGGCCCGGCCGATCCGCTGGTAGGGGCTGCCGCTCTGCCGTCGCTGCTGCATCCGCTTGGATTCCTGACGTTTGACGCGCTGCCTCTCCTTCTTTCCTGAATGTCGGCCCATCATGACACCTCCCGATCGGTTCCCGATCTCCGGACGTGCTCCGCCGACCGTGACGCGGACGGCAGAATTCGCCCTTGAAGGCTATGCCCGCCACGAATCATAGTCAATCCGGCAGTCGGGACCAGCGTGACTTGGCTCCGTGATAGTTTGGGCGGCCGGGTGGCCCATCCTTGCGCAGCAAGGGTGGGCTGGCGATGATCGAATGGGTGGGCAAGCCTTGCTTCACCAGGAGCCTTTCCTTCATCCCCATCATCGTGAGCCCACCCATCGCGTTGCGATGGATGGGCCACCCGCCCAAGTTGCCACGGACCCGGGTGGCCTTTCCCCGCGTGGAAAGCTGGGCGCAAAACGGTAGGATGTCTGCCTGTGAGCGAGTGCAAGATGGTCGGCCGATCCGCTGCGGCCAAGCGAGAGACGCCCTCATGGCTCAACAACGATTCCTGGTCACCGCCGCCCTACCGTACTCCAACGGCCCGCTGCACGTCGGGCACATCGCCGGCGCGTATCTGCCGGCCGATACGTACGTTCGCTTCCTCCGCGCCCGGGGCGAGGATGTGCGCTTCATCTGCGGCAGCGACGACAACGGGGTTGCCGCCCTGATGACCGCCCGCGAGCGCGGCCAGAGCGTCGAGGAACTCACCGCTTTCTACAACGCCCGGCAGAGAGCCGACTTCGAGGGCCTCGGCATCCGGTTCGACATCTACGGCGGCACGCACCAGCCCGACTTCGTCGAGTTGCACAACCGCATCAGTCAGGACTTCTTCAAGGCCATTCACGAAAAGGGCTTCTTCGTCAAGCAGACCACGGAGCAGCTTTACGACACCCAGGCCGACCAGTTCCTGCCGGACCGTTACGTGAAGGGCACCTGCTACGAATGCGGCTCGACGGGGGCCTACGGCGATCAGTGCGAGGCCTGCGGGATCTCCATCGACCCGATGAAACTGATCGACCCGGTGAGCACGATCACCAACACCCGGCCGGTGCCGCGGCAGACGACGCACTGGTACCTGCAACTCCAGCGGCTGGAAGGCGGCTTGCGTACCTGGCTGGAGAGCAAGCGCGAGCCGGCCGACGGCACGCCCACCTGGCGCGAGACGGTGCTCAACTTCTCGCTCGGGCAGATCAAGCAGGGCCTGCCCGAGCGGGCCATGACCCGCGATCTGACCTGGGGCGTCCCCGTGCCGCTCGATGACCCCGAGGCGGCGGGCAAGGTGCTTTACGTCTGGTTCGACGCCCCCATCGGGTACGTCTCCTTCACCGCCCGGCACTGCCAGGACGTCGACGGCGACTGGCGGGCCTACGAGCGCTGGTGGAAGGATCCCGACTGCCGCATCGTGCACTTCATCGGCGAGGACAACACCGTCTTTCACGCCCTGACTTGGCCGGCGATGCTCATGGCCGAGTCCACGTATCAACTGCCCTGGCAGGTGGTGGCCAACGCGTTCCTCAACATCCGCTTCCCCGGCAAGGAGGAGGAGAAGATCAGCAAGAGCCGGGGCACGGCCATCTGGATCGAGGAATGGCTGCAGCGCTACGACGCCGACCCGTTGCGGTATTACCTGACGGCCATCGCCCCTGAGTCGGCCCGGACCGCGTTCGACCTCGACGCGTTCGTCAACCGCAACAACACCGAGCTGCTCAACGTGCTGGGCAACTTCGTCAACCGCACGCTGACGTTCGCGAACCGCTACTTCGACGGGCGCGTGCCGCCGGCGGGGGAGCGATCGGCCGAAGACCAGGCCCACCTGGCCACCGTGGCCGAGCACGCCGAACGCCTGACGCAGAAGCTCGAAAACCTGCGCTTCAAGGGCGGCCTCGAAGAGGTCATGAGTCTGGCCCGCGTCGCCAACGTCTACTTCGACGCCAAACAGCCGTGGAAGCAGCGCAAGGAAGATCTGGCGGCCTGCGGGACGACGATCAACGTCTGCGTGCAGACCGTGCGCACGCTCGGCACGCTGATGGCCCCGTTCCTGCCGTTCTCCGCGGAGAAGTTGGCCGGCATGCTCAAGCTGGAGGTGCCCGAGCTGCTCGCCTGGGACGGTGCCACCCGCGAGCTGCCGCCCGGGCACCCGCTCGGCGAACCGGCCATCCTTTTCAAGAAGCTCGATCCCATCGAGTCAAGCTGACGCCCGCCAGCCTGAATGACCAATGGCGAATGCCTCAATGACCAATCAATGACCAAGCCCGAAACCAGAACGTCGGCCGCCGCTGCGGACATTCGTCATTCGTCATTCGGACTTCATTGGTCATTCGGACTTCGCCATTGGTCATTTCGCCCGCGAATGGCGAGTTACACCCGATCGGCGTTCATCCGCGTTCACTCGTCACGGCGGAGCCAAGCGGAGCCGGATCGGCGGTTCGTTCACTCCTTTACGTGGTAGACGTACAGGTCGTCGAACCAGGCGGTGCCGCCTTGGCCGCTGTCGGTGTGGCAGTCGAGGATCGCCAGGGCCGTGCCCGTGGGGGCGGGATCGGAGACCGCGGACACCTCCTGCCAGAAGGTCGTGCCGCTCAGCGGCGGACTGGAATTCGCGGCCAGCTCCCGCCCGCGGGCGTCGAGGAAGCGGACCCGCACGCGGGCATCAGCTTCCAGGGCGTCGGCCCGCATATACCCGCCGAAAGCGACCCTGCCGCCGGCGGCGACCCCGAAGGGCGTGCTGCTGAAACGTCGCTCCGGCTTGCCCGCTCGGATGCGCAGTGACCGCACGCCGGCGTACGACTGCCGCACCTGCAAGCCACCGATGTCCATCAAACCCTGGATGCGCAGGTGTCCCTGGGCCGGTGCCCGGCGCGTCCACCACAGGTCGCGGTGCCAACCGTCGTCGTGGCGCAGCTCGAACCACCGCCAGCGATCGCCGGTCCATTCCACCGCCGTCCAGCCGCCCACATCCTCCTCCAGGCTGGGGTTGGCGATGAGGTTGATGCGCGGCCCGCGCGGTTCATCACCGCTCGGCCTGGGCTTGACGGTCAACGTGCGGCCGGCGGGCGCGAACGTGCCGTCAACCAGCACGAAGCAGTCAATCAGCTTGGCGTATGGCGTGCCGTTGGCCAGGTTGACGTCCAGGCCGCCGGGTCGATTCTCGATCACGCTGTAGCTGAGCCGATGCTCGCCGGGTGCAAGATGCGTGCTGCCGTAGTGGTACCAGGCAAAGAGCATCCGCTCGTCCTCGAGGGCGTTGTACTGAGCCGCCAGGCGGATATCGAGCGGAACGAGGGCGTTGCTCGCAACCTGCCAGGGGCCGTCATCCACGCGCCAGCGCCCGGGCGAGGCCATCGCCAGGTAACCCTCGCGAATCCAAAGCTCGTAGTGACCTTCGCGTTCGACCTGGAAGGTATAGGTGGCCGCGTAGCCGTCCGGCGTGGGCGGCGGGATCCGCGATGCCAGCCCGAGGAACCCATCACCGCTCAACTCCGGCAGGGCACTGAACGCACCCAGGTTGAAGTTCGACGTGCTCGGCCGCTCGGCCTCGATCAGGATCGCTCCCGCGGCGCCCCGCGGGGTCGCCGGAGTTTCCGCGACCGCCGGATTCTCAAATCGCGGCGCCACGCCGGCCGGCGTGCGGATCATCGCCGTGGCCCGCGTGTTGTGGGTGGCAAAGAGGATGCCCTGTGGCGCCCAAGGGTACTTGTTGTTTGAACTGACCAGCGTGCGGTCATCGGGCACCAGCTTGAAGCAGAACGCGGCACCGCTGCCCATCGCTACCTCGGTCGGCGTGCCGTCGGCCCAGTACACGCGCGTCCCGGCCCGCGCGTCGGCCGGCACGGTGAAAGTCACCGGGTACGGCTTCCTCGGCGGCGGCGGGGCAAGATTGCTGGTCGCGTCGAGGCTGAACGGCGGCAGGGCCTCGCCCAGCCGAATGGTCGAATCCAGCGGCGGTGCGAGCCCGATCACCGTCACGCTCTCGTCGCCGGCCGTATAGGTGAAGGCCTCGAACTCCGGACCAACATCGAGCCTGTGCACGCCGAGGTCGTTTTCCATGAACGAGGCGTAATCGAAGGAGTGATCGCGGCCGTCAAAGACCACCTGCTGCGGCCGCCACCCAGGCTTCACCTCGGCGTTCTTGCTGACGATCTGAACCGGGCCGGTGATGAAGTTCCAGACCTGGCCGGTCCGGTTGCGGGCCACGATCTCGGCCCCGGCTGGCGGCTGCAACACCTGGAACTCGACCCCGTCGTCGTCCTGGGCGAACTCGTCCGTGTAGTACCGGTCGATGTCCGGGAACACGCCCCGGTCGCGGCGGTAGCCCACCCAAGTGACCCGCTGCCCGGTGGCGAGATAGGCCGTCACTTCGGCGGCATAGCGCAGCGAGGCCGGGCTGTTCTCCAGGTTGATAAACATCATGTCGGTGGCCGGCCGCAGCGAGAAGGTCGGCAGCATCCAGGCCCCGTTGGGCAGTTTGCCCGGCGGATCGACGAACCACAGCGTGTCGCTGTTGTGGTAGTCGCGGTAGGGGTCGGAGTACGTGAGCCCGGAGTTCGGGTGGAAGATGGCCGGGAAGCGGTAGTAGACCGTCGGGCGGTAGTCCACCAGCCCGGGGGCGTGCTCAGCGATCTCGCGGAGCGTGCCCAGCCATTCGAGCTGCCGCGGGTCGCGGATCACAGCGTCGGACCAGATGTTGTCCACCCCAGGCGAAGCCAGCATGTAGTAGTGGTAGATCCCCTTGGCCCCGCCGCTCATCAGCGACACCCAGGTGGGGTAAGCGGTGCCCAGCCGGCTGGTCAGGCCGAACAGCTTGTTGCGCTCCAGGGCCTGGTCCTGGTGGTTGCCTTCGCCGATCTCGGTGACGATCAGCCACATGGTCTTGGTCGCCTGGGCACAAGAGGACAGCGGGGGGATGCCCATGAAGGTGAGGATCGGCTCGCCCACGCCGTAGGACTCCATCCCCACGCCGTCAAACCCGCCGGGGATGCCCGCGTCGTTGATGTGCCACCAGTCGATGCCGGAGAAGAACTTGAAGACCACCGGCACGTCGTGGAGCCTCTTGAAGACGTCGGCGATCTCGTTGTGGAAGTCGCGCACCTGCAGGCCGACCGACTCGACGAGGTCGTAACGATGCTGGCTGGTCGAGCGGAGACAGCGGACCAGCTCGCCGCTCTCGACGTGCACGAGATAGTCCCATTCGGTATCCGTCTGCCGATCGCGGAGGGTGCGCATCGGCAGCAGCTTGGCGGCGAAGGCAAAGTCCGGCACGGCGGTCGGATCGTCCAGCGCCCAGGCGGCCCGCAAGCCGTCGATCGCGCCGTAGCGGCCTTCAAGGTACCGCGCGTACGCGTCCCGGAACGACGGGGCCGCGGGCACGATGCTGTGGTTGAAGTTGTTTTCGTTCCAGAACACGTCGACAAAAAAGCGGAAGCCCGGGCCCATGCGGACCTGGCTGTAGAGATCGCGGATCGCCTGGTAGTACCGCTCGGTCTCCTCGGACCAGAAGTACATGTTGTCGTTCCACTCGTCACGGCGCCAGGCGAGGTTGAAGTGGACGACGTACTCGCCGGCCGGCAGGTTGTTCAACTCGACCCGGGCCATCCGGTGCTCTTCGCCGCGCGGCTTGTCGCCCTCGCCGGGCCGATCATCGTGCACTACCTCCAGCTTGTGGTGGCGCAGAACCCGGCCGCTGTCCCGCTCACTGATGAGGCAGACCGCCTCGCGCAGGTGCCGTCGGGCGGTATACAGGCGGCCGTCCTTGAGCCACAGGTCCGACCCCGGGTTGGACAGCTTCGACGAGCCGTCCGGGGCGATGGTGATGTCCCCGTTCGGGCCGCCCATCAACTCCCACGCATCGCCCCTGGCCTGCAGGCCCGAGCACTGCATCCCGTAGCGCATGCCCGCCGCGTCCATGTAGTCGATGCAGCGCTGGAACAGGCGGAGCTGATCGTCGTTCTTGGTCTCCCAGGTACGGGGGATCTGCACGCTGTTGCCGACGTTCCAGTAAACGTCGCGCACACCGAAGCTGATGAGCAGATCGATCTGGCTCTTGAACGTATCGAAGTTGCCGTCGGGAATGAGCATCCCGCCAACGGGGATGAAGGGCTCGCCGTCCCAGAAGAGGGTGTGGGCCTCGTTGACGTGCCAGCGGTGTGCCACGCCGAACTTGTCAGTGAACGTGCCGGTGTTGATGATGATCCGCTCGCGGTTTTCGTCCGGAGCCCGCACGGCCATTCGACCGTTGGCGGTGACGGATTCCAAGTACGCCCCCGCACGCCATTCGTACGCTCCGCCGGGCAGATCGGCCGGCAATACGGTATCGAACGGCCCGAGCTTCACGGCCCGACCGACGGGCAGCGCATCATTTTCCAGACCCGGTGCCGGCCACGGCGGAAAAACGGCCACGTGCATGACCTTGCCTTCCCGAACCAGGTGCAGCCAGAGTCGCCGCGGCGCATCCGCCTCCCGGGCGGCCTCGACCTCGAAGGATACCGCCAGGGCTTCACCCACCGCGACCTGCGGCGGCACCGTCGCCGCGATACGCCCGATCGTCGCGGCCTGGGCGGGGTATTCCGGCGGTGTGTAACCCGCCGCCACCACCACGGACCAGCCTGTGGACAGAGTTGCCAACGCAAGGCTCACCAGGTTCTGCCTCATCGCACTTCCTTCGTTAATACGAGTAAATACCAGTTACGCGTCCGCGGGTACCGGGCACGTGTCGCCCGCCCGCACCTGGGGGGAGAGCCGGATGTTGTCGAACACCGCCTGCTCCGTTTCCTGCAGCTCGACCATCTTGCGGACGGCCAGATCGCCCGCCTCATACCACGACACGTCCACGGAGGTGATCGCCGACCAGCCCGGCACGCGCCAGAACGAGGCATCGCAGCCGACCAGGCAGGTATCCTCCGGCACGCGCAGGCCCGCCTCCAGGCAGGAATGCAGCGTCCCCACGCTGGCCACCGAGGACGCCGCGTAAATGCCGTCCGGGCGAATATCCTTCAGCCGCGGCGCCAGCCACGGCACGATCCCCGCCTCCCCAATATCGGAGGGAATATCCAGCAACTCAATGGCCACGCCGGCCTCGTTGGCCACCGCCAGGGCCCCCTCCTCGCGCAGCCGGATCGGCTCCCACAGAAAGTCGTCGCTGATGATCAGCCAGCGCCGCCGGCCGGCGTCGCGCAGCAGCTCGCCCGCGATGCGGCCCACGCCCGGGTTGTCCACGTCGATCGCGTTCGACGGGCACGTCGTCGGATGCTCCGGGAAGACGATCACCACCGGCAGGCCCTGCTCGATCTGCCGCCGCAGCGGCTCGTCCAGGCCGGGTACCGGCGTACGCACGATGGCGCCGAAGACCCCGCCGTCGATCAACCCGCGCACCCGTTGGGCCGCCGCCTCCGCGTCCGGGGACTCCTGCGTCGCCAGCACGCAGAACAGCTTCCGCAGCCGGGCCGCCTCCATCACCCCGGTCACGAACTGACCCTCGAGCGCCTGATGGTGCCACGAATGAGCGTCCGCCACCCCCCGCCCACGCAGCACCAGCCCGAAAAACGACGGATGGGCGCTCCGCAGGCTGATGGCCATCAGGTTCGCCGTGTACCCCATCTCCTCCGCCAGGGCACGCACCTTGGCCACCGTGGCCGGCTTGAACCGGCTCACCACTTCCGGCCGGTTCGTCAGAATCAGCGATACCGTCGCGCGCGAAACCCCCGCACGCTCGGCTATCGCCTGAATCGTCGGTCGGGGCTTCTTCTTCTGGCTTTCCGGCATAGGGTTCCGCCCACGGTGCGCTGTCTCATTATACGTCCTTACGGACCCTGCTGCGAAACGTCATGAATGTCAAAGATGGTCGCCAGACTTTCCGGCTGCCCGGTTCGCGCCGACAGGTACGCCGCCTCGATCAGCGCCAGGGCCGGCAGGTGCTGCCGCAACGTCGAACGCATCCGCCGCGGAGACGACGCCAGCTCACTGAGAAAATCCTCGATCTGCGGCCGAAACACGTTCTCCGGACGGGACTGGCGGCTCACCTCCGTCTGCCCGACACGGTCCCGGACCACCACCTCGCGGGCATCGACGTGCACCGTTCCATCCGGGGCGTACAAGTCGAGTGATTCCTCGGCCGGCCCGGCCGCCCAGGAAGCGCTCAGCACCGCCAGCCCGCCGCCGGGAAACTGGCAGACCACGCCCGCCGTGTCCTCCGTGTCGTACGACGACCGATCGCTCGGCCGCGAGCCCCCGGAGGTCCGGGCGTAGACCGTGCCCGGCATCCCCATCGCCTGCACCAGGCAATCAATGACCGGATACGCCCGATCCAGCAGGACGCCCCCGCCCGCCCGTTGCAGGTCGCCGCGCCAGCCCAGATCCTCCTCCCCGCACAGCATCACGTTCGCCCGAGCGAGGAAGAACCGCCCGATCCGCTCCAGACCCAGCGCGTCCCACTGCAATGCAGCCTCGACGCCCCAGCTACGCGACACCACGATCGGGCAGCCCGCCGCCTCGAACGGGCGGAGGATCTCCACCGCCTCCTGAAACCGCCGCGCCGGCGGCGGCAGCATCCACACCGGCACACCCCGCTCCGCCGCCAGAGCCAGGTACTTGCTTCGCAGGTACGGCGGGGCCGCGATGAATAACGCGTCCAGGGCGTTCGAGACGATCATCAGCCGAAAGTCGTTGTAGGCCGCAATCCCCGGATAACGGCTGGTGAACAGGTCGATCCGTTCCGGCTTCGAGCTGCCCACCGCGATCAGCTCGCACCACGAGCTGTGCAGCAGGACCTCGGCAACCCGCTGCCCGCCGCGACCCAGCCCCATCAGTCCGACTTTCAAGACCGCCATGCCGCTGTTCCCGACGCCCGCCGCTTGCGGCTTCGCACGACCCTCGCCGCTTGCGGCTTCGCACCGACCCCCTGCCGCCCTCACGCACCGCGAAGCGGCAAGCCCGGAGCAAGACCAAGCTCGCTAACTCGCTAACTTGCTAACTCGCTAACTCGCTCCCCACTCCCCCAGCCGCATACGCTCAACCGTGCACCGCTCCAGCATCTCCTCATCCGGCTCCGCCCCCACGCCCGGACCGGCCGGCAGCGTCACCTGTGACGGGCCGGAGAGCACGATCTCCGGCCGACCCAGATCCCGCGCAAAAAACCGGCTGCTCGGGAAGATGTCACTGGGATACCGGATGTTCGTCAACGTCGCCATGGCCATGCAATGTGCGGCCCCCACCGCCGTCTCTAACATGCCCCCGACCCAGCACGGAACGCCCGCCTGGGCACACAGATCGTGGATCTTGCGGGCCTCGGTCAGCCCGCCCACCCGCACCGGCTTGATGTTCACCCAGCGACACGCGCCGATTTCGATCGCCTTGCGAGCCTTGGCCGCCGAGGTGATGCTCTCATCCAGGCAGATCGGCGTCTCAATCTGCCGCTGCAACGTCGCATGGTCGATCAGGTCGTCGTGCATCAGCGGCTGCTCGATCATCGCCAGCCCGAACCGGTCTAACTCACGGAACATGGGCAGGTCATCGAGCGTGTACGCGCTGTTGCAGTCGATATGGAAGACCAGCTTGGGAAACGCTTGGCGGACCGCGGCCACCATCTCCAGGTCCCAGCCCGGAGCGTACTTGAGCTTCACCCGGGCAAACCCCGCCCGCACCGCCTCGTCGATCTTGCCGAGCAGCGCGTCCAGGCTCTCCATGACGCCGAAGTCCGCCCCGACCTCGATCACGTCATGGGCCCCGCCCAGCGCCTTCCACAACGGCAGCTCCCGCTGCCGGGCGGCCAAGTCCCACCAGGCCATGTCCAGCGCCGCCTTGGCGAAGTAGTTTCCCTTGAAGCACGCCAGCCGGGCCTGAAGGCCCTCCCCGTCGGCTATGGACTGCCCAAGGAACGCCCCGGCCAAAACGTCCACCACCGTGCGGTACACGCCAGCCGAGTACTCCGGGCTGTAGGTCGGCAACCTGAACGGCTGGGCCTCGCCCCACCCGTACAGATCTCCGCTGCCCATGCGCACCAGCACCGACTCGATCGCGTCATCGCTGCCGTAGGCCGTGCGGAACGGATACACCAAAGGCACGCGGACGTGGTAAACGTCGACCGTCTCGATGCGGATCATAGAGCCCCGATGCGTCGCAGGTAGGCCACCGAGTCGGCGATGTACTGGAGTTGGCCGGCCTCATCCAGTTCCACGCCCTTGGTGCCTTCGAGTTCCATCGTGAACGGGCCGGCGAAGCCCCGAGCGGTCAACATGCGGAAGACCTCGGGGAAGTCCACCACCCCGGTGCCCAGCGTGGGGAACGTCCAGTCCTGGTAGCCGCCGGTGGTGTCCTTGAGATGCACGGAGGCCACGTAGTCGATCAGCTTGCTCAACTCGCCGACCGCCGTGACGTTCTGGTTGTAGAAGTACACGTTGGCGGTGTCGAAGTTGATGCGTACCGCCGGGTGATTGATCGCCTCGATGGTCGCCCGGCCGCGGTCGCCGTTGGTGATCAGGTCCGGGTGCGTCTCCAGGGCCACGATGACCCCCAGCCCCGCCGCCACGTCCCCGATCGCCCGCAGGTGGGCCCAGACGATCGCCGGATCGGTCTCGCCCGCCTTGGCACTCAGGAAGCAGATCTTCGCCCCGAGGTCCGCGCAGGCCTGCAACTGCGGCCGCATGACCTCGACCGCGTCATCCCGCGTCGCGTCACACTTCGCCTGCAGCGAGGTCGCCTTTAAGCCATGATCCGCCAGCCGTTTGCGCACCGCGGCCAGCTCACCCGGCTCGGGCGCCGGCAGCTCCACGTTGCGCACCCCGATCTCAGGCAGATGCGACCAGCCGCGATCCTGATACTTGCCGTAACTCAGTAGCCGACACGCGATCACATTGCCCATCACCACGCTCCTTCGTAGCGGCCGCCCCCCGCGGCGGCCGGCGCATAAACCATCCCCCCGCACCGGCGAGACGCCGGTGCCACACCCACGGGACGCCGGTGCCACACCCGTAGCGGCCGCCCCCCGTGGCGGCCGGCGCCAACAGTCTACCCCAACCCCACTATGCAAGCCATGTGAACGCACAGAATCCGCGGCGTGCTTGCCTCTTCGCCCAATCCCCCGATGTCCCCCCTCGGCGCCGGACCGTCCGCCCCGCGCTCACGACACCCCACGGGCCAGCTTGCGCTCCAACGTCCGGATGCCGATACTCAGCACCACCGCCATCAGCGCTGCCGGCACCGCCCCCAGCAGGGTCAGCTCCGGCATGTTCCGCGCCAGCCCCCGGCTGATGAAATCGCCCAGCCCACCCGCGCCGATGTACGTCGACAGCGTCGCAATCCCTACCGTCCACACCGCCGCCGTTCGCACGCCCGCCACGATGATCGGCAACGCCAACGGCAGCTCCACCATCCACAGCCGTTGCCGGCTCGACATGCCCACGCCCTGGGCCGCCTCAATGATCCGCGGCGGGATCTCCTTCAACCCCGTGAATGTGTTCAACACGATCAGCAACAAGGCGTACAACACCAGGGCACTGACGGCCGGCCACATCCCGAGCACCTTGTACAGCGCAAAAAGAAACGCCAGCATGGCCAGGCTGGGCACCGTCTGCACGATCTCCGCCCCCGCCAACACCCAGGCGCTGGCCCCCCGGTACCGGTGGATGGCCACCCCCAACGGCACGCCGGCCAGCACCGCCACCAGCAGCGCCAGACCGGTCAGGGTCACGTGCTCGCCCGTCTTGCGGGCCAGCTCGGCCCGGCGGTTCATCACCAGCGTCCACATGCCCGGCCGACCCGCCTGACGGGCCGGCCGCGTCGCCGCCGGAGCATTCCCTCGCCGGGCATCCAGCCAGTCACGCGCCACCCGCGACGGCCGCCGGCCCTGCTCGTCCACCTGGTGGTTCAGCGAGCGCATCGTCTCGTCGTCGATCGCGCCCGCTAGCGGCAGCAGCGCCGCCCGCAGCTCCGGATGTGCCTGCAAAAGCTCACCCCGGACCACCGGGGCCGCATCGTACGGCGGGAAGAACCCACGATCGTCCCGCAACATCGCCAGTCCGTAGACCAGCAGCCGGCTGTCCGTGGCGAACGCGCTGATCACGTCCACCTGCCCCTCGGAGACCGCCTGGCACATCAACCCGGGGTCCAGGTCCGTCACCGACCCGAACCGCAAACCGTACACCCGCGTCAGCCCCGGGTAGCCGTCCGGCCGCTCGATGAACTCGCTGGTGAACCCCGCCCGCAGCCGGTCCGCAGCCGGGATCAGATCACTGACCGTCCGCCAGCCCTTTTCCTCAGCCACCTTGCCGCGCACGCTCAGTGCGTAGGTGTTATTGAACCCCAACGGCGCCAGCCATTCGAGGTCGAACTCCTCCAGGTACGCCCGGGCCACCTGTTGCAGGACCTCGTCCCGGCCGCCGGCCGCCGGCTGCTTGAGAATGTCGAGCACCGCCGTGCCCGTGTATTCCACGTAGAGATCCAGTTGGCCGGTGACCAGCGCTGCATGGCAGACTCCCGTCCCCCCCAGCCCGAACCGCCGCTCCACCGTCAGGTCCGTGTACCGCTCGATGAGCTGGGCGACCAGCTCGGCCACGATCTCCTGCTCGGTGAAGTTCTTGGCCCCGACGCGCACGGTCTCCGCCGCCGCATGGCAGGCAAACAGGCCGACCCACAACCCCGCGATCATCATGCCGTACTTCATGGAAGCGCCTCTCCGAATCCCCCCGTTCAATGCCTGTTTGACTGATAAGCATCGGCGTTCATCCGTGTTCACTCGTCACGGCGGAGCCAAGCGGAGCCGGATCCGTGGTTCCAACTTCAGCATGAGGTCCGGGCGCCACGGCCATCGCCTTGGGATCACCGATGGCCCGGACCTATCGACGTGGCGTCGCCTGCTCGCCGGGCCAGGGGTAGTCGTTCCTGCCGGCGCTCGGATCAACCGGTCCTGGCGGCAGCGTCTTCTGCCACGCCAGCACGTTGGCGGCCAGGCGTTCAACGACCTCGGGATGCTGCGCCGCGAGGTTGTCCATCTGTGTCGGGTCATTCGGGATGTCGTATAGTTCGACGCGGCTGCGGTCCGGGTTCATCAGCAGCTTCCAGTCACCCGCGCGGATGGCCAGGATCGGGCTGCGATGGAACGGCTCGCCCAGGATACCGAACCGCCACTCCCACATGAGCGGGGTGTTCCGCGGGCGGCTCTCGCCCCGCAGGATATCGCTGACGTTCTCGCCATCCAGGGCATGGTCGGGCGGCACCGTGACACCGGCCAGGTTGCATAGCGTGGGCAAGAAGTCCACGGCCGCCACGACGGACGTATTGTCGATGCGGCCGGCCGGAACGCGGCCCGGCCAGCGCACGATGAACGGCATGCGAATACCGCCCTCGTAGAGGCTTCGTTTGCGGCCGCGGAAGGGACCGGCCGAACCCACCCCGCTGTGCCCCGCGTTGCGGATGTGAATGTCTTCCGGGCCGTTGTCGCTGGAGAACAACACGATCGTATTATCCGCCACGCCCAGTTCCTCCAGACCGCGCAGCAGACGGCCGACCTGCGTGTCGAGGTCGTTGACCGAAGCGTAGTAGATCGTCTCGGCACTCTTGTGTTGGATCCCATCCTCCCAACTGAACCGGTTGAAAGGCTCCATCTGCTCTTCGGTCGGATTGAGCGCCGCGTGCGGCAGAAGCGTCCAAAGGTGCACATAAAAGGGACGATCCTTGTTGGCCCGGACGAATCGCAGCGCTTCGTCCACCATGAGTCGGGTCGACTTCGCCCGGAAGGTGCTGTCCGGTTCGGTCCAACCCGGGTTGTTGCAGTTCACCGCGCGAACCTCATCAAAGCCATACTCCTCCGGGAGGGGTGCACCGGTCCCGTTACCGAGATGCCACTTGCCGAAGTGCGCCGTCGCGTAGCCGGCCGACTTGAGCAACGAAGCGACGTTGGGCACCTTCGGATCGAGCCAGTTGGACATTCCGCGGGCCTCGTTCTGCTCGTGCGTGGCGTAGTGCCCGTGAATGCGGCGGCGGGCCGGATACTGCCCCGTCATGAATGCACAGCGGCTCGGCGAACACACCGAGGCGGCCACGTAGAACTGCGTATACAGCGTGCCTTGCTTTGCCAGACCGTCAAGCTGCGGCGTCCGCAGCCTCGGGTGACCGTAGCAACTCAGATCTCCCCAACCCAGATCGTCGGTCAGGATGAAGATCACGTTGGGCTTGCTCGATGCCTGGGCCGTCTCGACGGCCGGCGCAACCGCGGAACAGATCATGCACACCGACGCTGCCGATAACGTCAGTAAGATTCTTGCGTCCATGTTCATCCGTGGCTCCAACTGTTGGCTTTCCGCGCGAACCCCGCACTGGCGCCTGGGGCTCGTTTGTGCCACGCGCGCTGGCGGTTGGGTTTCGTTCATGCCAGTTGCTCACCAAAGGCGGCCAACTGCCGGGCGGGCCGACCGAACAGCTCCGCCACGAAGGGCGTCGTCGGCCGACCCATGATCTCCGCGGCCGTCCCCGCCTGCTCCAGCCGGCCGGCGTGCATCACCGCGATCCGGTCCGCCAGGGCCAGGGCCTCGAAGAGGTCATGGGTCACGAAGACGATGGTCTTCCCCAGTTGCCGTTTGAGTTCCAGTACCTCCTGCTGCAACGCCTCCCGCGTGATGGCGTCCAGCGCCCCGAAGGGCTCGTCCATCAGCAGATACTTGGGGTCTGCCGCCAGGGCCCGGGCCACCCCCACCCGCTGCTGCTGACCGCCCGACAACTGGGCGGGGTACCGCGCGCCGTCGGTGTCCGGATCCAGATGCACGAGCGCGAGCAACTCGCGGGCCCGCTCCCGCCGTCGGCCTCGGGGCCAGCCCAGCAACCGCGGCACCAGGCTGACGTTCTCCTCGATGGTCATATGCGGGAACAGCCCGATCCCCTGAAACACGTACCCGATGGATCGCCGCAAGGTCAACAGGTTGTGCTCCAACACGTTCTGCCCGTCGACCTCAATCAGGCCCGAGGTCGGTTCAATCAGCCGGTTGATCATCTTCAGCGTCGTGGTCTTCCCGCACCCCGACGAGCCCAGAAGCACGAGGGTCTCGCCCTCCGCCACATCCAGGCACAGATCGTGGACCGCGGGGTCCTGCTGCCCCGCGAAGCTCTTCGATACATGCGACAGTCGGATCATCACTCCCTCTGTACCGCCGCCCGTTTGCCCCGGCGGTGCACGTATCATAAACGAGATCGGTTGCTCAGAAAACAGCAGTAGGGTATATTCCTGAATGATCTACAAACATCGTTAACATTATTATTTCTAGTATCTTAAGTGCTTAACTTGTAAAGTATTAATCGTAAACAATTATTTACAATGAAAACGTCATGGATTTTTGGTTTGACGCCAAGTATTTCGTGTGCTAAAGTTATGCCCACCAACTTGGAGACGCACAACTGAACACCAGGCAGAGAGGTGAACCAACGTGAGCGCCGCATTACCCGTCGAAGACCAGATCGTGGCCGCCCTCCGGCGAATCATCCGGGCGGTGGATCTGCACTCCCGGCGACTGGTCGAGCAATCCGGACTGACCGGGCCGCAGTGGCTGACTCTGCGGGAAGCGGCGCGGTTGGGTCGGCCGCCGGCCGGGGTACTGTCCCGAGCGGTCAACCTCAGTCAGGCCACGGTCACCGGCATCCTGGACCGGCTCGAACGGCGAGGCCTGGTCGAGCGGGTTCGCGATGCCGAGGACCGGCGCAGCGTGGCCGTCTCCGTGACCGCGGAAGGCCAGCGCCTGCTGTCCGAAGCTCCTTCCCTGTTGCAGGACCGGTTCCGACTCGAACTGAGCCGACTGCACGAGTGGGAACAGGTGCAGGTCCTGGCCACGCTGCAACGGATCGCACACATGATGGCGGCCGACGATCTCGAAGCCGCCCCGCTGCTGGTCACCGGGTCCGTCTCGGCCGGACCGGCGGATCTTAAGGGCCAGATGCCCTCCCTGGCGGCTAGCGAGGCTCTCGGCGAAGAGCCCCCGACGACCCCGCCGGCAGCGGGAAACACTGACGCAACCTGACCGCCGACCGGGCGGCAACCTGATTGGAGGAACTCACATGACGCGTGTTGAAGGTCAACCCTTGGCAGTAGATACCGCCAGCCCAACCATTCCGTGCATCGCCCTGCCCGAACCGAACCTGAGCATGGGGCAGGATGCGGAGTGGTGCGTTATTCGCGACGACGACGGCTGGCGGGAGATACGGTTCCACGACTACGGCGAGTTGTACACGATCCCCGGTCTGTACGAGCGGCTGTTCTACGACATCCTCAAGTGCAATTCGCCGACCATGGTGCGTAAGCTGCTGGAGGACCAATTGCGGCGGGTGGATCAACCCGCCGACGAGCTGCGCGTGCTGGACGTCGGCGCGGGCAACGGCATGGTGGGCGAAGAGCTGGCGGACCTCGGGGTCAAACTCATCGTCGGCATCGACATTCTGGACGAGGCGGCCCAGGCTGCCCGCCGCGACCGGCCGGGAGTCTATGAGAACTACCACGTGCTGGACCTGACCGAGCTGGCACCCGATCAGCGCCAACGTCTGGCGAGCTACCGGTTCAACTGCCTGACGTGCGTGGCGGCACTGGGCTTCGGCGACATTCCCACCCTGGCCTTCGCCGAGGCCTACAACCAAGTCGCGAACGGCGGCTGGGTGGCGTTCAACATCAAGGAGGATTTCCTCGACGATCACGACCCCTCGGGTTTTTCGGGGCTGATCCGCCGCATGGTGGCCGAGGATCTGCTCGTCCTTCGCACTCAGCGGCGTTACCAGCACCGGATCGCGACCAACGGCGACCCGCTCTACTACGTCGCGGTGGTGGGGACCAAGGCCGCTCCGATCCCTTGCGACTGGGTGGCGACCGCCCCCTGCTGACGCTGCACGGCCGGGCGGTGGCGCAACCACCATCGCCAGCGCGAAGTTTTCATGGGTGGACCCGCCTGTTGCATGACTCTACAGGATATCGAAGCGTCCCCGGGCTGTAAACTGGAGCGTGAATCAGGGGCGAGATGGGTCCGTGACGCTGGATATGCAGCCCGGCGTTCCCGGCGAGTGAGGTCGCGGCGAAGTGCCATGCTGCGCACGCAAAAGGCGGGGATAAACCCCGCCGCTCGCCTTCGTGAGCCCGCCGATTCTGTCACGGACGCCGTCCAGAGGAGGTGGACCACCCGGCCTTGAAGGATGTGTTTGCTGGCTGTAGGATACAGCCATGCCGATTGTCAGCAGGTTCTTCGGTATCGCTATCGCATACATTCGTCCTTTGGAGTGAAGCCATGATCCTGCACGTGACCGACGCCAGGTATCAGCGGGATTACGTCATCCGCCTCAGCTTCAACGACGGTGCCGAGGGATTCGTTGATCTCGCTGATGAGCTCTATGGCGAGATGTTCCTTCCCCTGAAAGATCTGGAAAGGTTCAGAGCTTTCCGAGTCGATCCTGAACTCCGGACCATTGTGTGGGACAACGGTGCAGACTTCGCGCCTGAGTTCCTGCACGAGCGTCTGCTCGTACCCACCGATCCCGCAGACTGATCCAGGCCGCAGGAGACGCCCCAGTTGCATTGTGCAACCGAGGTGCATGACCCGGAGGTGATTCAATGGCCGTGCTGCTGCTCGTCGGGTTGTTGGTGAATGCTCCGTTGCCGGCGCAAGCGCCCGCGGCGTCGGCGGAGAATTGGCGGCCGGGCCGTCCACTGGTGGGCGACTGGGGGCGGGGGACGGCGGTGTACCAGCCGGTACCGCTGACGAACGTGCGGCTGGGGGGTTTCCTCGGCAAGCGGGTGGACGCGAACAATCGGCGAAGCCTGCTGGCCGGCCTGGAGAGTCCCATCCCCGCGGCGTTCGATGCCCGGGCCGCCGGGCGCGAGCCGCCGAAAGCCTGCCGCCGACTGGCCACCGACTCGGACATGTATAAGTGGCTCGAAGGGGCCTGCTACGCCATCGCCTACGAGCCCTCGCTGGATCGGCTGGCGGAGCGCGTGCAGCACTACGCCGACCTGCTCGTCGCGATGCAGGAGCCGGACGGCTACCTGGGTACGCGGTTGAGCCCGGCCGAGCCGTTCGATACGCGCGTGTGGCACGATCTGTACGTGGCCGGCCATTTCATCGAGGCAGCCGTCGCTCACCATCGGGCCACCGGGCGACGGGAACTGCTCGATGCCGCCGGCCGACTCGCGGACTTCTACATCCGCGCCTGGCGTGAACGCCACCCGTACTTTGCGACCGTCGGCGAGCGCGAACATCCGGAGATCGAGCCGGCCCTGGTGCGGCTGTACCGGGCGACGGGCGAACAACGATACCTGGAGTTCGCCGAGGCGGTGACCGCGATGTCGCGGCTGGGGCCGACGCTGGCCGAGGTACACGCCGGCGGCGGTGCCCAGCACGCGGTGCGGTTGTGCTATCTGCTGACCGGCGCGGCCGAGTTGCAGCTCCAGGGCCGGCCCCAGCCACCGCGCGAGCATGTGCTGGCCCTGTGGAACGAGATCCTCGACACGCGCATGTACGTCACCGGGGGCATCGGCTACAACGAGGTCATCCTGCCCGAGCCCTACGATCTGCCGCACACGCTCGAGGGCAACCCGCACCGCGACATTGCCGAGACCTGTGCATCCGTCTCTCTGATGATGCTCTCCTGGCGGATGCACACCCTGACCGGCGACAGCCGGGCCTTCGACGCCATCGAGACCATTCTGTACAACCACTACCTGGGGGCCATCGCCCACGACCACCTGGGCAACTTCTACTACAACCCGCTGCGCCGTGTCGGGGACATGACCGGCCGGACCGACCACGGCGCCGACCCCGTGCAGCGGCAGCGGCTGCCGCAGATCCATTCGACCACCTGCTGCCTGCCGAACTCCTGGCGGTTCTTTGCCCAGTTGCCGGAGTACGCGTTCAGCGTCAACGGGCCGACGGTGTACCTGAACCTCTACACGGAGGCCACGGCCCATATCCGCTTGCCCGAGGGGGCCGACGTGCGCATCGAGGTGCGGACCGACTACCCGCACGACGGGGCGATCCGCGTGCGTGTCGAGCCGGACCGCCCGGTGCGGCTCATGGTATGCCTGCGGATTCCCGCCTGGTGCGACGCGCCGACGATCCGGGTGGCCGGCGACCCGCCGCAGCCGGCCACCCCCGGCCGATACCACGAGGTTTACCGCCAGTGGCAGCCGGGCGACGAGCTGCTCCTCGACCTGCCCATGCCGCCGCGGGTCATCGTGGACCGGCCCGAGGTGGCCGCCAACCGCGGGCAGGTCGCCTTCGGCCGCGGGCCGCTGATCTACTGCCTCGAAAAGCAGGATGCCGCCGGCCTCGACTTGGCCGAGATCGCCGTGCGGCTCGATCCCGACGATCCCGTCCGTTCGGTCCGTGCCGCGGCCGACCCCGACCTGGGCCTGCACGTGCTGAAAGTTCAGGCCCACGCCCGCGGTGAGGCGGCCGCATCTCGCGAGGTCACGCTGGTCCCGTTCTACTTCCGGGCCAACCGCGAGCCGGACACGCGCTGGATCACCTTCATCCCGCACAGCCTTCATCCCGCACACCACCGGTGAGTAATCCCGCGAGTGATCCCGCAAGTAATCCCGCGAGTGATCCCACGAGTAATCCCGTGGGCGGAACCCCTTGCGCGGCGACGCGTGTCCGGCGCCCCGCCGCTTGCGGCTTCGCACGAACCCGAGGAAACTATGCCCTACCGGGACGCCGTGTGCGCTACCGCTCTGTGAGCCGCGCCGAGCAGAGCCGCGACCGTCAGGGAGCGGAGCTTCGCGGAACCGCTCCCTGACGGTCGCGGCTCTGCTCGGTGCGGCTCTGCTCGGCGCGAAGATTATTCATCGCGGTCATCGCGAAGGCGGCATTGGCTATGAGCGAGGACGTGTTCACCATCGGCGTGGTGCAGCAGGCGTGCACACCGGACCGCGCGGCCAATCTGCGGCAGGCGGCGGCCGGCGTGCGCCGGGCGGCGGCCCAGGGTGCGCAGATCGTCTGCCTGCAGGAGCTCTTCGCCACGCCCTATTTCTGCCAGGCCCAGTCGCCCGAGCGTTTCGAGCTGGCCGAGCGGATCCCCGGCCCGACGGTCGAGGCCCTGCGGCCGCTGGCCGCTGAACTGGGCGTCGCCATCGTGGTGCCCGTCTTCGAACGGCGGGCGGCGGGGGTTTACCACAACTCGGCCGCCGTGCTCGATGCCGACGGCTCGCTCCTGGGCGTCTACCGCAAGATGCACATCCCCGACGACCCGCAGTATTACGAGAAATACTACTTCGCCCCCGGCGACGCGACCGGTGCGGCCGGCGGGTTCCGCGTGTTCCGCACGCGGCACGCGACCATCGGCGTGCTCATCTGCTGGGACCAGTGGTATCCGGAGGCGGCACGCATCACCAGTCTGCTCGGGGCCGAGGTGCTGTTCTACCCGACGGCCATCGGCTGGCACCCCAGGGAAAAGGCGGCCTTCGGGCAGGACCAGGCGGCCGCGTGGCAAGGCGTCCAGCGGGGCCACGCCATCGCCAACGGCCTGTACGTGGCCGCCGCCAACCGTGTCGGGCACGAGCCCGAGCCGGGCACCGACGGCCTCGAGTTCTTCGGCCGATCCTTCGTCTACGACCCCTTCGGCCGGTTGATCGCCGAGGCCCCCAGCGACCAGCCCGCCGTCCTGGTCACGCCGTGCAGCCGGGCCCACCTCGAGACCACCCGCCGCCACTGGCCCTTCCTCCGCGACCGCCGGGTCGACGCCTACGCCGCCGTCGGCCAACGATTCCTCGAAACCCCCGACGAGCTACCCTCATGACCAGCACTTTCGGCTCAGCGTCCCTGCGAACCATGCCCGCGGAGTGGGATCGTCACGAGGCCACCTGGATCGCCTGGCCACACCATGAGCCCGACTGGCCCGGCAAGCTCGAACCCGTCCAGTGGGTTTTTGCCGACATCGTCCGCGCGCTGCACACCGGCGAGCGGGTCGAGATCCTCTGCCACGACCAGGCCACGCTCGAACGGGCCCGCGCCTGCCTCGATCTGGTCGGCGTGCACCACGAGGGCTATCGGTTGCACGTGGCCCCCAGCGATCGCTGTTGGCTGCGGGACTCCGCCCCGACCGCCGTCCGCTCGGCGGAGGGCGGCGTCCGCTGGGTTCGCTGGCGGTTCAACGCCTGGGCCAAGTACGACAACTACCAGCAGGACGCCGGCCTGCCCGACGTCGTCGCCCGGATCAGCAAGTGGGAGACCGTCGAGGCCCGCCGCCCGGACAACAGCCAGCCCCTGGTGCTCGAAGGCGGGGCGATCGATACCGACGGCCGCGGCACCCTGCTGACCACCGAGGAGTGCCTGCTCTCCGACGTGCAGATGCGTAACCCGGGCCTGACGCGGCGAGGCTACGAGCGTGCGTTTGCCGACTATCTCGGCATCCGCAAGGTCATCTGGCTCGGGCGGGGCTGTGCCGGCGACGATACCCACGGCCACGTGGACGACATCGCCCGGTTCGTTGGGGCCGGGCTGGTCGTGGCCGCCTACGAACCCGATGTCCGCGACCCGAACCACGAACCCAGCGTGGACAACATGCGGCGGCTGCGCGAGGCGACCGACGCCGCCGGCCGACCCCTGCGCATCGTGACCTTGCCCATGCCCCGCCCCGTCATCTTCGACGGCCAGCGGTTGCCCGCCAGCTACGCCAACTTCTACATCGCCAACACGTGCGTCCTCGTCCCGACCTTCAACGACGCCAAGGACCGATTCGCCCTGACCACCCTGGCCGAACTGTTCCCCGATCGCCAGGTCATCGGCATCCACGCCCTCGACCTCGTCTGGGGCCTGGGCACGCTACACTGCCTGACCCAGCAGCAGCCCGCCGCCGGCTACGACCAGCGCCGACTCTGACACGCCGCTGACGAGCGCATCTCAGGATTGACCGTAGCGGTCGCCCCCTGTGGCGACCGACGTATTCGGAGACGGTAGCAGAATGACCGGGTACCGAGAGAATAAGCCCGCACTCTCTGTTTCCTCCGTTGCCTCCTGTTCAAATCCGCTCATGCTCACGGGTTGAGTCGGGATCTGGGTTGTCCGTGCCCTGCATTTCGCTCACGGGCTCGGCGGCGAGGCAACCTGGTTCAGGTGGTTACGGACGGTGACCAGGTCGAGGATGTTGATCACCCCGTCGCTGGTCACGTCGTTGCGGTAGTTGCTCGCCGTCACCGTCTGGTTCAGGGTGTTCCGGATGACGACCAGGTCGAGAACATTGACGGCCCCATCGCCGTTGATGTCGCCGGGCAGCATCGCGAAGCAAAGCGTGTCGGTGACCAGGCTGCCGGCATGCTCCGCGTCGACCAATCCCGGGAACGACAGCGTGAGCCGGCCTTCCGGCAACGAGGCCACCTCGATCGTCAGCGTCAGTCCGTCAAGACTCACGCTGGAGATCGGCACGGGGTCGGCGGTGACGCTGACCAGGCTGATGTCCGTCGGATCGAGTCCGCCCACGCCCGCCACCGCCCGGGTGAAGTTCACCACCAGCCGGACGGGCCCGCCCAGCCGACCTTCAACGGCCAGGTCGCCGCCGTCGGGGTCGAGCAAATGCACGTCAAACTCGCCCGCGCTGCCGTGCGCGATGCGCGATACGGGACGCCGGCCGGGGGAGGTATCAATCAGCGGCGGGCCCCCGCTGTCCGGGTTCAAATCGTTTCGCCACACCTCCGTCGGTGCCTGGTTCCATTGACGCACCGTCACGATGTCCCAATCCTGGTCGTCGTCGAGGTCGCCGATCTCTGCGCTGTAGGACCCCAACGACTGGATGATCAGCGGCGTCCACGACGCGCCGCCATCGCCGAGGTACAGGGTAAGCCCCCGGTGTTGCGACTGGATCATCCCGCCGGCAAGCACGTCGACGTACCCGTCGCCGTTGAAGTCGACGGCCTGCAGATTGTGGCAGTAGTCACATGCGGGCGTGACCACGTGCTCGGTCCATGCGCCCCGCGGATCGGTGGCCGAGTACCACGACACGGGGAATCCGGGCAGCTCGGAGTGCGACAGGAGGACGTCCTCCCGACCATCGCCGTCGATGTCCGCCACCGCCACCTTGCAGCTATAGGCCTGCCAGCCCGAAGGCTGATTGGTGAACCACTTGCTGTCGATGGTGTGCTGCGTGTAGCTGCCGGTGCGCGGGTTGGCCGGCGTCTCCAGCCAGAAGCCGTTCAGCACGATGTCCGGGTCCCCGTCGCCGTCGAGGTCGCCGACGTCCATCCCTTCGTGGATCGGATGGGCGATCTCTTTGCGCGTCCAGCTCGATGGGGTGTTCTGGAACCATACCTGGGTTCGCGCGTCCTCGCGCGTGACCACGTCGGGTTGGCCGTCGCCGTCGAAGTCGCGGACCACGATGTCTTTGGTGTATTCGTTACTGCCCACGTCGATCATCGGCCAGACGGTGGTGACGGGCGAGCCTGGCCGCGGGTTCTGAAACCACACCACCTTGCCGTTCACGTCGCCGCTGTCGCCGATTCGGACGACCACGTCCAGGTCGCCGTCCCCGTCCATGTCCGCCAGTTGCAGATCGTCGCTGCGGAAGAATGCGTATCCGTGGGTGGCGATCGACAGTTGAACGAGGGTTTGGCGTTCCCATCCGGGGGCCGCGAACCAGTACAGTTGGCGGTCATCGACGGCGACCACGTCGTTACGCCCGTCGCCGTCCAGATCGCCAACCATGCGCTGATAGGCGATGCCGCTTGCGTCGAGGACCTGCTGACTGAAGGAGAGTTCGCCGTCCTCCGCCCGCGCGGCAGCCACCAGGCCTGGCCCATCCCTTCCGCAGGAGGTAAAAGGGGTGAGCACGCACACGGCCGCATCCGCGCAGAGCACAACGGCAAACGCCAGACCGGCCCGCGGGAACATGCCCCTCAGTACCGGCCCGGACACGATCCAGCCGAGGAGTGTCGTCAACAGGTTCAGCTTCTGGCCCCTGATCAGCCGCCACGGCGGCATTGCACTCTTTCTAGTACCTCACGCTGACGCGCCGCCACGGCGAAGGCAATCGAGTTCTGCCCGTCGGCGCGCTACCGGATGTCGGCCCCCGTCATGCTCTATATTCTAGCACCATTCATCCACTGAAAGCGACCCCCAAAGCTCATCCCCCCAAAAAACCCGCCGTGGTCAGGCCCCACGAGGGTGCGATCGCGTCAGCCTGCGCGTTATCGGGTCCGCCGGCGAAGCCGATAAGCATTCACCGGGCTCTCGTTGCCGCGTCGACCACTCCCTTGCCAGCGGGCCGATCTCACAACTGGGCAAAATGGGGACAGGCACCGCTGGAACGATGTGCCCCAGACCGTGAACTTGGCCCGCATCCCACGATGCTCTCTTCGGCAAGCGTCGCCGGGGCGGAGCCAGTCCCCATTGGGGTTTCTCACTTCTCACTTGTCAAGTCCCACGTCTTGCTCACCCCGCGTTGCGGAATGCGACGCCGGAGTGTACGGTGTCGGCGCGGTGAGGCGGGTGTTTTCCGATGCGTTGTTATCCCAGAGGTAGATGGTCATGTTCAAGCAACTGGTCATGGTTCTTGGCGGCGTCGCGTTGGCTCTGCCGGTGTCGAATGCCTCGGGCGAAGCCGCCGTTGCCGGTTCCGCCCTGGAACGGGGCTTCCAACAGCCGCCCGAGCAGACGAAGCCCTGGGTCTATTGGTATTGGATCAGCGACAACATCTCCGCAGAGGGCATTACCCGCGACCTCGAGACCATGGCCGACCTGGGCATCGGCGAGGTGCTCATCGGCAACGTGGATGTGAACGAGCACGCGCGCGGCCCGGTGAAGGTGCTGACGGAGGAATGGTGGGGCATGGTCGAGCATGCGGTGCGCGAAGGCGGGCGGCTCGGTGTGAAGGTCGGCCTGTTCAACTGCCCCGGCTGGAGCCAGTCCGGGGGGCCGTGGATCAAGCCCGATCAAGCCATGCGCTACCTCGCCATGGCCGAATCGCGCCTGCAGGGGCCTGCGCGCTTTGCCGGCCCGCTGCCTGCACCGAACGAGGTGTTTCAGGATGTGGCCGTGCTGGCGTTTCCGGCGCCGGCCCACGATGACGACACGCTCGCCGCACGCTCGCCACGCATCACCTGCCGACCGGAGACCGACGACGCCGCCAATCTGCTCGATGACCGGCTCGACACGATCTGTGTCTTTCCGCCAAACGCGGCCTCGAAGGAGCCATTGGTCGTGGATATCGAGTTGGCCGCTCCATTCGCCGCGCGAAGTCTCGTGCTGCATCCCGCCCCCATGCCCTTTTCCGTTGATTGTGAACTGCAGGCAGCCCGGGAAGACGGCACTTTCGAGACGGTGCGCAAGTTCACCCTGAATCGCACGAATCCGGCGCTCAGCGTCGGCTTCAAGCCGTACGCTCCGGTGTCGGCGGCGTTCCCCGTGGTATCGGCGCGGCACTTCCGAATCATATTCACCAACCTGCACAACCGCGGCGGGCTGGCCGAGATCGAGTTGACGGGTGCGGCCCGCATCGAGAACTACGCCGAGAAGCAGCTCGCCAAAATGTGCCAAACGCCGTTTCCGCGATGGGACACCTACCTCTGGCCCCCGCAGGCGGAGCCGGACGTGCCGGAGCTTGCCGTGCAGCCGGAGCGGGTGGTGGACATCACCCGGCAGCTGGGGCCGGACGGCATCCTTCGCTGGGACGTGCCCGCGGGCGAATGGGTAGTGCTGCGGACGGGCATGACGCCCACCGGCGTGAAGAACGCCCCGGCATCACCGGAAGGCACCGGCCTGGAGGTCGACAAGATGAACCGCCGGGCAGCCGCCTTCCACTTCGACGCCTTCATCGGGCAGTTGCTCACGCGCATGCCCCCCGCGGATCGCCGGGCGTTTCATCGCGTCGTGGCCGACAGCTACGAGATGGGCTCGCAGAACTGGACGGACGGCTTCGCCGAGGTGTTCCGCGAGCGCTATGGGTACGACCCGCTGGTGTGGCTGCCGGTGCTCACCGGCCGCGTGGTCGGCGGCACGGATCAGTCGGAACGATTCCTCTGGGACCTGAGACGCCTGGTCGCCGACCGCATCTCCACCGAGTACGTGGGCGGCCTGCGCGAACAGTGCGACCAGCACGGGCTGCGACTGTGGCTCGAAAACTACGGGCACTGGGGATTCCCCGGTGAGTTTCTGCAGTACGGCGGCCAGTCGCATGACATCGGCGGTGAGTTCTGGGACAGCGGGGACCTGGGCCTGATCGAGCTGCGTGCGGCCTCGTCGGCGGCCCATGTCTACGGCAAGCCGATCGTGTCCGCGGAGGCGTTCACCTCCGGCGGCCCGCACTGGACACTGGACCCCTGGTGGCAAAAGCGGCGCGGCGACTGGGCCTGCACCGAAGGCATCAACCATTTCGTGCTGCACGTCTACATCCACCAGCCGTTCGAGGACCGGATTCCGGGCATCAACGCCCCCTTCGGCACGGAGTTCAACCGCCACAACACTTGGTTCCCCCACGCGGGGGCGTGGATCGATTACCTCCGGCGGACGCATTTCCTCCTGCAGCAGGGCCGGTACGTGGCCGACGTCGCCTACTACATCGGCGAGGACACGCCCAAAATGACGGGCCAGCGCGAGCCCAAGCTGCCGAACGGCTATGCCTTCGACTACGTCAACGCCGAGGTCATCGAAGAGCGGATGCAGGTGCGGGATGGCAAGTTCGTCCTGCCGGACGGGATGAGCTACCGGCTCATGGTGCTGCCGGAGCTCGCGAACATGCGGCCGAGCGTCTTGCGCAAGCTGCATCGCTTGGTCGCCGAGGGCGGCGCGGTGCTTGGGCCGCCGCCGTTGCGTTCGCCGAGCCTGCAGGACTACCCGGCCTGCGATGCCGAGGTCCGGCAGCTTGCGGGTGAGATGTGGGCCGGCTGTGACGGAGAGAAGGTGCGGACCGTGCGCTTCGGCCGGGGCTCGGTGTTCCGCGGGATGGACGTGCGGGCGGCGCTCGACGGGCTGGAGGTTGCGCCGGATGTCGCCGGCTTGGATGCCGACGCGTTCCTGTGGCTGCATCGCACCACGCCGGAGGGTGAGCTGTACTTCATCTCCCACCAGGGGGATCAGACGGCAAGGACTTCGCCGTCTTTCCGTGTGGCCGGCCGGCAGCCGGAGCTGTGGGATGCGGTGACGGGCCGATGGCGCGATCTTCCGGAGTACCGCGAGGAGAACGGCCGCACCGTCGTGCCGCTCGAACTTGCGCCGCGGCAGTCGCTGTTCGTCGTGTTCCGCAGGACGACGCCGACACGCGACGGGGCCGCGAGGAACTTCCCGCCACAGACCGTCTGGGGCGAGTTGACCGGCGAGTGGGCGGTGACGTTTGACCCGCGCTGGGGCGGGCCTGCTGCGGCGCGGTTTGAGAAACTCGTGGATTGGACCGCTCACCCGCAAGAGGGCATCAAGTACTACAGCGGCACGGCCGTCTACCGCAAGAGCTTCGATCTGCCGAATGCATCCTTGCCGCCCCGGCTCTATCTCGATCTCGGCCAAGTCAAAAACATGGCCCGCGTACGGCTCAACGACGTCGACCTGGGCCTCGTCTGGACCGCCCCGTGGCACGTCGACATCACGAAACACGTCAAGCCCCGGGGCAACCGGCTGGAGATCGACGTGATCAACACGTGGGCTAACCGCATCATCGGTGACAGTAAGCTGCCGGCAGACCAGCGGCTGACCTGGACGGTCTATCCACACCTCAAGCCCGATTCACCCCTGCTGCCCGCCGGCCTGCTCGGACCGGTCACCTTGCAGGCCATGGAGTAGACCCGCCGGCAATTGATCGGTGCCGCTTGGGCGGTCCGCCTGCGGCACAGTTGAGCGGTGCCGCTTGCCGCACAGTTGAGCGGTGCCGCGTGCGGCACCGTTCGTGTCGCACGCCGCACGGCTCAGCATGCACAGGTCCGTGACAACTGCCGACGACTTTGGCGATAGCGGATTTTCCTATCGCTTCACTGTGACCTGGATCGTTATCGTTTCAATAGCGCCATAAACACTCGATTAGTTGTCGACACCGATTCTCTTGATCGCAATGACCTGGCCTGAAAAGGACAAGCCACTGGCCTTCCCTATTTTCGATTGTCCGGCTGCGGCGTCTTCCCTGAAAACACAGATGTTTGTTTTATCTTTACCCTTCGCGAAAGCGAGAGTTGCCGTGTGGTGAAAGATAACATCACCTATGTAGGCTGTCTCCGGATCCGTGCCATCGAGGCTGACTTCTCCGATCACATTCCCCGCATCGTCGAAAACCTGTTCAGAGGCCGAATAGCGTTTCTCCGCCTTCCGGTCGTGCGACCAGTTCAGGGTTACTAACTGGTTACCCTGCGCGTCCTTCATCCGAGTGGGAACGTTGGCATTTGCGTTCCCGGCCGGCTCGGGTTTCTTCGCTGATGGTTCAGGTGGGGACGTAGCGGGAAGTGCGGCGGGCGCGGGAGCTTTCAATCGCGCATCCACCTGCTGCGTCAAATACGCAACCAGGCCCGAAATCACCCCATCCTTCCATGTGCTGGCGATCCAGCCCGCGGCCACCATCAAGAATACCAGGAAGCTCCCCACAAGGAGCATTCGACTTCGTCGGCGCATCTTTCGGAGCGGCCCGCCCGTCAGATTGCGTCCGCTCGCACTGCGGTGCTTGTCGGTGTTCGGATCATTCGCAATAAGCTCGGCGAGACGATCCAGATGCGCCTCGATGGGCGGCGTCCAGGCGTCAACCCAATGGATACCCTCCAGGAGGTATTCCAGCTTGGGACCCGGCTGCACCTCCTGGATTCGGATCGGGTACACCGTGTGACCGGCGCGGAGCGCCACCATCAACTCCCTCTTGACGTGCGGGGATGCATTGGCCGACTCGGACAGAAGGAGAATAAATGTTTGCGAGCATGCGATGCCGCGCAATATCTCTTCATCATACGGAGCGCCCGGATCGATATTGCGTGGGGCTATCCAGCAAGTCACACCATGGCTTTCCAGTACTTCACAGATCCGTTGAGCCGACTCGCGGTCCCGGGAAGAGTGGCTGATGAACGCGTGCTTCGTGAAGCCGGTTTGGGGCGCAGGCGGATCCCCCGCAGGCTTGCCGCTTGGAATCGCACTCCCCGGAGTGCCGTCGCTACCGTCACGCGGCGGGGTGCGCTTGGACAACGCCCGAGCATCGCCCTCCTTGACTGCGCGGTGGCGGGACGCGTCGGAGACGCTGCTGGACGATGCCGGCTCTGCCTGCCTTAGCTTTTTCCGGACACCGTTCAGCCGGTATGCTTTGATCGCGTGCATGAAAACATACAAGAACATCTGTACGGAGGCGCAGACGATAACCCCTTTCCACCTCCAGAGGAAGAAACCTAGACCGAGAACGACCAGACCGGCCCCCCAGTAAGCGGCCCAACCGGCCTTACCGCCGGTGGTTGCAGCCTTCATCTGCAACCCCGCAGATTGACGGTCAATCTCACTGGTACGTTCCCGAATTGCCTGGGCCCGCTGGAACTCGAGTGCCAGTTGATCTGCCCCCAGGCCAGCGTCGCATATCGTCCTCCCAAAAGTATGCAGCGATGCATTCAGCGAAGCCCTGGCCTCTTCATCGTCTCTGCCTGCTTGTGCCGCAGCGGCTTCAGCCAGTTGAAGGGCCCCCTTGCACTGAGCCTTGACCAGCTTCCAGCTCTGCCTGGCAACATTGAGTTCA
>CAZEEJ010000032.1:0-39632 GCA_964511155.1 uncultured Planctomycetales bacterium | reverse complement strand
TCCAGCACTTCTTCTGGTTCTACTCGCACCCGGCGGTCTACATCATGATCCTGCCCGCGATGGGCATTATCAGCGAGCTGGTCTCCGTCTTCAGCCGCAAGCATATATTCGGCTACAAGTTCATCGCCTACAGCAGCATCGCCATCGCCCTGCTGGGCTTCCTCGTGTGGGGCCACCACATGTTCGCCAGCGGGCAGTCCACGATGGCCAACGCCATCTTCAGCCTGCTGACCTTCAGCGTGTCCATCCCGTCGGCCATCAAGGTCTTCAACTGGCTGGCCACCATGTACAAGGGCAACATCCAGCTCACCGCCCCCATGTACTACGCCATGGGCTTCATGCTGCTGTTCGGGATCGGCGGGCTGACGGGGCTGTTCCTTGGAGCCCTGGCCACCAATATCCCCTTTCACGACACGTACTTCATCGTCGCTCACTTCCACTACGTCATGATGGGCAGCACGCTGTTCGCGTTCCTGGGCGGCATGCATTACTGGTGGCCCAAGATCTTCGGGCGCATGTACAGCAATCGGTGGGCGTGCATCTCCGCGGTGGTCGTCTTCATCGGGATGAACGGCGCATTCTTCGTCCAGTTTGTGGCCGGTTCGCAAGGTATGCCCCGGCGCTACGCGAGTTATCTGCCGGAGTTCCAGATCTACCACCAGATCTCGACGGTGGGGGCGTACGTGATGGCTCTGGGGTTGTTCATGGTGGCGGGCGTGTGGTTGCACTCGCTGCTCCGCGGCCGGCCGGCGCCGGCCAATCCCTGGGGCGGTAATACGCTGGAATGGCACTGCGCCTCCCCGCCGCCGCACGAGAACTTCGCCAAGACCCCCGTGGCCGACGATCCGTACGACTTCAGCCGCTGGGAGTACGACGAAGCCAGCGACAGTTACGTGAAACGAGGATAGAGCCCATGTTCGGCTGCGCCGGGAGGGCGAAGTGAGAAGACAGGAGACAGGAGACAGAAGGCAGAATCAACCAGGCCGGGGACATCGGTTTGCCGTGTACCACTGCTCTTTGAGTAGGTATGTGTACAGCGTCCCGCGGAGCACGCGCTAGGCCCGGCGTTCACGCCGGGTTCTTGGAGCGTGCTGGATGAATGCATGACCCCGGTTCACCGGGGTTCTCGATGGGCGGCTTGAGCCATGGGGGCTCAGCGGGTGTGGCGATCGGGTAAACCCATGCATCGAGAACCCCGCTGAAGCGGGCTGTCAGGGGGGAACATCGAACCCGGCCGACCCGGCATGAATGCCGGGCCTAGCGCGGACGAGGCAATGTCCATGAGTGAACACGAACATCATCCGCCGCACCTGGCCCACCACTTCTCGACGCCGCGGCAGCAGTTCGAGTCGGGCAAGCTGGGGATGTGGATCTTCCTGGCGACCGAGATCCTCATGTTCGGCGGACTGTTCTGTGCCTACGCGGTCTACCGGGGGAACCACCCGGAGATCTTCATCTACGCTCACCAGTTCCTCGACAAGTGGCTGGGCGGCGTCAACACCGTCGTCCTGATCTGCAGCAGTCTGAGCATGGCCTGGGCGGTGCGGGCGGCCCAGCTCAATCAGCGGCGTCTGACGGCCGTCTGCCTGGTGCTGACCATCCTGGGCGGCCTCGGGTTCATGGGCATCAAGTACGTGGAGTACCGGGCCAAATGGCAGCACGGGCTGCTGTGGGGCAAATACTACCACCCGCACGAGCACGACCATCCGGCCGGTGCCCAGACCGCCCCCGCTACCGCGGTGGCTCCGCCGGCTCCGGCGTCGCCCAATTCCCCGGACGACCCCCGCATCGCACCCGCGGCTGTCGGGCCGACCGGTCTGGCGTTCCCTGAGACGATCGTGGATCCCCACACGCTGGCCGAACCGCACAATGTCCGCATCTTCTTCAGCGTCTACTTCATGATGACCGGGCTTCACGGTATCCACGTGCTGGTCGGCCTGGGGCTCATCATCTGGATTCTCGTGCGGACGCTCAAAGGCCACTTCAGCAGCACGTACTTTATCCCCGTCGATCTGGTGGGGCTCTATTGGCACCTGGTGGACCTGATCTGGATCTTCCTGTTTCCGTTGCTGTACTTGATTCATTGAGAGAAGGCAGTGGGCAGTGGGCAGTAGGCCAGTGAGAAGTGAGAAGTGAGAAAGATGATCGCAGAGAGGGCGCATGATTTCGTGGGCATGTGCGGACTGTTTACCTCTTCGCGATGTAACGAATGGTTTGATTGACGTGACGAATGCTCTGATTGCGGAATGGACTGATATGGAAACATCACCCGCTGACGCATTTTCTGATCCGAACGCGAGGCACGGTTCGCAGAGAAGCTCTGGTCCGCACGCGGCGGGGCATGGGGAATTGCCGCACGCGGTGCCCGTTCGGGTGCTGCTGGTGGTCTGGCTGGCGCTCATGGTCCTGACCGTCGCGACCGTGGCGGTGACCTTCGTGGACCTGGGGAACCTCAACCTCGCAGCCGCCCTGGGGATCGCCACGGTGAAGGCGACCCTGGTCGGCCTGTACTTCATGCACCTGCGCTACGACAACCCGTTCCATTCGCTCCTGCTGGTGGCCGCCCTTCTTTTTGTGGCCATTTTCATCGGCATCACGCTGTTGGACACGGGCCAGTACCAGGAGACCTTGGTGCCCCCGCCGGGGTGAATCGGGACCGGGGGGAGGAAGTGATGAGTGATGAGTACTGAGTACTGAGTGAGCCGGGGACGCGAGTCCCCGGGTGCGAGCCGCTGGCGGCTTCGCACGGCACCGCGGGAGGTCACGACTTCTGAGCATTGCCGCCCGAGGACATGGCCTTGCATGACCAGACCCACATATCCGACACGCGTACGCATGAAGAACGGGCCGGCCGCGCCGGGACGCTGGGGCTGGCCCTGTTCCTGGTATCGCTCAGCGTACTTTTTGCCGCCAGTATGTTGGCCTACCTGCTCGTCCGGGTGGGCGGCCGCCAAGCCCCGCCGCTGCACACCCTGGCAGTCCCCGGAGTGTTCTGGCTGAGCACGGTGCTGATGCTCGCGGGCACGTTGGCGATCCACCGGGCGGTGGGGGCGGTGCGGGCCGATCGGCGGTCGGCGTTCCGGACGGCGATGATCGTCACGCTGCTCTTGGCCTTGGCCTTTCTGGCCGTACAGGGGCCGGGGCTGTATCGCCTTTATCAGGCTCACGAGGCCGCCCGGGCGGACAACGTGTTCCTCTACGGTCTGGCCCTCCTGCTGATCGCCCTGCACGCGGCCCACGTGATCGGCGGTGTCATCCCCTTGGCCCTGGTCACGCGCGGGGCCCTCCGCGGCCGATACTCGCCCGCCGACCATCGCGCGGTCCGCCACTGCGCCACCTACTGGCATTTCCTGGACGGGGTGTGGCTGCTGATGTTCGCGATGCTGCTGGCCACCGGCTGACGGCCGGTCCATCCGTGTTCATCCGTAGTTCCCTTACGCCCTCTCGGGCGACGGCCGGTCACTGCCCGCTGAGGGACTGGTCGCCGGTCGCCACAGGGGGCGACCGCTACAGGTCCCCGCCACAGGGGGCGACCGCTACAGGTCCCGGTCACCGCCCGCTGGCGGCGGTGGGCTGCGGGGTGCCCGGGGCGAGGAAGAAGTGCCTGACCGACTCGTCGGCTCGGGCGGCGTTAAACCGGATCGAGCGCACGGAGGCTACGTGCATGTCATGGTAGGACACCATGGCTTGGCCGCCGCCGTCCATCTTGATCGGCTTGGCGAACTCGCTGAGCTTGTCGGCGCTGGCGACCTCACGTCCGCCGTGCCGGGTGGTGAGGTAGTCCAAGCTGTTGTCGCCGCTGGAGTTGAGCCCGTTGACGAAGTGCCCGTCATTCATGGGCGAGAACTCGTACTCCTCGAGCAGGAGGGGGGTGTCGGCGGGGCGTTTGGGTTTGCCGATCGGGAAGTAGTTTCCGGGAACGTCGATCCCACCCTCGCCATAAGGGGCAAAGCCGTACTGCTCCAAGATGTACTTGTTGCGGGTGTAGCTGAAGGTGGGCGGGCGCAGGGCGACGGATGTACCGGGTGGGTCCCAGCGTTGTCCCTTGTCGGAGGGACAGAGGTAAACCTCGGCGGTGGCGGCGTAGTTGCGGGCATGCCCGCGTGGCCGGTCGGGCGTCTGCAGGCCGAACAACTGCCCGCACTCCGGTACCGCGCCGACCGGCAGGCCGGTGGCGCTGTTTCGCGTGTACAGCCAGTAATCGTAATGCGGCAGCAGCCCCCGATGATCGACGCTGTAATAGTAGTTGGCGTTGGCCAGTTGCTTCTGATGGTTCATGCAGACCGCCTTGCGGGCCTGATCGCGGGCCTTGGCCAGGCTGGGCAGCAGGATGCTGATCAGCAGGGCGATGATGGCCACGACCACCAGGACCTCGATGAGTGTAAACGCCGGCCTGGCCTGCCTGCCTGCCGTTCGGTGTCTCATGGTCGACCCCCTCCCGGACGCTTTCCGGAAGTCTTACATGTCGGGCACCCGCCCTGGGCGGGCTTTCCATCGACGCGGGCGAAAGCCGGGGCCACCGGTTGGCCGCACTGAGGGCACGCTTCCGCCCGATACAAAGCCAGTTTGCCGCAACCCGGGCACAGGCCCAGTGCGGACCGCGGTGTCTGGCCCGCTTCGCGGTACCCCTGATCGTAGGCCGTCTGCACCAATTCCGTCATCCCCGTGAACGTCGTCGGGTGGACGCGGCCGCAGGCGGCACAGATGAGGGTCATGGACAGGTCCTGCTCGCCGCTGCGGGCGTCCGCGGACCGCCATGACAGCCAGGCCACTCCCACAATGATGATAGCGCCCCCAACGATGCCCAGCACCACGGGCATGCTGATCTCCCCCGGCCGCCGGGGACCGCGCCCGCGATGCGCCGGAAGAACCCAGAACCTCTTCAAGGCGCTATTCGCGTCAATGTCGTCGATTCCGGTCTGTCGTTGCCCGCATCGCATGACTGTCCGTGACGGTCTCGAGGTGATCCGGGATACCCCACCGGGCCTTTACTTCCAAGATCGGCAGAAAAGGCGCCGCAGCACAATCATCCAGTACTCATTGTGGCATCCGGAGCACTGCTTGTCCAGGGGCAAGACTCACGGGCAGGCCGAAAAACCCTTTGTTTTCCAAGTTTTTGTGGTCGTCGAAGCGTCACCGAGGGCTCGGGCTTGGGGCGGTCGTGACAGGTTTTACCCGGCCGTTAAATCGTGACAACTGGAGGCTGTAGCCGTCAGCCGACGTGTTCGATGCCCACGAGGGTGACGTCGTCCAGCGGTTGCAGGCTGCCTTCCTGGCCGTCGAGGCGGGCTCCCAGCGAACGCAGACAGACGTTGAGCGGCTGGCGGACGAGTTCGCGAAACTCGGGGGTGAACTGGACCTGGCCCTGCTGGCGGTTGCGCGCACAGACCACCGTGTCCTCCATCCCGTCGCTGTAGAGCAGGAGCTTCTCGCCGGGCAGGAGCTGCAGCCGGCCGGAGACAAACGTCTCTTCGGGGAACACGCCGAGCAGCCCGCCGAGCGTGCGCACCTCGGTGCACTCGCCGCCGGCGGAGACGTGGACGGGATGCGGGTGGCCGGCGCGGGAGAGGGTGATCTCCCCGCTGCGCGTGTCCACCAGGGCATAGCAGGCGGTGACGAACTGGCAGTTGGGCAGTTCCTGGCGGGTCAGTTCGGTGTTCAGGTTGCTGAGCACCTCGGCGGGGGGCACGATGGTGTAGCCGCCCTCGTGGATGCGTTTCCCGATGACCGCCTGCTTGATGAACATGGTCAGCAGGCCGGCGGCGATCCCGTGCCCGACCGCGTCGGCGAGGTAGCAGCCGACGTGGTGCTCGTCGATGCGGAACACGTCGTACATGTCGCCCGAGACCCAGGCGGCCGGCCGATAGATCGCGCCGAACCGGATGTCGCCCAACTGGGGAAAACTCTTGGGCAGGAAGTCGCGCTGCAGCCGGCTGGCCAGCCGCAACTCCTGGTCGACTTCGACGAACTGCTGGTTCAGCTTTTTGCCCAGGCGCTGCATGGCCGCCACCTGATGATCGAGCTGCACCAGGAAGGGGCGGTACTGCCGGATGGTGGCGACGCGGCCCCAGAGCTCCTCGGGGGAGGCGTCGACCGGGGCGGGCATGAGGGCATGGTCGTCACCGGACACCACCCCGGCAGTGTCCGGCGACAACCGTATGCCGGTGAGTCGATGGGAGGACAGGGCGTCGGAGAGCAGTTGCAGGTCGTTCTGCCAGGCCTCGGCATCGAGGTCGTCGGGCGGCTCGCAGACCAGGAGGGCGTCGACCTGAGACAGGAGTTCCGGGTCACAGGCCTTTCGGCAGGAGGAGACGCCGAAGGCCTTGACGCCATGGATGCCGATCATCTCGCGTACCGCCAGGGGCCATTCCCCCTGTTCGTTCACCACGAGCAGGCGCAGCGGTTGGGTTTCGCGCGCGACGGGTTGTGCCGATAACCTGGTCAGAGCGGTGCTCCCTTGAGGCCATGGGCGGCCGGCCTTCCGTTGGCCCGCGTCGCCGCTTGTGGAGCATTCGACCGTTCAGGGAGCCGTCTTGAGTACCGCGGGCGGGATTTCCACGCGATCGCCGGGCGCGATCCCCAGTTGGGCGAAGAGACCTGCCGCAACCTCCAGGACGAACTTGGCGGGCTCGATCGAGGGGTAGAGCCGCGTTTCGAGCGGGGCCATGGTGTACGTGCTGACGATGACGCCGTCGCTGCGAATGTAGGCGATGTCCAGCGGCGTGATGGTGTTGTACATCCAGAACGCCTGCAGGCGGTCACTGTCGAAGATGAACAACATGCCGCGGTGGGCCCCTTGGGGCAGGTCGCGGGCGGGGTCGGCGGGGATGGGGGCCAGCTCGTCGGCACGGACATCCAGCAGGCCGCGCTGTTGCTCTTCGTCGGTGGTCGCCAGCCAGACCTCGAAAGTGTCATCGTCGATGGTAATGCGGGCGGTGGGCATGGCCGCCAGGTCGTTGCGCAGGCCGGGGTCGGTGCCGTCGCAGCCGGTGAACGCCAGTCCGAACATGGCCAGTGCTCCCGTGATCGTGGCGCTGTGTCGTGACCGGGCCGGGGTGGTTTCTCGCCGTGCCATCATGGCGGGAGTATAGTCCCTTGTGGGAGAAGGTGCATAACCGGGTGAGCCAAGTCCAGTGAATTTGGGGGAGTGGTTGCGGGGTGGCCCAAGTTCTCTGGACTTGGGAGAGCGATTGCGGGGGGGGGCGGGGGGGCGGAACGATCGGGCACCGGGGGCGTGGGCCCAGGGATAACCGGCCCAGCGAGCCCGCCTCCCTGGCACAGACGTTAACCGAGGGCCGGTTATCCCTGGGCTTGCGGCCCGCTATCGCGGGGTTCGGGGCCGGTTATCCCGGGGTTCGAGGCCGGTTACCCCTGGATACGGCGGGAGGACGTTCATGGCCGAGTTGGAGTTCGCGGACGAGTACTTCAACCGATCCTACCGCACGGTGCGGGACACGCCGACGGCCGAACGGCGTGTCGTCTACGGCGTGTTCTGCCGTCGGCCGGGCGTGCTGTGCGGCATCCAGGACGTGATCGAGGTCATCGACTCGCACTGTCCCGGGCCGGTCACCGTGCGGGGGCTGTCGGACGGCGACCGGTATGGGCCGTGCGAGATCGTCCTGCTCATCGAGGGGCCGTTTGGGCAACTGGTGGTGCTCGAAACCGTGATCCTGGGGCTGCTGTCGCTGTCGGCGGCGGCGGGGAACATGGCGGCCATCTGCGAGGCGGCGGGCGGGGTGTCGGTGGTGGACATGAGCGCCCGGCACTATCCGCCGGAGCTCATCGAGCGCATTGCCCTGGCGGCGGCGGTGGGCGGGGCGGCGGGGACCAGTACGCGGGCCGGCCACGCGGCCGTGCTGGCGCGCTACGGCGCGAGTGAAGGCCGCATCCGCATCGGGCAGCGTGAGCCGCGGGCGTTCGGGCTGTACGGCACCATCCCGCACGCCCTCAACGCCGTGTACGAGGGCGACAGCATCGCCAGCGCCCGGGCCTATCGCGAGCGGGTGCCCGAAGTGCCGCTGACTGTCCTGCTCGATTTTGAGGGCCGTGAGCGCGAGGTCTGCGCGGCCGCGGTGCGGGCGTTCGGGGACCAGTTGGCGGCCGTGCGGCTCGACGTGCCGGGCAACCGCGTGCACCAGGGCGGGCACGCTCAACCGCAGCGGGCCCTCGAGATGCGCATCCTCTCGCAAGTGCAGGATCGGGCAGCCGCGCAGCAGGCCCTCGAACGCTACGGGTTCGGCCCCGGCGTCACCATCGAGTCGGTGTACGCGATCCGCGACCTGCTCGACTCGCTGAACGCCCGGCACACGAAGATCATGGTGTCCAGCGGGTTCAACCTCGACAAGGTTCGGGCGTTCAAGGCCTGCCGGGCGCCGATGGACGCCATCGGCACCGGCTCGTGGGTGGACTTCGCCATTTTCACCAGCGATATCCTGCGGGTCCACGAGGACGGCCGCTGGGTCCCCCGCTGCAAGGCCGGCCGCCGCGACGAACTCGTCGAGCCCCAGTCGCTGCCGGTGCTGCTGGACAAGGCCGCAAGTGAGCAAGGCAGCGAAGCCGGGAGTGAACAAGGCAGCGGGTGAGGAGCCCCGCGAGTGTTTCCAGGCTGCGCCCGGTTGTGGCCGACGCCCGCGGGGGGCTATAATCCCGCACCATGAGAACGCGTCGCCTGTCCAGGCTGGTCGGCCTTGGCCCGCAACCCGCGGCAGCGCGAAGCGTGCGCCCAGGCAGCGATGCCCGCCGGCCCACACGGGGCATGATGCTTTCTCACTTTTCGCTTCTCAGTTCTCAATTTCCCGGCACCTGTGCTCCACGAGGCGGCGGACATCCGTGTACGTGCGCGTGCCTGTGTACGGGCGGGGCCGGCTTCGGCGGTCGTATCCCCTGTGGCTGAGCACCCCGCCTTTCCGAACATCGATCACCAGCAAACTTCGTTTCCGCATTGCGGATTGCCCTTTGGAGATGAAACCATGCCTACGGGCTTTGAGATCGGCGACCGGCTGCCCACCCTCGTCGACAAAATCGTGGAAAGCTACTACAGCGAAGAGCGAACGCGGCACATCGACCGCGCCTTTCTGCCCAGTCGGGCGGAGGTGGTCGAGATCATCCAACTGTTGCTGGAACTGGCCTACCCGGGTTACTACGGGCGGCAGAACCTCACCCGGCACAACGTGCAATACCACGTCGGGGAGCTCCTGCCCAAGGTGAGCGTGAAGTTGTTTCGCCAGATCGACCAGGCCCTGTGCTACCAGGAGGAACTGGACGGCCGCACCACGCCCGGCAGCCGCCCGTGCGACGCCAAGGCCCGGCAGCTTACGCTCGATTTTCTGGAGCGCATCCCGGCCATCCGCGAGCAGTTGGCCGGCGATGTCCAGGCCGCTTACGACGGCGACCCGGCCGCGGTCAATACCGACGAGGTCATCCTGGCCTATCCGGGCGTGCTGGCGGTCTCCGTCTACCGCTTCGCTCACGAGCTCTACAACATGGCCGTGCCGTTGATCCCCCGCATGATGACCGAGTGGGCCCACACCGTGACCGGGACGGATATCCACCCGGGGGCCCGCATCGGCCGCAACTTCTTCATCGATCACTCGACCGGCGTGGTGATCGGCGAGACGACGGAGATCGGCGAGCACGTCAAACTGTACCAGGGCGTGACCCTGGGGGCGTTGTCGTTCCCCAAGGACGAACGTGGGCGGCTGATCCGCGGCCACAAGCGCCACCCGACCGTGCGCGACCGCGTGACCATCTACGCCAACGCCATCGTGCTCGGCGGCGAGACGGAGCTGGGCGAGGGCGCGGTGATCGGCGGCTCGGTGTTCCTCACCAAGGCGGTGCCGCCGCACGCCACCGTGAGCATGAAGGCCCCGGAGCTCAAAGTCCGCCAGCGGCTGAATACGCAGCACGAGATGGATCCCAACGGGGCGCCGCAGGAGCCATAACGACAGGGCTAACGAGCCGCGGGCTTCAGCCCGCGCGGCTCTTGGGCCGAGGTCAGCGCTTGCTTCACGTACAAGCACCGCGCGGGCTGAAGCCCGCGGCTCGTTGACCGAGGTCAGCGCTTGTTTCACGTACAAGCACGATGATTGAGCGCGCGGACAAGCCTGTCCGACCAGGAATGCTTTCCCGCATCCGCATCATCGTCAGCCCACCCATCGCGTTGCGATGGACGGGCCACCCGCCCTCACACGTCCATCAACAAGTTGACTCGGTCCTCAGTGAATCCGCACCTCGCCGATTTCGTCACGTGCCGCCTTACGCGTGCACGTGGAGTTCCACGGGGGCGGGGCGATGAGCGTTGCGGATGGATATCTGGGCGGCCAGGGCCTCGACCACGCGCGTGACGGCCTCACCGACGCCTTGGGGGCTCTGCTCGAAGACCGTCTCCGGGTTGCCGGCATCGCCGCTGACGCGGATGGCGATGTTGATGGGGATGGAGCCCAGGAAGGGCACCTTGAGCTTGGCGGCCGCCTTCTCCGCACCGCCCTTGCCGAACAGGTCGTACTCCTTGCCGGTGTCCGGGGCGATGAAGTAGCTCATGTTCTCGACCAGGCCGATCACGTCCACGTTAAGCTGCTGGTACATGCGCGCCGCCCGCATCGCGTCGAGCAGGGCCACATCCTGCGGCGTACAGACGACGACCGCTCCGGTCATGGGGATCGACTGCGACAGGGTCAGGGGCACGTCGCCGGTGCCCGGCGGCAGGTCGACGATCAGATAGTCCAGGTCGCCCCAGTCCACCTGGTCGAGGAACTGCTTGATGGTGCCGTGGATCATCGGCCCGCGCCAGATCACCGCCTGCTCGGGGGCGAGCATGAAGCCGATGCTCATGACTTTGAGGCCGTGGGCGGTGACGGGGGCGATCTGCTCCCCGATGATGGCCGGCTTCTGGCCCTCGATGCCGAGCATCTTGGGAATAGACGGGCCGTACACGTCGGCATCCATCAGGCCGACCTTCGCCCCGGCCCTGGCCAGACCGACGGCCGCCAGCACGCTCACCGTGCTCTTGCCCACGCCGCCCTTGCCCGCCCCGATGGCCAGGATGTTCTTGACGCCCGGCAGCGAGGCCTGCTGCATGACTCCGCGGCGAACCTGGGCGCTGAACTCGACTTCGACCTGCTTGACGCCGCCCAGCTTCTTGACGGCCACCTCGACGTCCCCGCGGATGCGGTCCTTGAGCGGGCAGGCCGGCGTGGTCAGCTCGACGTGCACCCGGACGAGCCCGTCGCACACCGCCACGTTGCGGACCATCTCCAGCGTGACCAGATCCTTGTGCAACTCCGGATCCTGGACCGTTCGCAGGGCGTTCATCACGGCATCTTTCGTCGGCGAGGTCGCGTTGGTCATTCGGTTTTCGGCCTTCCTGTGCTGGTTAACCCGGATTATTCACGATTGAAATCAAGCCGCGGATGAACACGGATGAACACGGATAAAACAAGAGATCGGCGCCAAACACAGCGCGCCGCGGGATCAGGATGCGATGCGATCTCTAACTCCTTTTCTTATCCGTGTTTATCTGTGTTCATCTGTGGTTCCAATGCATGAATCGGGTTAGCGCCCGGATTCGTGACAGCGATACGGGACGCCGTCGCGTCTGTGGGAATATAGGGCCGCTGGTGGTGCCATTTCAACTGCAAGGCGGCCTATACCTTGGGGTGGCTGGTTCGCGCCGCCTGGGTGCCGTCGGGCAAATCATGGAGCTCGTAGTCACCGAAGATACTCGGTGCCTCGCGCTGCATGATCTGCAGGATGCGGGCGGCGACGGCGCGGATCTCGACTTCGGCGTGTTCCGTGCACCGCAGCTCGATGAAGTGGCGCAAGGCCCGGGTGTTGGCGGTGACGAAGATCTTGGTCTCGGTCGCGTTGGGCAGGATGGAACGGGCGGCCTGGCGGGCCATCTTGCGGCGGAGCGTCCGGTCTTCGATGTGGGCGAACCGGGCGGCGAGGCCCTCGACCAAGGCAACGTAGGCCGCCTGGGCCTGCTCGACGGCCCGCACCCAGGTCTCGTGCAGGCCGGGGTCGGCGGCGATGCACTCCGGCTCAACGAACTCGGCCGTAGACTCGTCGACGTACCGCTGCGAGAGCTGCGAGTAGCCGAAACCGGCCCGGTGGCGGACCAGCTCGTGGGTGAAGCTCCGCGAGACGCCGGCGATGATGAAGCTGTAGGCGGCATGTTCCAGCACGCTGCCGTGCCCCACTTCGAGAATGTGCCCGAGGTACGCTTGGTTGCCGCCGGGCCTGGGCTTGGCGAAGCTCATGTAGCAGACGCGGCCGGCGACCTCGCAGAGCTTCTCGCCGGCCACCTCGGTGTCGGTCGTCCACTGGGCCACGTCGTGGTCGGCAAGAAAACGATCGATCTCCGCGGGGTCCACCGAAGGCCGCCCCACCAGGTACACTTTGGGCTCACGAACGATTCGCACGCGTCAGGCTCCTTTGAGCGGCCAAGGCCGGTCCGACCGGCCGCGACCCACTGTAGTCGCGGGGGGTATGTTTTCAACTTATGGCGGGGGCTTGCTCTGCTCGGCGTTGCGGTATAATACGCCCGGTCGGGCCGTTCTTGGGAAAGGTGGATTCATGGCTGCGAAAATCGAGGACTATGCGGGTAAGGTGACCGTGTCGGACGGTGCCTGGGGGACGGAACTGGACAAGCTGGGCTGCCCGCCGGGGTTTTGCCGCGAGTCCTGGAACGTGACCAATCCGGAATTGGTTGGGAAGGTGGCGTCGGCGTACGCGGAGGCCGGCGCCCAGATCATTTTGACCAATACGTTCGGGGCGAACCGCTTCGTGCTCAGTGGGCACGGGTTGGAGGGCGAGGTCGCGGCGTTCAACCGGGAGGGGGCCCGGATCAGCAAGCGGGCGGCCGGCGACCGCGCCCGCGTCTTCGGATCGATCGGCCCGAGCGGCAAGATGGTGATGATGAGCGAGGTGCAGGAGGACGAGCTGTTCGAGGCCTTCCAGGCGCAGGCCGCCGCTCTGGCCGAGGGAGGGGCGGATGCCCTGGTCGTCGAGACCATGACGGAGCTGGCCGAGGCCCGGGCGGCGGTCCGGGCGGCGAAGACCACCGGCCTGCTGGTCGTCGCGTGCATGACCTACGATTCCGGTAAGGACCGGACCTGTACCATGATGGGGGTCTCGCCGCAGCAGGCGGTCGAGGGCCTGCTCGACGTCGGTGCCGACATGGTGGGGTGCAACTGCGGGATCGGGATCGATAACTACGTGAAGGTTGCCGCCCTCCTTCGGGAGGCCACCGACCGGCCGATCTGGGTCAAAGCCAACGCGGGCATGCCGGAGATCGAGGACGGCCAGGTCGTCTACAAGATGAAGCCCGAGGAGTACGGCGAGAAGACGCTGGAGCTGGTGCGGGCCGGCGCGAGCATCGTCGGCGGCTGCTGCGGTACGAGCCCGGCCTTCATCGCCGCGATGCGCAAGGCCCTGGCCGCCGCCAGCCGTTAGAGTCGCATGCGAACGCGGGGGGACGATCGCCGACGTTCCACACGCGTTCGATCATCGCGAGCCCACCCTTGCTACGCAAGGATGGCCCCCCGGCGATACCACGCTTGCGTCGGCACGGTGCAGGAGGATTCACAGATGACAGGTTCCGTTGAGTTGCATCGCGGCAAGCTCATTCTGCTGGTAGTACTGGTGTGCGTTGCTTCCGGTGCGGTCTCGGCTTTTCTCGGTGCATTCGCCTCGTTGTTATACGCGGGTATTCACTTCGCCGTCGAGGGTCCTGAAGCGGCTGTGGCCAGGTCGTTCATTCTCGGCGTGGGCACGTATTGGGGAGCGACCTGCGGGCTGGCGGCGGCTTTGCTCTGGTGCCGGCTGGTGGTGCGTCGCATGGCACGGGCTCAGACGGACCGCTGGGTTGCCTGGGGGGCGGGGGCCGGCGTCAAGGTCGGCATCCTGGCTACGGCGATGCTTCATGTCGGGCTCATGCTGGCGTCTGTGCGGAAACCGCTCGTCGACCTGCTCTCTGGCTTTGCCGTCGGCTTGGTTTTCGGCATCTTCGCCGGGGCGATCCTGGGGGCGATCTGCGGAGCGATTTGTCGGGCCTTGGTGAGGTCGTCCATGGCCAATCAGACGCAGGTTGAGTCAACGGGCGGTGCCGCGGCATGAGTCGCGTGGTCATCGGCCGGTGCGGGTCTTACTGAGGCAGACCGATGGGCATCTCCCGCACGGTGATGGTCGCGAGGATGTTCGCCCGGATGGTGGGCCGTGTGCCGACCCGGCATCTGCTGTATCTGTACGGACGGATGAAGTACGAGAAGCCTCATCGCTTCGCCGGGCAGATCCGCATCAACACGTTCTTTCCACCCTACCCTTCGCCGGCGTTCGACCGCTTCTGCCGGACGGTGACCGAGCGTCGGCGGGTGCCGCATTCGACATACCTGGCGGTCACCGGCGGTTGCCCGTTCGCGTGTGGGCATTGCAGCTACGCGGGTCGTTCGGGCCAGGCCATGAGCACCGCTGAGATGCTGGCCACGATCGCTCAGATCAAGGCGTTGGGCACGGCCACCCTTGGGTTGACCGGTGGCGAACCGTTGCTGAGGGATGATCTGGAGGTTTTCATCGCCGCCGCCGCGCCTGAAATGGCGTGTATCGTTTTCACGACCGGGCATGGCCTGGATTCGCGAAGGGCCGGGCGGCTGCGTTCCGCCGGGGTCACCTGTGTCACCATCGGTCTCGAATACGCGGATGCGGTCAACCATGATCGCGTGCGTGAGCATCGCGGCTCGTTCGCCGAGGCCGAGGCCGCCGCCCAAGCCTGTCGCGAGGCGGGTGTTTACCTGGCCATTTCGACGGTGAGCACGCACGAGAAGCTGGCTTCGGGGGAGCTGGAGCGGCTCTACGCACTGGGCCAGCGGTGGGGGGCCGGTGAGTTCCGCGTGCTGGCACCGGTGGCGACGGGCGCGTGGACGGGATGCGGGTCGGTCATGCTGTCCCCGGAAGAACGTCGTGCCCTGGCGGATTTTCATTGTCGGCATAACCGCCATGCGACCGGGCCGGCCGTGGCCTCCTTTGCCTATCTGGAATCCGATGAAGTGTTCGGCTGTGGTGCCGGTTTTCATCACTTGTATATTGACGCCGGCGGGCAGGTTTGTCCGTGCGATCTGACGCCGTTGAGTTTCGGCGATGTGACCGGCGAGCGGCTCATCGATATCTGGAAGCGAATGGGGGCGTTGTTCCCGGCGCCGCGTCGCGGTTGCCTGATGGGTGATATGGCGGCCGATCTGCGAGATCACGCGAAGCCGCTGCCCTTGCCGCCGGAGGTCAGTACGCGTCTGTGTGGTGCACATCCCGCACGAGGGCCGCTGCCGGAGGGATATCGTCGATTGGTCAGGCCGGGAGAGCGGTTCAGGGACCCAGAATCGTGATATCCGCGGTGGCCGCGATGCCCACGACCACGCACTGAGCGTAAATCGCCATCATGGCCTGGCGTTGGGGCAGCACGCTTGACCAGACGGCCAGGAGTACGGCCAGCGGCAGGAAGATTAGGTAGACCCATCCACAGCCCGTCAAGGCCGGTCCGACGAGGACCAGCGCGCCCGCCATGACGGCGGCTCTCGAGAGCCGAATCGCCCGGTTCGGGGATCGATGAATCCAGGAGGGCTCGCCGGCGACGATGTGATCGCCGCGGATATCGCGAATGTCTTTGAGGATTTCATACCCGAAGCTGGTGAGAAACAGCCAGACGGGGAAGAGGTACAGGGTCGCGGCCCGGGCGGCGGTGGCGTCCGGGCCCGCCTGGGCAAAAGCCAGCGGGTAGAAGCTGGTCATGAGCAGAGCCACGAGCAATTGTTTGCCCATGCCCAGATGCTTGGAAGTCAAGTTGTAGAAGACCAGCACGACGGTGACCAGGGCGAGCGCGGCCAGAAATTGCCAGCGGCAAAATGCCCCCAGGGACAGCCCCGCGAGCAGCAGGCCGCAGGCCCAGCCGGCGGCGGCCTTGGGGGAGACCTGGCCGGCGGGAATCGGTCGATGCGGGCTGTTGATGCGATCCGCGCGGCGATCGCAGACATCGTTGAGCGCGTAGCCTCCCGCGATCACCAGCGCGAGGGAGACGGTGGCACAGAGGGCGGATGGCCAGAGGTCGGTGATGGCGTCGCCGACGGCATACCAGATGGTCAGCATGAGGATGGAGGCCATGGGAACGGCGTAGTACGGTCGGCAGAGGCGCAGCAGTGGGATCATGGTTTTCGCCCCACGGCCGCGAGATAGCGGTGAGTGATCGGAATCCCCGGGGCCGAAGGGTATCGCTGCTCCAGGATCTCCGCGAATCGGCGGAAGACGGCCTCGCGGTGAGGCTCATCGGCGGCGAACTCGAAGCCCGCACCGGCGCCAGTGGCCGTCAACCGCGCGACGGCGGCGTCGCCATCGGGGACATGATAGGTCTTGGCCCCGTCCCAGGTGGCGACGACCGCCAGGCCGGCCATGCGCATCAGGAATGCGAGGCACCAGCCGGCCGGAAGAAAGCGAACCTGCATGACGTGCACGAGTGCCTCGGGGTCTTCGGCGAAGGCCAGCACGGATGCCCAGAGCACGCCGGACAGCGAGAACAACGTGTTGTCGATGATGCCGACCCGGCCGCCGCTGCGCAGAACGCGGGCTGCTTCCCGCACCACCAGCCACGGTCGCGTGTATCCCAGGCCCCATGCGCAGGTGATCACGTCAACGCTGTTCGCCGGAAGCGACCTCAGGTAGTCCAGCACGTCCGCCTGGACAAAACGGCAGTGCCGGCCCTGGTTTTCGCGAGCGACGTCGAGCATGCCGCTCGATGAATCCACGCCGATGACGCGCCCGCGTGTCCGGCGGGCCAGTTCGCCGGTGACGTAACCGGTGCCACAGGTCAGATCAACGCACGTCGCGTTTTGGGGAGCCGCCAGACGATCGAGCATGTGCAGGGAGAGGCTGCGCATGTGGTCCGTCCAAGCCTGATCGTATCCGGGAGCGAGCCGGTCGTAACTGCGGCGAACCAGGAGGGGCGTCTGGTGAGGTCCGCGCATCAGCAGACGGCCCATGCGCAGACCCAATGCGAGCCATCTTCGGCGTTTGCCCGGTTGTCGCCTCATGCCCTCAGTTTCCCATCCCGGCATGCGCCTACTGAATACTCTTGCATAATCCAGCGCTCGTGCTTGGGGAGGCAACCAGGATGCGCTGAATGCTGGAGCAGGGCCGCCGTGGCCGGCTGATTGTGCCAGCGCCCGCCGGGCCGTGCAAGGCCTTCAGCCTGGAACGCGTGGCCGGGGGCAGCCCTGCGCTTCCCCCGGCTGTTGTCCGAAGCCCTCTGCTTGTATGATGGTCCGGGACGGCAGGTCGCCGGCCCCGCGCTACGACGAGAACGACGACCCGGTCGAGACTCTGCGGCGGTCACACGTGCGCGGAGCGAGAAGCTGACGGACTAGCCCTGCGTGAGCGTTCGCCCGCGGCATCCGGTCCTTGACCGTATAGCCGCAAGGAGGTCTACAGTGTCTCCTGGGCATCGTGTGTCCCCGTCCCTGTACGTATTAACACGCTGCTGGCCGATCATTGCCCTTGCAGGTCTGATGGGCGGATGCTCACGTTCGCCGCGAGACGATCGAGCGGACATCACGAGCTCGGCACTTCGCATTGTGAGCCTCCAGTTCAGGCTTGCCGCCACGCTTGACGATGCTTTTGCACCGACGAGTTTCTCGGAGTTGTACGATTACCTGGTTGCCGGGAACATGCTTCATGGGCAGAATCCGAACTACCAGATTGATGGATGGGGCACGCCCTATCAACTGACACTACTTCATAGCGAGTTGGAGACGGAATCCACACGTGGCTATGAGATCAGATCGGCCGGTTGGGACCGATCCTTCCAAACCCCGGACGACATCGTCGCAGTGGTGGAGATAGAATCCCAAAGGTAGCGTCGGAGCAGCGTTGCGAAGATCTACTGACGTTGCCCGCTCGTAGTTGGCGGCGTGATGAGCGGCCCATTACTGGGGAGCATTCACCATGTTTTCATTTGCATGTGTTTTTGGTGTGCTGGCAGCCGGCGGCCTGATGGAGATGCCCAACGAGCCCTCCCTCGAACAGTTATGTGCCGATTCGGCAATCATCGTGTCCGCTCGGGCCGTAAAACAGTGCCCTGAAGTCGACGTCGTTGAGGGCACGGCTTACCGGCTGGTCGTGTTCGAACCCGTCGAAGTCTTCAAGGGGCGCTCCACCCTGATCACGGCCCGGCCCTCCATGATCCATGCGCAATCTCCCGCCACCACCATGTTCTCGGTGCTGATCGCCACGCGCCGCCCGAGCTGCTATCAGGTTCCATCGTATGCGCCTGGCAATACATACCTTCTGTTCCTGGATACGCAGTGCGCGTTTGCGGCCTATGGTCGTGCCGAGCTCGACTCGGTCTGGGGCGAGCGCCCCTATACCGACGCACTGGGCAGTCGCGTCCGTTCCATCGTGAAGGAGCAGGCGTCCTTCAGCCTCCGCAGGCAGAGCAGGCCCGGCGATCCTGGAGGTATCCCGCCCGAGGCACAGGAGCAGATGCAGACTCTGACCGAGCAGGACAGGATCAATGGGTATTCCCGAAAGGCCTGCTACACCGTGGGTGGGCAACGAGTAGGCGAACGGGGCTGGTGGACCACCGGAAGGATGGCCTACGAGCGTCCGATGCGGCACGGGCGAAGTCATGGGCTTGTCCGCGGATGGTATCCCGATGGAAAGTTGTGGCAGGAAGATCATTATCGGAATGGTCAGCTTCATGGATTGGTTTGCCAATGGGATGAAAGCGCCGGCTTCAGCATTTCGTTCTGGTTGGAAGGGCAAAATGTCACAGGCGAAGCGTACAAGCAGGCGTGTGCGCTGGACCCCGCGCTCCCTCGTTATCGAGCGGCCGCCTCCAAACCATCTTCGCGCCCGGCAGAAGCCGATGGGGAATGAACGGCGTTTCTCCGCGGTTTCCGCGGTCGAACGAACAGATTGAACCGCGGAGGACGCTGAGGGGCGCGGAGGGCGGGCGACGGGCCGGCCGTTGACCCACGAGGGGCTGTGACGGGACAGGCGGGTGGAATCGCGGTTCGTGATCCTGGCATCGGTCAGTCTGCCGCGTTCAGCCCACTTCGGCGGCGGGGTGGGTGCGGAACGCGGGCCAGTCGACGGGCGTCACTCGGCCGGAGGATCGCTGCGGGTTTGGCCGGGCGGGGATGCGCTGCTTGGCCGGGCGCGCGGGTTTGGGCTGCCCTTCCGCGTCGGGTGAGGGTGTGGCGAGCCGTTGTGCCGACTCGGCGAGCCGTTGTGCCCGCTCGGCGGGCCGCTGGGCTGAGTCGGCGAGCGATGCGGTGGGTCGCTCCTGCTCGTCGGTGCGGCGGGCCTCGTCGATCACCGAAACGAGGCGGCTGGTGTTGCGGGCGACGGCGGCCAACACCTGCTTGCGCTGGGCCAGCGACTGGTCCACCCGGCTGCTGGTGGCGGAAGCCGCGGCCAGGAGCCGGGCCAGCCGCTGGGTGGTCTGTTGGGCGGCCTGGTGGTTCCTGGACCATTCCTCCGCGCTGCTCTCGCACACCTCGAAATCGTTGAGGGCGGCCTGGAGCCGATCGACGACGACCGTCGCCTCACGGGTGGCCTGTTCGAGTCGCCCGGCCAGTTGCTCGCCGCGGGTCAACTCCGTCTGCCACCGCTTCGAGTTCAGCTTCTGATCCAGGGCCGCGTGGCACTTGCGCATCGCGTCGAGGATGCGCGAAGCGACCTCGGCGGACGTGCGGAGCTGCTCGGACTGACGGCGGACCTCGGTGGAGTTGGCGAGCCAGACGTCCATCGCCTGCTGGACCTCGCCCGCGGCGTTGCGCAGGTGGGAAGTGATGGCCCCGGCCCGCTCGACGGTTTCGTTGAGCTGCTCCTGCTCGGTGCGTGCGGCGGTGACGACGTCCGCCAGCCGGCTGGACTCCTGCGGCGACAGCTCGATGTGCACGGGCCGCGGGCGTTCGCTCGTCTCGATGCGGCTGACGCGCTCCTCGTGATGCCGGATGCGCCCGGCCAGCAGGTTGACGGATTGGTCGTACCGGCCGGCCTGCTCGGTGAGGCGTTGCTGAAGGTCTTGGAGCTTCTGGGCCTGATCCTGCCGGAGTTGCCGAACCTCCTGGCTGGAGGCGGCATGCTGGGCGAGGGTCTTGACCGCGGCGTGGGCCTGGTCGCAGTGCCGGGCCACGTGCTGAATGGCCTGTTCCAGGTGGGCCTTGCGGGTTTCGAGGTCCGCGGCGACGGCCTGGATTTGGCCGACGTACTCGGCGCGGATCGCGTCGAGCTGCGGCACGGTCGCCAGGTCGGCCGGCAGGGCGCGCAGTTGCCGATCGAGCTCCGTGCACCGTTCGTTGACACCCTCCACGAGCGATTCGAGATCACGCCTTTGTGCGGCCAGGGTGGTGAGGACCTTCTCCCGGTCGTCGATCTGCTGCCGCTCGACGCGCGCGAGATCTTCGACGCGGGCCCCGGCCCGGGTGAGCGTGTCGAGCTCCTGCCGGGCCGCGTTCAACTGCTCGGCCACGCCGGCAAACTGCTGCTCCACGCTCCGGCCGTACTCCTCCAGCATGCCCAGCACGCGTTGCGTTTCGGTCTGATGTCGGGCGCCGAGTGCCGTCACCTCGTCACGCAAGGCCCGGGACGCGACGAGGCTTTCGATCTGCTGATGCGTGTTGCGGAATCGCTGGGCGACCCCGCCGACGAGCCGCTTGACCGTCCGGCGATCACCCTCGAGCTGATGAAGGACCCCGGCGATCTGCGACTCGGCATTCCGGAGCAGTTCGGCCATGGCGGCCTGCTGCTCGGTGCGGAGCCCCGCGAGTTCTTCCTTCCGGGCGAACTGCTCGCTCAGAGCTGCGAACCGCTTCTCGGCGGCCTGGATAAGCTCGATGAGCCGCTGGCGCAGCTGGCGCACGCGCTGGTCCTGCTCGGCCAGTGTGGTACGAAACTCGTCGAGGAGAGCCTGGCGCTCGCGGCTGCCGGTCTCGGCCTGTTCGGCGAGTTGGCGTCCGAGGCTGACCAGCCCATCGGCCTGCTCGCCAACCTGGCCGAGCAGGTGACTCAACGCGGCGGAGTGTTCGCGCCGGGCGGTTTCAAGGTCTTCCGCCGTTGCTGCGCTGGCGTTGAGCTTCTCGATCGCTTCATCCGCAGCCGCAATCTGGGCGGCCAGGTTCTGATCGAACGATTGCAGCCGTTTCTCCTGCTCGTGCATGCGGGCGTCAAGCGCGGCGCGCAGGCTCTCGATGTCCTCCGCGTGCCGGGCGCGCAGGGTCTGAGCGATCGCTTCCTGATCCTCGCGGACCTTGTGCAATTCCGCCTCCTGGCCGGCGCGGAGGCTGGCGAGGTCTTCCTTCCGAGCGAACTGCTCGCCGAGGGCGGCAAACCGCTTTTCCGCATCCTCCAGCCGCTCAACGAGGCGTTGGCGCAGGTGGCGTACCTGCTCCTCCTGCTCGGCGAGGGCACTGCGGAGTTGGCCGAGGATCGCCTGGCGATCATGGTTGCCAGCCTCGACCTCTTCAGCCAGTTGGCGCTTGAGGCCGGCCACACCGCCCGCCTGTTCACCGAGCTGGTGTTCGAGACCCGCCAGTCCTTCCGCCTGCTCGCTGAGTTGGCGCTTGAGGGTCGCGAGTCCATCCGCCTGCTCGCCGAGCCTTCGAAGCAGGTCGCTCAGCGCGGCGGTCTGCGCGCCACGGACTGCCTGGAACTCCGCCGCCGTGGTCGCGTTGGTACTCAGTCTGGTAATCGCTTCATCCGCGGCGGTGATTCTGGCTGCCAGGTCTTTGTCGAGGGCGTGGAGGCGCTCGTCCTGCCGGCGAAGTCGGCCGTCGAGCGCGGCCTGGAGCTCGTCGAATCGGGTGTGGGCATCCCGGGACAGGCGTTCCTCAAGCTGGGCGTGCGCCTGCCGCATTTCATCGAGCTCCCGCCGGGTTCGCTCGCAGTGCTCGCCGAGTGTCTGGGCGAGGTTGGCGACCTGCCGGCGTTGGAGATCGAGGTGTTCAAGAAGCTCGTGGAGCCGGCCGTCCAGGTTGGCTTCGAGTTCGGCGAGGCGTTCGTGGGGCACCGCCTTGTCTTCGTCACGATGAGCGGCGAGCAGATCGCGGGTCTCCGTCCAGCGTGCATCCGCGGTCTTGAGCAGCTTGTGGAACTCCTCCTTCTGCTGCGAGATCTCGGCGATGATGCGGCGGGTATCGCGGAGGTGTCGTTTGCGAATGTGGTCCAGCTCGGCGGCCGGGGCCGCGCTCCGCGAGAGCTCGTCGAACTGCTGCTGGACGGTTCGATATTGGTCGAGGGCCTGGGCCAGCGTCGCGCGCATGTCGTCGCGGAAGGCATCGAGCCGGTCCTGGGTGTCGCGCCACCGGCGGCCGGTGTGATCAGCGAGAGCGCCCATTTCATCGCGTGTGGCCATGCCTGCCGCCGGCAGCGTCGATGCGGAGGTCGGGACCAGGTTCGCTGGATGAATGGCATGTGCCGCGTCCGGCAGGGGCGGGGCGGTTTCGGCGAGGCGGTCGCCGGCCGGCCGGTGCAGTTCCAGAACCGGGTCATGCTCGAGCACCCGGGTGATGATGGCTTCGTCCACCTGGTGGGCTTCCTGGCCGTAGGCGGTCAGCAGGGCGTTGTCGCAAATCTGGTTGATGATGCGCGGGGTGCCCTGGCTGGCGGCATAGATGCGGTCGATTGCTTCAGGGGTAAAGAGTTCACCGCCGGTGTGCCCGGCCACCGCCAGGCGATGGAGGATATAGGCTTCGGTGGTCTGGCGATCCAGCGAGCAGAGGTGAAAGCGGCGAAACAGCCGCTGGTCGAGCTGCCGCAGGTTGGGGTGGCGGAACCGGTCGCGCAGTTCGGGCTGGCCCAGGATACAGACCTGGAGCAGTTTGGCGTCGTCGGCCTCGAGGTTCCCGAGCATGCGCAGTTCCTCGAAGCTGTCGTCGGGCAGGTTCTGGGCCTCGTCGAGGAGCACCACGACGAAGCGGTCCTGGGCGAACTGCTCGAGCAGGAAGGCCTGCAGCCGCTCGGCCAACTGGAGGTTGGTGGCTTCCGGGGGCACGGGCAGCTCGAACTCGGCGCAGATGGCGGCCAGGAGTTGCCGGCCGGAGAGGCTGGTATGCGTGATGACGGCGACGGCGGCGTTGCGGTCCATCTGGCGGAGGAACATGCGGCCGACCAGGGTCTTGCCGGCCCCCACTTCGCCCGAGACGAGAACGAATCCCTTGCGTTGGGTCACGGCGTATTGGAGGGTGGCCAGCGCCTCCTCGTGCTCCGGCGTGCTCAGGTAGAAGGTGGGATCGGGCGTGTTGTTGAACGGCGGCCGATGCAGACCGAAGTGCGTGCAGTACATGGTCAGGCTCCATCCTGGACAGGCCGCGTCCGAGTCTCCGGGTAGGGTTATCGGACTGCCGGCGCGTTCGATCGTCCAGGCGGTTCTATCGGACCTTGTGCGGCCGCTCTTGAGAAGCCCCGGCGGTGAGCAGAAAAAAGCGGAGTTAAGTACATCGGCCCGGCAATGGAACCGATGACAGCAGACAACCCCGGTGGGCGGTCGGACGCCACGGCTGTGCTCGGGGGGCCGGCGGTCGGCGGGAGGCCGGGGCCGGGTAGATGGATCGGTTCTCTGTGTCAGGGATGACGCCATGCGGCAGCAGCAGGGATGGAAACGCGCGGCAACGTGGATGGCCGTGGCCGGTCTGATGGCCGCCGCCGGCTGCTCCACCCAGTACGCCGACCTCCAGCACTTCTCCCAATCTCACGACCAGGACGTCGCCGCCACCAATTATCGCATTGAACCTCCCGACGTAGTCGCCATCAACTCGCCGAACGCACCCGAGGTGGACGGCACCATGCAGATGGTCCGCAGCGACGGCAAAATCTCGCTCAAGCTGCTGGGCGAAGTGAAGGTCTCCGGTCTTACCCCGCGCGAGCTGGCCGCCAAGGTCGAGGAGTTGCTGGCCCGCTACTACGTCTCGCCGCAGGTGAACGTACAGGTCGCGTCATACAACAGCAAGAACATTTACGTGTTCGGCCAGGTGGGCAGCCCCGGGAAGCTGGCGTTCACCGGGCGCGACACGGTCATGGACATCGTCGCGCGGTCGAACCCCACGTTTCTGGCCTGGCGCGAGCGGGTGCAGGTCATTCGGCCGAGCGCCTCGCCGGGCGAGCGGCACGTGATCACCGTGGACGTGGAGAAGATCACGCAGACCGGCGACTTGCAGCAGAACTTTCTGCTGAAGGAAGGGGACATTGTATACGTGCCCCCGACGCCGCTGGCCTGGTTCGGTTTGAAAGTACGGGAGCTGTTCTGGCCGTTCGAGCCGGTGTACTCCGCTTACACGGGCGGCGCCCAGGCGCGGACGGCCCACGAAGTGTGGACGGGCGATGGCGGCCAAGGGGGCAGCAGCGAGGACCGCGATCTTCGCCGGCAGGCCCTGATGCTGATGTTGCGGTGAGCGGCTTGGTGTGAGCCGGGGTTAGTCGAATGAGTGTTCAACCGATATCCAGCCTGCTCGGATCCCGCGGCCTCTCGTCCGGCGCCGAGTCGGTCACCAGTGACTTGCAACAGGTGATCGCCCGGGTGACCGCCATTCTGGGGTATCGGCGGTGGCTGTTCGTCCTTCCGCTGCTGACCGGCATCCTGGTGTCGCTGGCGGTGAGCCTCATGCTGCCCCGCCGATACGAGCTGAGCACGATCTTCGAGCGCCGCGACGACGTGGTGCTCACCAAGCTCATCAGCAGCAACTCCCCCTATTCGTTCGAGACCATTCGCCGGTCGCTGGGACTGGACCTGATGGGTTACCAGGCCCTCGCCCAGGCGGTGGATGACCTGGGTCTGGCCGATGATCTGCCCCGCGACGCCGAAGGCAACCTGACGCCCGAAGGGCAGCTTCGCAAGCAGCAGCTCATCAGCAGCCTGCCGACCTCGGTGGACGTGCGCATCCTCGAAAAGAGCACCTTCCTGGACCTCATCCAAGTGCGGTACACGGGCAGCCAGCCGGAGATGGGGCAACTCCTGGTCACCCGGCTGACGGACAATTACGTCGCCCGGACGCGGGCCTGGATCACGGATATCCTGCACAAGTCGCGGGACTTCTTCGCCCAGGAGGCGGGCAAGCGGAAGGAACGGGCGACCGCGCTCGAGGCCGAGTTGATGCAGTTGGCCGTGGCTCATCCCGGGGTGAATCCAGCCGACCCCGATCTGCTCAGCCAGCGGCTGATGTCGACCGGTCTGGCGATCGAGGACCTGCTGCTGCGGCGGGCGGAGACGGAGTCCAAGATCAAGAGTCTGCAAGAGTACCTGGTGGAGCTCGAGCAGGGGAGGGCCGGTCGTCTGCCGACTCTGTCGTCAGGCCAGGCGGTCAACGATGAGCGCTGGCGAATCAATCCGCAGCACGAGCGGCTGTCATCGGCCATCGATCAGGTCAAGGCCCAGATCGCTGACGCCAAGGCGCTGAAACAGATGACCGACATGCACCCGCACGTCATGGGGCTCCGGGAGAAGCTGGAGCAGTTGCGTGTCGAGCTAGACCGCGAACCCGCCCAACTGGCTGAGCCCGTAGTCGCGATCCCGCCGGCCGTCGAAACCGCAGGGTTCGATCCCGTCGCCGAGGACCGTCGCCGGGCCAACGCGGAGCTGAAGTCGCTGGCCGACGCCATCACCCGCATCGATCAGAACCTGGCCAAACACAAGGTCCAGCAGCAGCAGTTGGAGGAGGACAAGGGGCTGCTGTTCGAGCGGCGGCAGAACTACCTGAGTTTGCAGCAGGAGGTTCAAAGCGCCAAGGCGGATTGGCGGGTGTGGAACGATCACGTCGAGATGGTGAGTCGCGTGCTGGCGGCGGAGGAGGGCCGGCGGGGCGTGGGCTTCACCACGGTGGAGAAGGCCCGGGTGCCCGGCCGGCCGGCGTCGCCGACGCTGGCGGGCGTGCTCCTGTTGAGTGCGGGAGTCGGTTTGGCCCTGGGAACCGTGGCAGTATTCCTGAGGGAGGTTTTCGACCGCTCGTTGCGTGACCCGGCCAAGGTGCGCAGGGCGCTGGGCATTCCGGTGCTGGAGACGATCGGGGAGATCCGAACGAACCTCAAGAGCGGCTGGTGGAACCGGCGTTTGCTGATGCCGGCGGTAGCGGGGGCGGAGACCCTGGCCGTGATGGCCCTGGGGGCCTTGGTGTATCTGAACCTCCGGCATCCGGAGGTCTACAAGGATGTGGTCAGCCAGGCCCTGCCCGAGCGGGTGGTGGCCGGTTTCTTCGGTGCCTGAGGGCCTTGGCCCCCGGTGCCTGGATAACGTGACGCATGGGACGCATCGCGGAAGCATTGCGGAGAGCGCAACAGGAGCGGGCCCAACGGCTGGGCGGCGGGGCCGGGCTGTTGGTCGAACCGCCGCCGCGCGCCGAGAACGTCAGCAGGATCCTGAGGGAAGATCCGGTTGCCAGTGGGCAGCGCGACGATGCCAGCACGCTGTTTCGCCCGCCGCCGCCGGTACCCTTTGCGATCTGTGCGACACCGATCCAGGGGGAGGCCGTCGGGCCGGAAGTGCTCGCATTTCATGAGCCCACCTCGGCCATCGCCGAGAAGTACCGCTCCGTGCGGACGCGGCTGCTGACCGCCAATCCGGGCGGGAGCGCCCGCGTGTTGGCGGTGACCTCGACGCTGCCGCGCGAAGGCAAGACCGTCACGGTCGCCAACCTCGGGTTCAGCCTGGCGGAGTTGCGGCATCTGCGCGTGGCGATGGTGGATCTGGATCTGCGGCGGGGCGGACTCGGTGCCTTGTTGCAGGTGGGCGACCGCCCGGGCATCTGCGAGGTGCTGCGCGGGGAGAAACGGCTGGCGGAGGTCTGTGTGCCCGTGGTCCGGGAGAACCTCTTCTTCGTGCCGGCCGGCGATCCGCGCGAGGACAGCCCGAGTGATTTGCTCGCCGGCGACCGGGCCGCTCAGACGTTCCGCGAGATCCGCGAGCGGTTCCATTACACGCTGGCCGACACCCCGCCGATCAATGCCTTCGCGGACATCGGGCTGATCGGCCCGCTGTGCCATTCGGTCTTGATCGTGGTCCGGATGAATCGCACGCCGGAGCCCCTGTTGCGACGCAGCGTCAAGATGCTCCAGGCGAACCAGCTTCCGATCACCGGGTGCGTCCTGGCCGGTTGCAGCGACGAGGCGGCGTACTATGGAGACAACCAGGATTACTACGTGGGCGAGGGTTGAATGAGTGACGCGAGCCGTGCGCCACTGCTCTTTGGACAGTGCTGGCCACCGTGCGCCACTGTTTTTTGAGCAGTGCGGTCGGTGCGCGGCCGGGACCACGAACAAGTTCGCTCGGTCCCGACACGAACAAGTTCGTTCGGTCCTGAGAAATAAGCATGCTGCAACTGATGTCCGACACCTGCTGCGAAGCCGACCAGGCCTGCCGGTCAGACGCCGGTGCCGCGGAGGCAGACGTCGAGCACTTCGACCTGTCGCCCGCGTGCACGGCCCCCGCCGAGCAGATCAGCCGTCCCCCCGTCGACGTTCGCGAGCTGGACGATGCATCCGCGTCGTGCTGGGAGGACTACGTGGCCCGGCACCCGCGAGGCACGCTCTTTCACACCCTGTTGTGGCGCACCGCGGTCGAGGAGGCGTTCGGACATCCAAGTCGCTATCTGACCGCTTGGCGTGGCGAGCGGCTGGTGGGCGTGTTCCCGCTCATGGGTGTCACCAGTTGGCTGGCGGGCACCATTTTTGTCAGCGTGCCCTATGGCATCTATGGCGGCACGCTCGCGGACGATGACGAGGCCCACGCCGCCTTGCTGGCTTCGGCACAGGAGATGGCCGAGCGCGTCGGCGCCCGCTGGCTGGATATCCGGTCGGCCCAGATCCAGTGGCCGCACCTGCCCGTGGTGAAGCGCTACGTCACCTTCCGCAAACACTTGCCGGACGACCCCGCCGCCGTGCTGCAGGACTTGCCGCGCAAGGCCCGGGCCGCGGCCCGCCAAGCCCGCGAACGTTATGGCCTGGAGTCTGACTTCGCTACCGGCGATCTCGATGCCGTCTGGTCGCTCTACAGCCAGAGCATGAGACGGGTGGCTTCGCCGAACTACCCCAGGCGGTTTTTCGAGTACCTGGTCGCCCACACGGTGCCCGGGATGGATGACTCGACGGCCGATCCCGCCCGCCGCCGACCGGGGCACGTGGTGCAGATCGTGCGGCACAAGGGGCGCCCGATCGCCGGCCTGCTGAGCTTCGTCTATCGCGACATGCTGATGCCTTACTTTTCCGGATGCGATGAGCGCTACGAGCGGATGCACCCCAATAATCTCCTCTACCTGGCGGCCATGGAGCATGGGGTGACGATCGGCTGCCGCGAGTTCGACTTCGGCCGGACCCGCGTGGACAACGCCGGCTCGTACAACTTCAAGCGGTTCCAGGGCTTCGAGCCCACGCCGCTGCATTACCAGTATTACGTGCCCCAGGGGGGCCGGGTGCCGGATCTGCACCCGGGCAATCCACGATTGCGACTGGCCCGGCGGGTGTGGCCCCGGCTGCCGTTGGCCGTGACCCGTCCGCTGGGGGCGTGGTTGGCCCGGTCGATCCCGGGATGAGTCGAGCCCGGAGTGTCCGGATGGCGGTGCCGGGGAAGTGAGAAGTGAGAAGTGAGAAAGCAGCGAATATGAATCTACTGGCTCTGGTACATCGTTTGCCGTGTCCGTTGGACCGTGGGGCCAAGCTGCGCTCCTCGCTCGAGTTGCGCTGGCTGACGCAACGGCACAACGTATGGTGCGCGGGCTTCATCGACCCGCCGGACCCGGACGATCCGCCGGCGGCCATCCGCGATTCGCTCGCGGAGCTGCGCTCGCGTTGCCGCGGACTGGCGGCGGTACCCCTGCGACCGCTACTGGCCAACGCCCGCTCGCTGCTCGCCCTGCTGACGGGCGGCACGGCGACGGAAGGCTACTTCGCGTCGCGGGCGTTGCGGCAGCAGGTGCTGGCCTGGTCGCGCGAGGTGCGCTTCGACGCGGTACTGGTCTACTCGTCGAGTATGGCCCCGCTGGCCCTCGAGGTGCCGGCCGGCAGGCGCGTGCTGGATCTCGTGGACCTGGACAGCCACAAATGGCGCGAGATGGCCGACCAGGGTCGCTGGCCGATGAGCTGGATCTACCGCACGGAGGCCCGGCGGCTGGGACAGCGCGAGCTGGAATGGATGAACGCTTTCGACGCCAGCGTGTTGTGCACGGGCCGTGAGGTCGAGCTGCTGGGCGACGAACCCTGCCGCGAGAAAGTGCACGTCATCGCGACCGGAGCGGCTTTCGAGATCGATCCTCAACGTCGGCAGGAATTGGATGAGCGGTGGGCGAGCCTGCCGCTGCCGGCCGAGCCGAGGGTCGGCTTCCTCGGAGCGATGGATTACCCGCCGAATGCGGACGGCGTCTGCTGGTTTGCGGAGGCCATGTGGCCCGAGGTGTTGCGGCGTTGCCCGGAGGCCCGCTGGACGATCGTCGGGCGATCGCCCACCCGGGCGGTGCGCGAACTGGATGACGGCGACCGCATCGAAGTGACCGGGACGGTGCCCGCGGTCGAGCCCTACGTCGAGGCCATGCGGGTGAACGTGGCCCCGCTGAGGCTGGCCCGGGGCGTACAGACGAAGGTATTGATGGCCATGGACATGGGCCGACCGTGCGTGGTGACCTCGTGCGTGGCGGCGGGCATCGGTGCCGAGGCCGGGCGCGAGATTCTCGTGGCCGACTCCCCCGCCGAGTTCGTCGAGGCCGTCGTGGCCCTCCTGCGTGATGCCGATCTGGCCGCGTCGATCGGCAGCGCCGGCCGGCAGTTCGTGAAGCGCCGCTGGGACCCGGTGCCGGGGCTGATGCGGCTGGAAAGCCTGCTGGCCGGCACGCCGTGCGACGAGCCCGACGAGGAGCCAGTGGATACGAGAGAAACCGAACCCCCGACAGCGAGCAAGTCCAAAGCGGATGCACTGTTGACCGCTCTGACTGTCGGCGTGGAGGATTGATTTGTGCGTAACTCGCCGCCGCCGGCGTGAATGCCCAATGACGAATGACGAACATCCCCAGCCGGGGTTCTGGTTTCGGACTTGGTCATTGATTGGTCATTGGACCTTGGACATTCGCCATTTTGCCCCAGGAGTCAGGCGGACAGCGAGTTGTGCCCGATTGATTTGAGGGTTGCCCGGCGTGATCAGCGACCGAAACATCATCTGCTTCGCCAGCGGGTGGAACTTCCACCCCACCAGCAAGCATCACATCATGCGCCAGTTGGCGGAGCGGAACCACGTCATCTGGGTGAACTGGCACGCCTCGCGCCGGCCCAGTATCCGACCCAGTGATCTGTGTACGATCGCCGCCAAGCTGCTCCAGGTTCGCCGTGGGGCGCGGGTGGTCTCCGAAAAGATGACCGTCCTCACCCCGCTGCAGGTACCCTTGCCCGGTTCGTCGCTGGCCCGCGAGATCACCGCCCGCCTGGTCTGCCGGGCGGTTCGCAGGGTGCTCGACAAGCTGCCGCCGCGACCGGTGCAGGTGTGGAGCTTCGCGCCGGACGTCGGGGATCTCGTCGGCCGGTTCAACGAGGAATTGGCCGTCTACTATTGCGTCGATGCCTTCGGCGAGTTTCCCGGGTACGACCGCGACCTGATCCTGCGGCGGGAACGCGAGCTGATCGACAAGTGCGGCCTGGTGCTGACGACTTCGCGACCGCTGTACGAGGCGAAACGACCGCTGCATCCCAATGTGCACCTGATCGAGCACGGCGTGGACTGCCGCCACCTGTCGCGGGCGGTGTGGGAGAACCTCACCGTGCCGCCGGACCTCGCCGCCCTGCCGCGGCCGGTGCTGGGTTTCGTCGGCGTGGTCGGCGAATGGGTGGATCTCGACCTGGTGGCCGATCTGGCCCGCCGTCGGCCGGACGCCTCCATCGTGCTCATCGGGCCATCTGTCACGCCACTGGGTGAGCTGCTCGAGCTGCCCAACGTGCACTGCCTCGGACCCAGGGACCACAGCTTGCTGCCCGCTTACCTGTGCGGGTTCGATGTCGGACTGATCCCCTTCCGCGACGTGCCGCTGACGCACCACGCCAACCCCATCAAGCTGTACGAGTACCTCGCGGCCGGCCTGTCGGTGGTCAGTACGCCGCTGCCCGCCGTTCGTCAGCTCGAGGGCTCCGTCTGGCTCGCCGACGACGTGGAAGGCACCGCCGCCGCCTGCGACGCGGCCATCGCCTCGAACACCCCCGCCGCCCGCGTCAACCGCGCCCGCCTCATGGCCGCTGAGTCCTGGCCCGCCCGCCTCGAACAAATCGGCGCCCTCATCGCCGCGACACTTGGCCATACGCCGGCCGCGGCACGCCCGCCTCGCCCGGCCGCCGACGCCGAGACCGCCGTGAGCGAGTTAGCGAGTGAGCGAGTTAGCAAGTGAGCAAGTTAGCGAGTCAGCAAGTGCGCGGGTAAGACTCTGCTGCCGGCTTGCCGCTTCGCGGGGACTGCGTGCAGATCCTCGCCGTCCTGCCTTCACCCCCGCGCCAGCGCTAGGATACACGTGACGGCGGCAGCATGAGACTACAGATTGATCTTATCCTTATTCGCCTTGATGAAGGCGAAGAGCCGCCCGGCAATGTCCTCATCGTTATCGTAATAGCGCAAGTCGCACTCATTCAGGGTATTGTCTCTGTCTGCATTCTCCGCGTAGATCACCTCCCCGATGGCGTCGACATCGAGCGTCGTAAGACCGAGGGCCGAGATGGCCGACTGCGTGATCTCGGCGGTTCGCGGACAGCCGATCTTCCGCAAAGCGGTCACGACGCCCGAGGCGTACTCGGGTGAGTTGACGAAGAACTGGTCGTAGCCGCCGTTGTTGACTTCTCGTTCGAGAGCCTCGACCGCAGGTATCACTCGCTCCTCGTCCGTAAGGCTTCGGTCCCCGTCGCGGAAGGCTTTCTGGTTGAGAGCCTGTTCGAAAGCGAGGACCAGTGAATCGATGCGGTGGGTGCCCTCCAGGGCGAGCAACTGTTCAACCGTCTCCCCTGAGTATCCGTCCAGCCAAATCAGTTCCGCCATGTTCGCCTCCTTGAAGAAAACTCGAATGGTGGTCCACGGTCGATGGCCATATCCTCAGCACCTCAAACCTGTGAAAGGTGACCTGATTGTCCATCAGGCGAGGGGGGACGTCAAGAAGGCCCGCTATGGATGCTGCTTCCCTCCGCATCCTTTACGAGCAAGTCCCCGCGCGGGCTTGCCTCTTCGCGACGAAGACGTACGCGTGACGCGATGACGATGGAACCGTTGCCGCCTTCTCACCCCGCGGGCATGGGATTGGGTTTGGCGCGTTCTAGCCAGGAGCTGCTGGCGGTGCGAGGGGTGCGGTGAACGAGCTTGCTCAGAATGAACAGGATGCGTTTGCGGTTGATCCAGATGGCCTCGGCCATCTCGCGAAAACGCAGGTTGCGGAGGTACACGGTGAGGTAGGCCTGCAGTTGCAGCCGTTCCATACTGCGGCGGGGAAGGGAATCGAGCTCCAGGGCGTTGCCGATCTGCTTATTGAAGTCTTCCCAGTTGACGCTGATGAGTTTGTAGCCGCCCTCGCCACGCGTGACCATCTCCCAGATGTGCGTCCCCGGATAGGGCACCATCAGGCCGAAGGCCACCGTGTCCGGGTTGATGCGGGCCGCCAGGCGGATGGTGTCGCGCACCGTGTCGGCGGTTTCGTGCGGGTGTCCGATGATGAAGTAGGCGGCGAACCGCAGCCCGGCCTGGCGCAGAATGCCCGCCGCCCGCAGCACGTCGTCCGGCCCGACGCCCTTCTTCATCTTCCGCATAATCTCCGGATTGCCCGACTCCACGCCGAAACCCACCTCGGTGAAGTGCGCCGCCTTCATCAGCCGGGCGGTCTCGAGGTCAATGGTGTTGGCGTGCACGTAAGCCCAGAACCGCAGCTTGTGGTGCAGGCCCTCGTCAACGATGGCCCGGCACAGGCCGGCCACGTGGTCCTTGCGCACGGTGAACGTCTCGTCGTAGAAGTCCGTCCGCGTGCAGCCGAACTGCTCGACGTTGCGCTTCATTTCCGCGATGACGTGCGGGATGGACCGCTGGCGATTGCGTCGGCCATAGGGCCGGCTGCAGAAGTTGCACCCGAACGGGCAGCCCCGCTGGGTCATGATCGGGTACATGCGCGCGGGCGGGAAAAGCTCCCACGCGGGCATGCCCAGGTCGTCGAGGTTATCGGGAATCTCGCCGCGGCCGTTGAGCCGGATAGTCTCGCCCCGGCGACTGGCGACGCCCTGGATCTCCGTGGGGTTCTGCCCGGCCAGTACCGCCTGGACGAGCTTGTGGAAGGCGATCTCGCCCTCGCCGACGACCACGTAGTCGAACGCGGGGAACTCGCGCATCGTCCGTTCGGGCAGAAAGCTGCCGTGGAAGCCGCCAAGCACGACCACTGTCTCGGGCAGGGCCGCCTTGACCGCCGTCGCGATCTTGTGGGCGGTGACGATCATGTGCGTCATGGCCGTCAGGCCGAGAATCCGCGGCCGACGCTCGATCACCTCGGCAATGGTGTCGTCCAGCGTCCGCCGGGCGAGCTTGCCGTCGATCACCGCGCAGGGAATCCCCTGGGCCTGCAGATACCCCGCCACGTACGCAATCCCGATGGCCGGGTAGTCCGGTGTGTCGTAGCATTCCCGCACGATTTCCGCCGGCGGGTTGACCAGTAAGATCTGCTCCATGTCCAGGCCCTCTGCGACTTTTATCGGATGCACGACCGGCCGGGTGAAGTTAGCGGGTGAGCGAGTTAGCAAGTTAGCAAGTTAGCGAGTTAGCAAGTTAGCGAGTTAGCAAGTTAGCGAGTTAGCACGTCAGCAAGTGAGCGAGTGAGCGAGTGAGCGGGTGAACGGGTGAACGGGTGAGCGAGTTAGAAAGTCAGCAAGTGAGCGAGCAAAGACCTGCTACCGGCTTGCCTCTTCGCGATGCACGCCGCACTGGCCGCGCCACCTCCCCCTCGGTACGATGCGCACTTATAGGACCCCGGATCGTCAGTCGGCGTTGCCGCCATCACAGGAGATCCCATGGACTGGAAACCTCGCGCCAGCGTGATCTCGTCACCCGGATATGCCGCTTGCCTCTGCCTGCTCGCGGTGGTCCTCTGCTCGCCGCTCTCGACCTGGGCCGCGACGCGCCCGAACGTGATCCTGATCATCTCCGACGACCAGGCCTGGACCGACTTCGGCTTCATGGGCCACCCGGTCATCCGTACGCCCAACCTCGACCGCCTCGCCACGCAGGGCGCTCTCTTTCCGCACGGCTACGTCACCGCCCCCCTCTGCCGCGCCAGCCTCGCCTCGATCATCACCGGCCAGTACGGCCACCGCACGCGCATCTGCGGCAACGACCCGCCCGACCGCGTCGCGGACCGCACCGCCTCGCAGGCCTTCATCCGCGACGTGCCCACGCTGCCGCGGCTCCTCGGCCGGGCCGGGTACCGCACCTTCCAGACCGGCAAACTCTGGGAGGGCTCGTACGCCAACGCCGGCTTCTCGCACGGCATGACCCCGGAGGGCGAACGCCACGGCGGGCCGGGCCTGGTCATCGGCCGCGAGGGTCTCCAGCCCATCTATGACTTCATCGAGCAGGGCGGTGACGCGCCGTTCTTCGTCTGGTACGCGCCCTTCTTGCCCCACGAGCCGCACACGCCGCCCGAACGGCTGCTGAGTAAGTACACGGCTGCCGGTCGCCACCCTCGCCTGGCCGCCTACTGGGCCATGTGCGAGTGGCTCGACGAGACCTGCGGCGAACTGGTCGATTACCTGCACCAGAAGAAACTTCTGGAGAACACGCTGATCGCGTTCATCGTGGATAACGGCTGGATTCAGGCCACCGTTCCGCCGGCCCAGCGCCAAGGTTGGTTCGCCCCCAAGAGCAAGCGGAGCCCCTACGACGGCGGCGTGCGCACGCCGATCTTCCTCCACTGGCCCGGCCGGGTGAAACCGGCGCGCTGCGAGTTTCTCGCCTCGGCAATCGACCTGGCCCCGACCATTCTAAGGGTCTGCGGAGTCGAGCCGCCTGCCGAGATGACCGGTGTGAATCTGCTGGAGGTCGCCGCCGACCGCGCGGCTTCTGATCGCCAGGCGGTTTTCGGCGAGGTCTTCGAGCACGACGACGTGGTCCTGGGCAACCCGGACCGCAACGTCACTCATCGGTGGATGCGCCGGGGCCGCTGGAAGCTGATCGTCCCCCAGGACGATAGCCAGCCGACCGAGCTTTATGACCTCGCGGCCGATCCTACGGAGAAGAAAAACCTCGCCGCCGAGCACCCCCGGACGGTGCGCGAGATGCTCGTTCTGTTGGACGCCTGGTGGACGCCGCGCCCAACGAGCGCGCCGGCGAAGTGACCACGCCTCCCGTCCGCCGCTTGCGGCTTCGCACGGCGCCGAGCGCGCATCCCGCCCCCCTGTATCCCCCCCGTGCGCGACTACCCTACCCGCCTATCGTGCCGGCCCGGATGCCGGCTGAGATGTCTGCGCCGTGCCCAATCGCTCGAGGATCCGTTGCTCCGCCTCCATGCCTCGCAGGCACTGAGTGATGATGGCCCGTCGGGCTTCAACCGCTTGCGGATCGCCCGGGCCCGTCCGCACGCGGGCTTCCAACGCCCGCACCGCCGCGATCATCGGCGGCGAAGCGAACCGTCGCAGTCCCTGGGCCGCCAGTCGCCGCGTCGGCTCGTCGGCCTCGTGCTCCAGCAGCCACAGCAGGACATAGCCCGCCCGCGGCTCCCGGGCCGGCGTCAACTTCCCATGAGCCTGACGCACATGCCCCAGCGTCGTCAGCGTCAGCACGAGGGCCTGCCGCCGGGGCATCGCCCAGTCCCGGACCAGCTCCTTGACCAGGAGTTCCCCCACCAGCGCGGCGGCGTCGCCCCCCAGCCGCTCCGCCAGCAGCAGGGCCACCTGGCTGGGCCGGACCGGCTCGTGCGCATGTGGCCGAGTGCCGGCCGGCGCGGTAGTCGAGGCATTTTCAGAGAGAGAGGCTAATGCTTCCTGCAGTAGCTCGTCGACCGCCCGGCCGCGGGCCATGCGGGCCAACAGGGCCTCGATGACCAGTTGTTCAAGAGGATCATCCGCCTCCCGACGACGGGCTTCGAGGCAGGCACGCAGGGCGACCGCATCCCGCCCCAGTAACCGATCGCGGGCCGCGACGTAGCTCGGTCCGGTCTGCCGCAGCACGTCGGCCACGACTGCCGCCAGTTCCGGAGCACACGCCGGGCGCGTCTCGCTCCCCTGCCCGGCCATCGCCACCAGCGGCGACAGCAGAAACCAGAGGCCTAAGCTTGTCACGGGTTGATTCTCACTTTCCCGGCGCCACCTGAGGCCACGTCGGGCTCACCGTGCGTACTCCGTCGCCCGCACCTCGCGGATCAGCGTCACCTTCACCTCGCCGGGGTAGGTCATCTCCGACTCGATTCGTTTGGCGATGTCGTACGCGGCCTTGGCGGCCGCACTGTCGTTCATCCGGTTGGCATCGACGATCACGCGGACCTCGCGGCCCGCCTGGACGGCGTACGCCTGCTTGATGCCCGGGAAACTCGTGGCGATGCCCTCGAGCTGCTCGAGCCGCTTGATGTAGCGTTCGAGCGACTCCCGCCGACTGCCCGGCCGGGACGCACTGACCGCGTCGGCCGCCGCCACCAACGGCGTGTACAGACTGGTCGCCTCGATGTCCCCGTGGTGACCGGCAATGGCGTTGAGCACCTCCGGCGGCTCCTTGAACCGCCGGCAGATGTCCGCCCCGATCTGCGGGTGACCGCCCTCGACCTCGTGGTCCACCGCCTTGCCGATGTCGTGCAGCAGACCGCACCGCCGGGCCAGCGTGCCGTCCAGCCCCAGCTCATCGGCCATGACCTGGCACAGATACGCCACCTCGATGCTGTGCCGCAGCACGTTCTGCCCGTAACTCGTGCGGTAGCTCAGGCGGCCCAGCAGGTCGATCAGCTTGCGCTGCAGCCCGCCGACGTTGGCTTCGATCGCCGCCTTTTTGCCCCGCTCGGTGATCTCCTGGGCCACCTGGGCACCCACCTCCGCCACGACCTCTTCGATCCGCGTGGGATGAATCCGGCCGTCCTGGATGAGCATCTCCAGCGATTGCCGGGCGATCTCCCGGCGCACCGGGTCGAACGCACTGACCACCACCACCCCCGGGGTGTCGTCCACGATCACGTCCACCCCCGTGGCCTTCTCGAACGCCCGGATGTTGCGACCCTCGCGCCCGATGACCCGCCCCTTCATGTCGTCTGAAGGAATGTCCACCATGCTGACCGTGGACGCGCTGCCGTGCTCCGACGCGTACCGTTGGATCGCCGTCACCACGATGTCGCGCGACTTGGCGTGGGCCGTCTCCTTGGCCTCGCTCAGCACCTTGTCCACCAACTCCGCCGCGTCGTGCTCGACCTCGGTCCGGATCTGGTGGAGCAGGAGCGATTTGGCCTCCTCCAGGCCCATGCCGCTGATCCGGAGCAACTGCTCCCGTTCCTGGACGAGGAGGGCGTCGATCTCCTGCTTCTGCCGGGTGATCTGGGTCTCGCGCTCCTTGAGCCGCTGAGCCCCCTCCTCCATCGCCCGCTCCTTGGTGCTCAGCACGTCGAGTTTCTTGTCGAGATTGTCCGCCCGCTTCTCCAGCCGGCGCTCGGCGTCCTTGAGCTCCTGCTCCTGCTCCGCTTTCTGACGCTTGAATATCTCCTCTTCCTTCAGCCGCCTCTGCCCCGCCTCGACCTCCGCCGTTTTGACGATCAATTCAGCTTTACTTGTTGCCTCGCCGACGATCCGATCCGCTTCGAGTTGGGCTGCCGTCCGGCGCCGCTTGCCCAGGTACGAGAGCAACCCGTACCCGCCCGCGGCACCCAGTGCGAACGCCAGAACCCACAGCGACAACTCGGTCATCGACGGGGCTGCCAGAATTGCAGGCAGTCCCATGATACCACCTTCCTTTATGAGAATTCACCGCGCCCACCAGCCCGGCGGACCCACTGACACCAGGGCCAAGGCGCCCGGATGGCGGCTACGCGGTTACCTGGGCTGCTGCGTTGAAGGATCGAGATGGCCGGAAAGGACCGGCTCGGCCGGAGCGGACGGCTGCATGGGGCCAACGTCCACGCGTCGCAAACACCGCGCGGCGCACGCCCACCTCCGACACGCGGGGGGGGGCGAGCAGGGAGCAGCATCCTCACGTCGACGGGCTAGCCGTCAGCATCAGCCATCGGAATGGACCGTGGTTCCACCATACGATTCCTGACGCGGAGCGGTGGACTGCCGGAACCCCGACCGACCACCCGGCTCCCACCTTCGACGGAAGCCCGCATCACCGGTCCGCACCGCGGCACCGGCAAGTCAGGCTGAAAGCCAGTGAGTTCAGCACCCTGCTGATCGACCCTTCGCGTCGCCCCGGATACGCCCCGAGTCCGTAGATCTCGGCAAGGCAACCCGGCAGCGATCACACCGCCCATCTCAGCCGCCGGCCTGTCCTCTGTGGCGACCTCGACACCCTTCCTCACGCCCCACGCGGAAAATCGAACCCGATCAGGCCTTCGTGGGCGTGATGCAACATCATGTTTTCCATGCCGTTGCGCCCCATAGGGGCAACACCGTACGGTGCCATTATAATCTATCGATCCGGGCCGTCAAGAAGCCGGTTTTATCCCTAAACTTTATTTTCTGGCGATGATCGAACGGTGCGGCCGGCCCTCAGTGGGCAGTGGGCAGAAGGCACAGAGGCGGGAGGCGGTGAGGCAGTGGGCGGGAGGAGCGATCGAGATTCGCGAGGCAAGCGCAAGTTGTGGCTTGCCGCTTCGCGGCCCACGGCCGCAAGCCATGCCGCACAGAACCGACACGAAGGCCATCCGCCGGTTCTTCACACTGGGCCGGTAACTGGCAACCTGGAGCGGAGCGGAATCTGTCAACAGCCCGGCCCGTGACTCGTCGGTCACCGGGCGCAAAGGCAGATTTCATCGCGGTCGGGCGTAGGCGCCGGGCGGGTCGTTCTGGTAGGATACTCCTTGTCGGCGTGCCGCTCCGTGGTTCACCTCTCGGGAGCGGTGCCAGGGTGAATGGGAACGGTGGTCTGGTCCTGGTGCCCGGACGCCTGCCGGGGGCGGGGAACGGAGGAGCAGGCCCTGCCTGCCACGTCGAGGAGCGGAGCATCGCGATAGGCCTTGCCGTGGTCCCCGCGAGGATCATGGGCCAAAGGGGATGGTCACATGACTTACAACCGGAGAATGGCGCGCCGCAGCGCGACCCGGCCGATCTGCGCCGCCGTGGCGGTGCTGTGTTTCCTGGCGCCGGTCGGGGTGCCGGACACGGCAGAGGCCCAGTGTACGCCCGGCTGGAAACCGGGGGAGGGTGTGCCAGGCCTCGACTCCTCGGCCTTTGCCATGACCGTCTGGGACGACGGCAGCGGACCGGCGCTATACGCGGGTGGGGAGTTTTCCCTTGCCGGCCGCGTCAGCGTCACCTGCATCGCCCGCTGGGACGGGCAGCAGTGGGCGCCGTTGGGCAGCGGGGTGAGTAGTGGGGCCAGCAGCCCTTCTGTACAAGCCTTGGCGATCTACAACGGTGAGCTCATCGCGGCGGGCTGGTTCACGACTGCCGGGGGCGTCAGCGCCAACCACATCGCCCGCTGGGACGGCCAGCAGTGG
>CAZEEJ010000031.1:0-39698 GCA_964511155.1 uncultured Planctomycetales bacterium | reverse complement strand
TAGTCATTTACGTCAAGCAGGCCTCACGTTAAGTTCACGGCGTTGCATGCCACCCATCTGCATCATCGTCAGCCCACCCATCGCGTTGCGATGGATGGGCCACCCGCACAGCCTGTCATGTACCCCGTTTGCCGTGGCATTGCTTGTACTTCTTGCCCGAGCCGCAGGGGCAGGGGTCGTTGCGCCCGACCTTGGGCTGCTCGCGGCGGATGGTGACCGGCTTGGCGGCCTCGCCCTGGGCCCGCATGGCGGCCGCTTGGTCGGCGCCGGCGAAACCCGCCCCGGTGGCCGAGTCGTACTGGAACTGCGCCCGACTTAACAAGCCCCCGCCCGGCCCGCCGCCGGTCCCTTCGGTCGGCACGCCGCCGCCCTCGCCGCCGCTCGTGCCGACCTTGAAGATCATATCCGTCACCCGGCTGCGGATCGTCTTCCACATCAGCTCGAACTGCTCGCGGCCCTCGATGGCGTATTGGCTCTGCGGGTGCGTCTGGTCGCCGCCCATCGGCCGCTGCATGATCGCATACTTGAGGTGGTCCATCTCCAGCAGATGGTCCTTCCAGCACTGGTCGTAGATCCGCAGCAACACGTAGCGTTCGAGCTGGGTGAGCTCCCAGCGGGCCATCTCCCGGCCGGCCTCCTGCAAGACCGTGCGCGGATCGTTGCTCGGGTCAGCCAGCGCCGCGTCATCCAGCGTCGGGCCGAACCGCTCCTTCGCCCAGGTGAGCAACTCGCCGTTGTCTCCGGAGCCGTGCCGGCTGAGAGCTTCGTCAACCTCCCGGTCCAGCCCGCCGCTCTCGAGGAACTCCTCGCCCGCCTGCAGCAACATCCGGCTGATCTCATCGAGGCCCTTGCCCTCCAGGTGATCCGCCGTCCAGCCAACCTGATACTTGGAGTTCGCCCAGTGGGCCAGGTACTGCAGGGCATACACATTATCCGCCGAGCCGCTGGAGAACGCCCGATTGATGATCGCTTCGACGGGGTAGTGACGCTCGCGCCGGGCGTAGGCCTCGCGGACCTTGAGACCGATGACCTCAGTCACCTGGCCGATCGAGCCCTCGGCGATCTCGTCGGTTTTGAGGTCGATGCTGAACTTGCCGCGGACCCAGTCGGCCAGCGCTCCCCGGCCGTACTGCGGGTCCAGGAAGACTTCGAGTTGCGAGAGGTCGACCTCGTCGTAGTGGGCGTCGGCGGCGTCGAAAAGATGGTCCTCGATCTCGGGCGGGGCCATCTTTCGCACCTGGTTCTGAGTCAGCGATATGGGGAACATGCGCTGGGCCCACTTCAGCAACCCGCCCACGTCCCACGAAGACGGGTCCTCCTCCTCGTCGATGTACTCTCCCAGCGAGGTGCGGACCAGGTCGCGGATTTCATCCTTGGCCTTCTGGCGGATGCGCTTGTCGAGGTACTCGACGTCGGGTTCGTCGAGCTGGTCATGAGGCACGTTGATATCCAGCGTGCTGCGCACCCAGTCGCTGACGCGTCGGGCGGTGTAGTCCGGGGCCAGGTAATCGCCGACCACTTCGCGGACGGCATCGTCGATCATCCGCCAGATCAGGTCGCTGAGCCGGCGGCCCTGGAGGATGTGCTGCCGCTCGGAGTAGAACGCGCGGCGCTGGTAGTCCATCGGCTCATCCCACTCGAGCAGGTGCTTGCGGGTGGAGAAGTTCCGCTCCTCGACTTTCTTCTGGGCCCGTTCGATGCCCTTGCTGATGCGCTTGTCCTCGAGGCTGACCCCCTCCTTGAAGCCCAACCGCTCCATCATCTTGAGCATCCAGTCGGGCATGAACAGCTTCAGCAGATCGTCCTCGAGCGACAGGAAAAAGCGGCTGGAGCCCGGGTCACCCTGCCGTCCGGCCCGGCCGCGGAGCTGGTTGTCGATCCGCCGGGCCTCGTGCCGCTCGGTGCCCACGATGTGCAGCCCGCACGGAGTGTTCAGCGAGCACACCTGGCGGCCCATGGCCGGAAACCGCGGGTCCAGCTTGGGCTTGAAGCAGTGGGCGCATTGCGTGCGGGCGTCGTACTCGGGGCAGTTGATGCAGCACTTGGTGCTGGCCAGCGGGAAGAGGGCCAGTGAGGATTCGGGGTATTCGGGTACACTGGTGCGCACGTCCTCGGGCACCTTGCACTTCTCGTAGACCACACCGGCTTCGAGCTTGATGTCCGTACCGCGGCCGGCCATGTTCGTGGCGATGGTGACGTTGCCCCGCGGCCGGCGGTCCGTTCCCAGTGTGGGCAGGTGACGCTGGCCGGCCTTGGCCACGATGTCCGCCTCCCGGGCGTGCTGCTTGGCGTTCAGCACCTCGTGGTCGATGCCGTAGGTCCGGGCCATCAGTGTCGACAGCTTCTCCGAGTTCTCGACGCTGGTGGTGCCCACAAGGATCGGTCGGCCCATGGCCAGCCCGCCCATGATGTCATCGTAGGTATCGAGCATGAAGCCGACCGTCTCGGGGTCGGCCTCCTCGGCCTGGTTATATTTTTCGAGCGCCTGATCCAGCCGCTGCAGATGTCTCTGGACCTCGGGAGACTCGGCCTGTGGGCCGCGGGCCAGCAGGGTGCGCAATCGGCCGAACACGTCGGCCAGCAGGAAAGGATCGCTCGGCCGGCCGTGCTGATGCACCTCGTGGATCTCCTCCACGATCATGTCGTACTTCGTCGCCGTGGTGCGGTAGACCTTGTCGTTGTGGTCCATGCGGTTGACCGGGCGGTTGGTCGGCAGGGCCACCACCTCCAACTGGTAGATCTTCATGAACTCGTTGGCCTCGGTCATGGCCGTCCCGGTCATGCCCGCAATGGCGTCGTAGAGCTTGCAGAAGTTCTGGATGGTGATGGTCGCCAGCGTCTGGGTCTCCTCCTTGACCGGGACCCCTTCCTTGGCTTCGACCGCCTGGTGCAGGCCGTCCGACCATTGCCGCCCGTGCATCAGCCGCCCGGTGAACTCGTCCACGATGATGATCTGGCGGTCCTGGACGACGTACTCCTTGTCCCGCTCGTAGACCACGTGGGCCCGCAGGGCGTTCTCGATCAGGTGCGGGTATTCCATGTTCGCCCCGACGTAGAAGCTGCCGATGCCGGCCTCGTCCTGGGCGAACTGCACGCCCTCGTGCGTCAGGTGGGCCTGCTTGCGGTCGCGCTGCACAACGAAAAGCTGGACGTGCCCAATGGCCTCCGCCTCGTCCTCGATGAGCATGTACGGATCGACGGGGAACCGCTTGACGGCGTCCTCGAACTTCGGGATGCGCAGCCGTTCCTCCGGCGGGTCGTCCCCCCACTCCTGCAGCCGCCGGGCGGTCTCCTGATTGAGCTGCTGCTGCTGGCGCACCAGGGAGCGGGCCAGGCCGTCGGCCCACTTGTAGCGCGAGACGTCGTCGTGGGCCGGCCCGCTGATGATCAAGGGGGTGCGGGCCTCGTCGATCAGGATCGAGTCGACCTCGTCGATGATCGCGTAGTCCAACGACCCCTGGACCTGGTCCTCGAAGCGCAGCTTCATGTTGTCGCGCAGGTAGTCGAACCCGAACTCGCTGTTGGTGCCGTACGTCACGTCGCAGGCATAGGCCGCCTGTCGGATGCCCTCGTGGCCTCCGGGGTCCTGCTGGGCCTGGATAAAGCCCACGGTGGCACCGAGGAGAGCGAAGATCGGCTGGGCAAACTCCGCATCCCGGCGGACCAGGTAGTCGTTGACCGTGACGATATGCACCTTCTGGCTCTGGAGGTATTTCATGTACGCCGCCAGATGGCAGACGATGGTCTTGCCTTCGCCGGTCTTCATCTCGGCTACGTTGCTGTCGTAGAGCACCTGCCCGCCGATCACCTGGCAGTGGAAATGGCGGTGGCGGCGGGCCCGGTCTGAAGCCTCACGCAGCAAGGCGAAGGCTTCGGGCAAGGCCTCCACCAGCGGCTTGCCCTCTCCCACGCGCCGCTTCAGCTCGCCGCTACGTTCCAGAAGCTGCTCGTCGGTCAGAGCGCGCAGCTCGGCCTCGTAGCCCAGAACCCGGTCAGCGATCAGCGCGTAACGCCGCAGAATCCGCTCGTTGCGGCTGCCAAACACCTTGCGAAAGACTTTGCCGGGCAGTTCAAGAAGTTTCACGTTTTCGTTCCCGATAACACACACGCGGGGATCCCGCCGCAATCCCCGCCGCTTGCGGCTTCGCACGACTCCCCGCGAACCTACAGCTCCAGCGTCAAATCATCCCCACCGCTCGCGGCTTCGCACGACTCCCCGCGAACCTACAGATCCAGCGTCAAATCATCCCCACCCTGCCGGCTCGAGCGCCAAGCCGCGTCGATGAACGCACAAAGCTCGAGCGTCTCGTCGATCGGCACCGGCGACTGGCCGGTGCGGAAGAAGCCGGCGATGGCCCGACACAGGCCCTTGTAAAAGTCGCCCGTCGCCGGCCGACACTCCAGGCCCTTGGCGCCCATGACGTTCGCCCCATAGTGGTGCGGCCCCTTGCGAATCCCGCGCATCGTCCCCAAACGACCGTCCGCCCATACGCCGACCGCCAGGTCGCCGTCCGGCGTGCTCGTGCACTGCACCCGACGGCACCCCACGCCCATGATCGTGTAGAGGATCTCCACGCCGTGGATGCCGTACCAGAAAAACCCCGGGTTCGTCGGCTCCAGCGAGGCGGGGGCGTAGGCGTCGCAGCCCAGAATCACTGGGGCCTCGGTTTGCCCCTCGGCCGGGGCCGTCGCCGGCGGCGGTATCCGCGTTGCCTGGAACGGAACGTAGGCACTGTCGAACCGCAGCGACGACGCACTGAAGCAAGGGAGCCGGTGCTCCTTGATGAGCTTCACCATCTCCTTCGCGTCCGCCAGGCTGGCGGCAAAGGGCTTGTCGATGTAGCAGGGCTTGCCCGCCTTGGCCACCGGCCGCAGCTCCGCCAGGTGACGCCGGCCGTCCACGCTGGTCAGCAGCACCACGTCCACCTGCTCCACCAGTGCCTCGACCGAGTCGGCCATCTTCACCGCATGCTTGTCGATGAGCTGCTGCTTGTACTCCTCGATGCGGCCGGCACTGGAGGCCACGTCCGGGCTGAACGATGGATAGGCGGCCACCACCCGGAAGCCGCGAACCTCCTCCGGAGCGTCGGGGTCGTTGAACATGCCGGCAAACGCCCCGCAATGGGACGTGTCCAGCCCGATCATACCGATGCGGATGGTCTCGGCCATGGCTGCGTTCCTGCTCCCTGGCGGCAGGCGTCGAGTAGCCTGCCCAAGAAAACCCTGCTTTCCGCCGCCCTCGCGGACGGCCACATCGCCCCGCAGTGTACCCGTGCGACGCCGGAGACGGTAGCGCCGACTCGCTCGGGGGTGAATCTCGGGTCCGTGACAGAATCGGCGGGGTGCCGATTCGTAGCGGTCGCCCCCCGACTTCGGCGAGCTCAGCCGAGCCGTGGCGACCGGCGGGTGGCACCATCCCCACCGCGGCGGGGGTCGGCTCGCGATGATCGAACGCGTGGGAAAGCCTGTCTGACCAGGAAACCTCCCCGCATCCGCATCATCGTCAGCCCACCCGTCGCGTTGCGATGGAAGGGCCACCGGCCCAGCCGGCGGGTGGCATGGGTCGGTACTCCGACCCGTGGCCCCCCCGGCGATGCGGATCTGCCGCGAGCGTTGCAGCGCCCGACGGGGAATGCTAAACTGGTCGGCGATGCGAGATGGGCGGCGCGGTACGCACGTCCGGTCTTGCCCGATGGTGGGTGTAGCTCAGTTGGTTAGAGCACAAGGTTGTGGTCCTTGGGGTCGCGGGTTCGAATCCCGTCACTCACCCGTCGCAGACGGCGGTCTCCGAGCCAATCAATCGCGATAGACCGAACCGGTCAGGTTCGACGCAGACGGCCTGCCCGCCGCAGGGTATCACCCCAAAGAACCGCTTGTGCGACCACCATACCGGTGGTTCAGGCCCGCTCGTAGGCGAGCAGAAACTCGTCGGGGGGAATACCGCACTGCGTACAGATTGTCCGCAGTGTGCTGCCCTTGATCGTTCGCTGGTTCGGCAACGTCATGGGTATTACGGTGCCATCCGCATTCGTGCGACGCATCGCGATGTGCTGGGCTTCTCGGACCACCTCGAACCCCAGTGACCGCAACGCTCGGAGGACGCGCTCCTTCGGGGCGTCGACTGGAAACCTCGCCATCAGACCACTACTCCGGTTTCCGCGATGAACGTGTCCTACACGGGCGGATCGCCCTCCAGCATGTCCGCACCAAAGGTCTCGACATGAAAACGGAGGGCGGAGGCCACGTCCGCGCATACCGCTTCGAGCGTATCGCCTTCGCCGACCACAACCCCTTTGACCCCGAGCGGATAGGCCACGTATCCGTCGGAGTGTTTCTCGACGATGACCTTGATCTTTTTCATCGGCGGCCTCCTGAGCCCTGGGGCGGTGGCCGGGGGATCCAACCTCATGCCCCACCACGCACTGACGTCCTGACTTCCAGTTAGATTCTATCCTCACGGGGCCGTTTTTCATACCCGCCGCGTCCAACGCAAGGTGACCGGGAAACGCGCGATGCTGCGGTGGCGGATCGCGGCAACCTGAGCGGGTGAGTCCCGGAAACGCGACGCAAGCTCAACACCCGTGGCCTCAGGGGCGAAGCCGGGCTCACGGATGCGTCAGGTTGGGAGCCCAGACCTGCGGGCCGACCTCCGGAATCTCGCCTGACTGGGGATAAGTTGATGCCACGGCCGCGATCAGTTGCTCGGCGAGTTCCTTGACCCGCTGGGCGTGGGCAGGGTCGTCGGCCAAGTTGCTCTGTTCGAGTGGGTCGCGGTCGTGATCGTATAACTCCCGCCCGTGGCGGCCCTGGTCCCATTCCGTGTATCGCCAGCGAGCGGTGCGCAGCGTGAATCCGAAGATGCGGTCCGGCCTCGCCCGTCGGGTCACCTGACTCAGCGCCCAGCCCCGCCCCGGCTGGGACGGGTCTTTCAGGATCGGTACCAGGCTCTGGCCCTGGAGACCGGCCGGCGGCTCGAAGCCGCACAACTCGACGAGTGTCGGATAGAGGTCAATCAGGCCGACCGGCGTGGCCGCGACGGTGCCCTTCGAGCCCGCTTTCGGGGCCGCGATGATCAGCGGTACGCGGGCGCTTTCCTCGAACAGGCTCATCTTCTGCCACAAACCGTGTTCCCCCAGGTGGTAACCGTGGTCGCTCGTGAAAACGACGATGGTATTGTCCGCCAGGCCGGACCGCTCCAGGGCGTCGAGCACGCGCCCGACTTGGGCGTCCATGAAGGTGATACTGGCGAAGTAGGCCTGGATGGCCTGTTGCCGCAAGTCGTCGGTCAGGCGCGCATGCTCCTTCTTCTGGCTGCCCAGCGCGTGGGCCGGCAGATCCTTCACGTCCTCCTCGACGCCCTGGACCAGCGGCATCCGTTCCCTGGGGTAGCCCTCGAAGTATGACTTCGGCGCCACGTACGGCGTATGCGGCCTGTAAAAACCGACCGCCAGGAAGAACGGCCGCTCCCGCCGGCGGGCACAACGTTCGAGCACCCATTCCGCGTCCGTGGCCAGCATCCCGTCCGTGTGCAGCAGATCCTCGCGCGGCGAGGCGTACCAGCTCAGCGTCCCGCCAAACTGGCCGGGGATCAGCGAAAAGATATCCGGCTCCTCGAGCAGCCGATCACAGCCGGCCGGGTTCAGCTCCATTTCCCACGACCCGGGATCGTCGTGCCCGTTGGTCCCGATGGAGTTCGGCACGTTGTAGTGATAGAGCTTGCCGATGCGGCCCGCGAAGTAGCCTTGCAGGCGGAAGGCTTGCGGCAGGCTGACGTGATGGGGAATGGTTTGCCGAAAGATCTGGCTGTTCGTCAGGATGCCGCTGCTGTTGGGATACAGCCCCGTGAGCATCGAATTGCGGCTTGGGCCGCACAGGGGAAACTGGCAGTAAGCCCGGTCAAAGCGCACCCCGCGTTCGGCCAGACGGTCGATGTTCGGCGTCTTGACCAGCGGATGCCCATAGGTGCCGACTGAGTTATTCAAGTCGTCCGAGATGATGAACAGTACATTGGGGGGCGGCCGGTCGGCGGCGAGCCCTTGGCTTGGTGGGGCGAGAAGTAAGGCTACGGCAAGGATGCCCGCCCGCGTGAATGGGCGCACGGCTCCGACAAACCGGGTGGCGGCCAAAAAGGTCGTAGTCATGGGGAACGGTCCTCCTGTGCACGACAGACGCGCCGCAACTTGCTTTTGATAAGCATCGGCGTTCAAGCCCCGTGCAAGAATAACATGAATGATTCGCGAGCGAAACGCACGATTCGGCTTGCCGCTTCGCGTGGGTGCATCATCACCGGCTGGCCTCAAGGCAGGCAGTCGAGGTCGCCGGGAATATCCGCGCCGCTGACGCACCCCACGAATCGGCTGATGTCCACCTTATCCACGTCGCCATCGGCGTCCAGGTCGGCCTTGAGGCAGGCGGTTGTCGGGGTACCTCCTGTGCCCGTCAGGCAGGCCTGCAGGCGACCGAAGTCATCGAGATCCACGTCGTTGTCACGGTCCAAGTCCCCCGGAATCAGGGGCGGGCCGACCTGGATCTGCTTACTGAGCACCGGCCCGAACCAGGTGACTGATTCGCGCAGCATCTGCCAGTTGGTCGTGTAGACGTCGGGCTCGCTCGGGGCGGTCATGGTGAAGTTGAAAGTGTAGTTCTGCGTGGTGTCCACTTCGCCGGTGATGTAAACGCGACCGGCCGCATAGAAGGGGTCGCTGCCGCTCGGGGCACCGAGCCGGATTTGCCTGGCCTCCGTCCACAATACGCCGCGGTTACGGAAGGTAATACCGACGCTGTACGTCTGACCGGGGTCCATCTCCGTGGGGATGGTGTCGCTGACGTATTCGGAGGTATACAGGCCGTAGGTGGGGGCCACGCCCAGGTAATCGCACACGCCCTTGTACGCCCCCCACATGGTCAGCGAGCGGAAGAAGTTGTCGCGCAGATAAAGGGCGTCGCGATCGCAGGAATCATGGAACCCCAGCTCGATGAGGATCGAGGCCCGCTGGGGAATGCGGGTCTCGGCATAGGCGCCGTTGGCGTTCTTGGCTCCGCGATTGCTCCAGGTCGTGTCGCCGTAGTGCGTCCGGATGAGGCTGACCATGTTGGTGTTGACCGCCAGGGCAAGGTTGTAGCTGATGGTGCCCCAGGGGGCGTGTTCGCCGCTGGAGTCGTAGAAGGTTTCGGTGCCGTTGGGGCAGCTCATCCCGAAGCAATCACCGGCTAGCGCGTTGGTGTGCATGGCAATGTGCAGGTCGGTGTCGTCGTAGTTCGACGCGACGGGTCGCGAGCGGATACTGTCGGTGCTCTCGCTGGCCCCCGAACCGAGCGTGCACTCCCCGGAATCAGGCGAGTACACGGAACAGGGGTATCCGCTGTGCGCGATCCAGTACGAGCCGGACATGTACCACCAGGGGTTGCCGGTGGAGTGGTTGCCGTAGTTGTAGTCCAGGCAACGGTAGTTCTTCAGGGTGGCCCCATCCTGGGCGAGATAGGTGGCGAGGTAGACGGTCAGATCGATGTTGTGGTGATCCTCGCGGCCGAGCGGGGCACAGTTCTGGGGGCGTTCATACGCCCAGTACGTTCCCAGCCAGACGAGCCCGTGCCCGGGCGAGAGTGAGATCGTCTGGCCGGCCAACGCGCTGCCCGCGGCGCCGGCGGGGATGGGCAGCAGATCGCCCTTCACATGCGCGTCGGGCCCGGGGGCCACCGGCTTGACCGGCCTGAGGTACTCCGAAAGCAGCCGCTCGCCGGCCGTGAGCCTGATGTCGCCATCCTTGCCCTGGGCCGCTAGCGTGGCCCGCACCTGGCGGAAGATGTGCTCGAGCCGGGCATCGTCCAAGCCCACGGCAATCTCCGCCGTGAAATCCACGCTCACGGCGTCGCCGGTAACCTGCACGCGGGCGAGTTGCGTACCCGCGGGGATCGCCGACGCCAGATCCGCGGCACGCTCCGTCGCGGACGGACCCGCCGCCAATGCCTCCAGACTCGCCGCCACCGGGTCGATGCCCGGAGTGACATCACGCTGCACGCCGTTCAACCGGCCATCGGCCCAGAAGTACACGTGCACCACGCGCACCTCGGCCGCGACCGGAACCACCAGTACCGATAACAGCACGACAATCGACCGCGAGATGATCCCTGACATGGCTGCTTCCCCACGTGAAGACGGCGTCGGCCGAGCCTCTCCCCACCGGGCACTTCCGGTTCAGCCTGCACTCGGAGAGATCGACACGTCGGTATCATACCATTTCTTACCCGGCAACACAATTCCCCCCCTCGGCCGAAACCGCCGCTTGCGGCTTCGCGGGACCGCCAGACGGCTCCGTCACGCGAAGAGGCAAGCCCGCAGCAGACTGTCTCGCGTCCCTGTGCCCTGGCTCGCTCACTCGCTCACTCGCTAACTCGCTCACTCACACCGTATGCACCACCAGCGTGTTGAGGCCCCCGGGCGTGCCCAACGGGCGGCCGGCGAGCACTACGATTTTCTCGCCCTTCTTCGCCCAGTGGAGGGCCCGCACGCGCGGGGCGGCCATACTGAGCACCTCGCGCGTATGGCGCGGCTTCTTCGCCTGTTCCGCGTGCACGCCGTAGTACAGGCATGCCTGCTGCACGACCCGCCGGCTCGGCGTCAGGGCCAGGATCGGCACCTCCAGCCGCATCTTGCCCAGCAACCGTGCGGTCGTACCCGCCGCGGTGAAAACCACCACCGCCTTGATCTGATCGGTGTGGATGATGTGATGCACCGCTCTGATCATGGCGCCCACCGTCCCGGTAAGTTGCAGTTCGCTCTGCTGGCGGCAAGCGTCGTGCCCCTCGCTCAGGTCACGCTCCGCCCGGGCGCAGACCGCGTTCATCATCCTCACCGCCTCGACCGGGTGCTTGCCCACCGCGGTTTCGCCGGAGAGCATGACCGCGTCCGCACCTTCGAAGACCGCGTTGGCTACGTCGCTGACCTCCGCCCGCGTGGGCAGGGAACTCTCGATCATGCTCTCGAACATCTGCGTGGCCACGATGCAGCTCTTGCCGGCCCGCTGACATAGCGAGACCAGGCGCCTCTGCACGATGGGCACCTCGGGCAGGTCCATCTCCACGCCCATGTCGCCGCGGGCCACTAGCACCGCGTCCGTCGCCTCCACGATCGCGTCAATGTGCTTGAGCGCCTGGGGCTTCTCGATCTTGGCGACGATCTGGGCGGTGCTCCCGCCGGCCGAGAGGAGTTCACGGAGCTGCTCGATCTCCCGGGCCTGCTGAACGAAGGACAGGGCAACGTAATCCACATCCTGCCCCACGATCCACGCCACGTCGCGGCGGTCCTTCTCCGTCAGGGCCGGGACCAGGTCCGACAGATCGGTCTCCGGCAGATTGATGCCCTTGGAGCTTTTCAGGTAGCCGCCGACGATCACCCGGCAGACGATCTCTCGGGGAGCCCGGGTGCGGACGACTTTGAGCCGGATGCGGCCGTCGTCCATGCTCAGCCGTTCGCCCTTCCTCGCCTTGTCGATCAACTCCGGCAGCGTCGTGCTGATCCGTTGGGCCGTCCCTTCGATCGGCTCGCGCTGGATGACCAGCTCATCGCCCGGGGCCAGGACGACAACTCCGCCGCCAACCTGCCCCACGCGAATCTTGGGCCCGCACAGATCGGCCAGCACCGCCAGCGGCTGCTTGAGCGCCCGGGCGGCCGACCGCACATTCTTCAGCGTCCGAGCGTGCTCCGCGATCGTCCCGTGCGAGAAATTGAGGCGGAAGACGTCCACGCCGGCTTCAGCCAGGGCAATGATCGCCTCCCGCTCGCGACTGGCGGGACCCAACGTCGCAACGATCTTGGTCTTGATGAGCATGGTGTTTCCTTCGGCAGCGCCTGTCAGGCGGCATCACATCCAAACCCCTTCACGGCCGCCATCAGTTGCGGAACTGAAAAGCGTACAAATCAGCGTCGCGGAAGACGACCCGCAGCCGCACCGGTTGCCCCGCCAGCGCCGATAGATCGGTCCGCCCGCCCCAGCTCACCGGCCGGTCGAGTTCGTTGGCCGTATGAATCAGGTCGCAATCTCCCAGCCCAAAACCCTCGATCGGGCCGCCTCGGTCGTCGAGCAGTTCGCAACGCATCATTCCGGTGGCCGAGGTGTCCACGTTCAGCACCAGCTCGCGGCCGGCAAACCGAATCAGCGGCGTGGTGAACTCACCGCCCGCGTAGGCCGCCCGGGCGGAGATGAATCCGTCGCGGCGCAGCACCAGTCGGCTGATGATGGTGGCATTCTCCGTCGGAGCCAGGCCGGCCGCGGTCAGCAGCCGATTGTTGCGCTCGTCCCGCCCCCAACCGTGCAGTTGATCGCTCCCCCAGTAGTACAGGTACAGCTCCCGCCCGTCGACCGACGGCACGAGGCCATAAAACAGCCGGGCGCTCATGCAATCGAAATCGCCCTTGACGCCGAGCCTGACGAAGGGCCGGCGGCCGAACCGGTGCCAGGCAATGCCGTCGCGACTGGCGGCAAACTGAGTGTGGAGCGGGCCGGCGTTCACCGGGTACTCGTCCTTGAACTCGGCCAGTTCGCCCGGACGGTAATGGAAGTAGGCCTGCGGAAACATGTAGTACGCGTCCTGAGCCCAGGGGTACTTGAGGGTGCCGTTGGTGTAGTAATCAACCGCCGGGTGGCCGCCCAGGCTGGCGTCCAGTCCGTCCGGCCCCAGCACGATCCGGGCATCCTGAACCTGGTCAAAACCTCCGAGATGGTCGGACTCGCTGCGCACGATGCTGCGGCCGCGGAAGCCCGGCACGTGCCGGTTAAAGCGCATGTAGGCGACGTAGCGGTTGATCCGATCGTCCCAGAAGATCACGTTCTGCGAGTCCAGGTGCTGGCGGCCCTCGGGATGGGTGAACGTCAGCACCTGCTCGTGCGTCAGCCGCCAGTGGATGCCGTCGGGCGACGAAAACACCACCGTGTCCTTCAGTTCGTCGGAGATGCGTACGGCGTAGCGAAAACGCTGGTCCGGCGGCGCGGTCGGATCGTGGAAAACCATTCCTTCAGTGCTGACGCGATCGATGCCACCGGCCCCCTGGCCGAGGACAATGTTGTTCTCGCGGCTGCCCTGGTGTTCAGCGAGCCCCAGGATCGGCTTCTCCCAGGTGATGCCGTCCCGCGAGCGGGCATAGCACAGCCCCGGCCCGGCCGAGTACCAGAGATGATAGGTGTCCTCGAGCTTCAGCACGCAGTTGTAGGTGTCGAAGCCCTCCGCCTCCCAGGGCCGGTCCGGCACCAGCGTCCGCTCGCCCGTTTTGCGAGGCGGATGCATCACGAGTTCGACGTGGTCCGACGCGGCCAGGAAGCGGCCGTCGATAAACACCTGCCGCCGATCGCCAACGTCCAGCGGCTCCCCCGCCCAGTCAGCCCCTACCGTCAGCACCATGCCGGCCACAAACGCCAGGGGCACCAGCCACGCGGGTGGTTTCAGTTTTCTCACTTCTCACCTTCTCTGCGTTGCGGAATACCACGCCGGGCTCTGCTTGTCACCCGCCGGGCGACACCGTGATCTCGTAGCGGGCCTGGGCCTCCGGGCTTTCCCGATACCCCAGACGGATGGCTTTGGCTCGCACCGTAGCGGTGCTCTGCAAAGCGATCGGCCCGGTGTACAGGCGCCAATGGGCATTGCCGCCGGCAGCGGTGGTGTAGGCCAGCGACGCCCCCTCGGTCGCACATTGCAGGGTGACCTCCACGCCGGCGGAGAAGGTGCCGCCCTCGGGCGAAATCCGCGGCGCCGCGGTCTTCGCCCACTGCCCGCCCGGCCGCATGCGCTCGTTGAGCTCCTCCTCCGGCACCAGGGCCAGGTCATTCGTCCCGGCCATCCATTCTTCCAAAGCTTTGCGCATGCGCGCCAGGATCTCGCCATGCTCGGCGGACCCCGTCAGGTCATGGATTTCGTGCGGGTCGGCCTGGGTGTCGAACAACTCCTCCGGCGGCTTCTCCGACCGGAAAAACAGCCGTTGCGGGCCGACCAGCTCGCCCGCCTTGTTGAGCCTCCGCAGCTCCTGCATGGTCGGCATCTTTTCCATGTAGTCGATGTACTGGGCATAGGGCCGGCCGGGCTTGAAATTGCGGAGATACTTGTAACGCTGATCCCGCACCGCCCGGATCACGTCGTAGGTCTCATCCATGCGGTCGCGGGCGGCATAGATGTACCGCCGCGGCTCGGCCTTCTGCTCGCCAAGGAACGGCCGGCCTTGCATGTGCTTGGGTACCTCGACGCCGGCCAGCGAGAGCACCGTCGGGCCGAGATCCACGAAGCTGACCAACTCCTCGCGGGTCGTGCCGGCATGGGCACCATCCGGCCAGCGGATGATCAGCGGCACGTGCAACCCGGAGTCATACAGCCAGCGCTTGGCCCGCGGGAGCCCGCGCCCATTGTCCCCGTAGAAGAACACAATGGTGCGGTCGGCCAGACCGTCCTCCGCGAGCTGTTTGAGCAGTTCCGCCACCTGAGCATCCATCGAGGTGATCAGGTCGTAGTAGCGGGCCCAGTCGTTGCGGACGATCGGCGTGTCGGGATAGTACGGCGGGAGAACCGCCTTGAGCGGGTCGTGCCGATCTTCGGGCTTCACGCGAGCCATGTGCTGGGCGAACTCCTCCGGCGTGCAGCGGATCTGGCTTTCGTGCGTCGACGTCAGGTTGAACACGGCGAAGAAGGGCTGGCCCGGCCGACGGTTACGCCAGTGGGCCTTGCGACTTGACTCGTCCCAGGCAGTGATCGGGGCGTCGAAGTTGTAGTCCGTCTTGACGTTGTTCGTGCAGTAGTAGCCCGCCGCCCGCAGGTACTCGGTGAAGCACTTGACGTACGCCGGCGGTACCCCCCTGCAACGCATGTGGTGCGTGCCCATCGTCGTCGGGTACATCCCGGTGATGATCGCCGACCGGCTTGGGGCACAGACGCCGGATACGGAAAACACTCGCGTGTAACGCACCCCCCGGCCCGCGAGGGCGTCCAGGGTCGGCGTGCGCGCGTACCCATCCCCGTAACAGCCCAGGTCGGGGCCGATGTCCTCGCACGTAATCCACAGGATATTCGGGCGGACCTCAGCCGGCCCGGCTTCCCCCGCGGCCAGAAGCATCGGGGCCAAGACCCCATAAACCAGCCAGACGACCGCCGGTAATCCCAGCCCTGAATGTCTGCGCCATGGCTCTCGCATCGTGACTCCTTCCCAGTGAGCTGCCGGATGCCCGGTTCCACCTCACGAACCCCACATCGCCGTCCCAAGGCCGACGCATTGTACCGGAACCTCCCCGGATCGCCGATCCTGCAACCCACCAAACGGCCTTCAGGTGGCGCGGACGGCCAGGCAGTCACTCAGGTCCCACCGGCGGCCTCCATTCCGCCGGCCTGCGGCTTCTGCGGCGAGCCCCCAATCACACCGGTGCGTGACAGCTTGGGCGGCTCTCTGGGTAGCCCAGGTCCTTGGGACCTGGGGGAGCGATTGCGGCAAACGAGGCAATGCCATGACGGGATTGGCGTTCGCACTGCAAATCAATCGCTCCTCCACCTCCAGAGGAGGTGGGCCACCCGTCAGCGGAGCTGCGACCGCCCAGCAGAGCCGCGACCGTGAGGGAGCGGCCCCTGCAATGGCCACAGACCAAGAGTGCGTTATGAAACCCTGAAATCACACCGCCGACACGCCGGTGCTGCACGGGTTTCAGGACGCACTCCAAGCGGAACTGTGACCGCGAAGAACCGCTTCCTTACGGGCGCGGCTCTGATTGGGAGGGACCGCTTCCTTACGGGCGCGGCTCTGATCGAGCGCGGCTCTGATCGGGCCGCCATGTTTTTCTTTTACCTGCTCACGAACCCAGCAGTGCACGACCGCGGAGAATGGCCTCGGCGACCTCCTTGCGGAACGTCGTCAGCCTGGCCGGTTCGCGCGTGTAGTCCGTGGTGGTACGCACCACGCCGTCCGGGACCGCCAACAGGGTCTCCGCCTGTTCGATAAACGCCCGCCCCTTGGCTGTGGCCGGCCGTTCCCGCACCGCCCGGGCCGTCTCCGCCAGAATGTAGAGGTAGTCGTAGTCATCCAGGCCGTCACGGATGTTCTTGAGCCGGATCGTCGCCAGCGGACCGTTCGGGCCGGGGCAGATCAGGCTGCCGTCGCCGTTGGCCGTCTTGCTGTTCTTCTCGTTGAAGAAGCTCCCGGGGTTCCAGTCGGTGTACGGCCCCGAAGCGATCGGGCCGCGGTTTCCATGCCACAGAGAGATCAGATAGTACAGGAAACCGTCCACCTCGTACTTGTAGCTCATGGCCCCCATCAGCAGGCGGGCCTCAATCGCCGGGCACTCCACAAACCAGTTGGCGTAAGGGTGAATGGGCACCACACAGATGTACCACCACATCTGCTTGCCCTCCGCCCGCAGCTTGCGGGCCTCCGCCAGGTTGTACTGGTCGGTGGTCGGCACCCAGATGTCAACGGCGTCCCGGAGACCCGTCTCGGCCCCGAAAGACCAGTCCTGGGCCGTGGTCATGGTCTTGAGACCGGGGTAGAGCTGATGCACCGCCTCGAACACCTCCCGGATCTCGGCGAACTTCTCCGCCTTGACTTCGTCGAAGCCGTACACGTACGCCATCCCGAACAGCCCCTCCCGCTTGAGTCGGTCGATGTAGGCATCGAGTTCAGGGGTGGAGCCGTCGCGTGCCGTTCGGCGAAACACGCCGCCGACGTTAAAGGCGTTCTGGCCCCTGGCGGCCGCGTACTTGAGCATCGTGATGTCCGGCGAGTTTCGCCGGTAGAGATGATCCACGTTGAGCCGGTGATCGAGGATGAGATCGTAGTACTTGTACGCCAACTCATTGTTCCACTTGCCGCGGTAGAAGGAGGCTACCTCCGGCTCACTGTAGGTGAAGGCGTTGGGCAGATGCGTACCCGTGGGCAGTTCGAAGTCCCAGACGTTGACCCGCAGCCCGAGCGTCACCGGACGGCAGCCGGCGGCCTGCACGGTGATGGCCCCCTCGTATAACCCGGCGGCGGTCTCCCGCTGCGTGCCCACGTCGATCCAGAAGGAGACGTGCTCGTCCGCCTTCACCGGGCAGCTTTGCTGGAAACTCAGCAACGGGTCCGGGTACCACCCCTGATAGTCCGTCTCGTACGGCGTCGTGTCGACCACGTCCACGTGCCCGACCAGCGAGACCTCCACCCCGCCGACGAACGCTGCTCCGCCGCCGGCCGCCTTGAGCGGTGAGACGCTCACCGTCACCTCGTCCAGATCGCGCCCGAACGGCATCACCACGACCTGCATGCCTTCTCGCTCGTTGCGCGCCAGGGCCACCTCGCAGTGATCGTCGAACCAGCCGCCGAACGGGAAATCGCGAATCATCACCTTCTGCATCGGACTGGCCAGCCCCACGGCAAACTCCGCCTCGGGCAGCTTGCTCAGCGTGCGAGCGTAGACCAGCGGCCCATCCAGCGTCAGTTCGAGCTCCCGGATCGTGGCCGCGAGCCGTTCCCAGACCTGCGGCGTGTAGGACGCGGTGTCCTCCACCGTACGCATCGCACCGTCGAGCCGACCGCGGGCCTCGGCGAGCACCGTGCGGGCCTGCTCGCGGGTGACCGGTGGAAACGTATCCAGCGCCTGCATGGCTTGCTCGAAATGCTCGTGCAGCGGCTGCAGCCGGGCGGCTACCTCGGGCGATTCGAGCGCGTACCACGTCCTGGCCCGCAAGTTGCCCCGGGTGTCACGCAGCGTGAACGCGATGCGGCGGGCACGGTCACTGTGCACCTCATACGCCACGACGCCATCGGCGGGCACCTGCCCCTCACGGCTGAACAGCGCGTTGCCGTCCCGATCCAGCCCCTGCACCTGGAAATCGAGCCCCACCGGCCGGACCAGCACGATCTTGTTGGGCCCCATGCCGACCCGCGGCACCTCGCTCAGCCGAACGGAACTTGTCTGCCGTCCGCCGAAAACCACGCGGCCGAACCGATCCGGCGCCGTAAGCGTCCCCCGCGTCGGCGACCAACTGCTCTTCTCCGCCGTCGGCGTGTTGCGGCAGAGGTTCACCGCCCATGCCCGGCCGGCCCGCGGCGACACCTGCTCCAGCTCCGCGAAGGGGATACCTACTACAGCCACCCAGCCCGTCGCGTCCTTGGCCGTCTGGATGTCCAACTCGCCGTTCCAGCTCTTGTCGCCGGCCCACGCGTCGTAGACCGCACCCACGGAGTTGACCACAATATGAAAGAAGCGATCCGGGGTCTCGCCGGGGGCGAGCATGAATTCGACGCTGTCATCGCGCCACACAAAGCTGTCCCGCTCGGTGAACGCGGCCACGAGTTCCGCACTCGGCCGGCCCTCGCAGCGGAAACCCAGCCACAGGCCGTCTCGATCGTAGTAGAGATACGCCCACGTGGGATGGGCGGCCATCCATCTGCCGCTCAGCTCGAAGTAGCCGGTGACCCGGGCCGCCTGCGTCCAGGGCGCCTTGCTCAGATCGACGCCCGGCCGGCCGCCGCCGCCCACCTGCGGGATATGGATCTCGTGACCCGGCCCACCGGCGGAAACCGCCGGCGCCCCTGCCGCCGATCGGCCGCCGACGGCCACGGCAAACGCGATCAGGGCACCCGAGATCACCCGATTTTTTGTTGACAAGTAATGTAGCATAGCGATGACAGGATACTCGAAACGCCCAGTCAGCGAAAGCCCGCGGCCGGTGCGCAACCAGGTCGGGGCCATGACCGTCTCGGGCGGCGCGTATGCACGGACGCACCGGCTTGCCTCTTCGCGGCTTTGCCGGATAAAGTGGCGTTGCCGCCAATGACCCGTGCCGCACGACGCCTCAGGACACGCGAAGCCGGGGACGATTCTCCCTGTCCGCTTGTCCGGGCTGCCGCATTCGGAGTGAAACTGTGAAGACACATCGCGTCGCCGTCGTCGGGTGCGGGGCCTTCGCCCGGATGGTGCATTTGCCGAACATCAAGACCAACCCGCGGGCCGAGCTGCTCGTCACCTGTGACCAGGACCCCCAGGCGGCCGAGGAGTGCCGCGACGCGTTCGGTGCCCAACGGGTCAGCCACGATTGGCGCGAGGTGATCGCCGCCGCGGACGTGGACCTCATCATCCTCGCCACGCATACCAACCTGCGCCGCGACCTGATCCTGCCCGCCTTGGCGGCCGGCAAACCGGTCCTGGTCGAGAAGCCGCTGGCCAACTCGCCGGTGGAAATGGTCGAGATCGTCCGCCAGGTCCGGCGCACCGGGGTGCCGGTCTGCGTCGGGCACAACCGACGATCCAGCCCCGGCATCCTGGACCTCAAACGGCTGCTGGACCGGGCCATCCAGACGGGTACCGGCTTGCCCCCCTCCGTCGATCGCAGCGCGGGCTCCACCCGGCCCGAACTGCCCGAAGAACGACAGATCCAGTTGCTCGTCCGCGTCAACGACGATTGCCGAAGCTGGGTGGACTGGATCTTCCACGACCGCGAGGGCATCCTCTTCGCCGAGATGGTGCACTTTATCGACGTGGCCCTGTGGCTCAACCCGTCGCCGCCGGTGCGGGTCTTCGCCGAAGGGTCCGCTAGGGGCAACTTCACGCTCCTCATCCGTTTCCAGGACGGCTCGCTGACGACCATCCAGCAGGGCTTGGCCGGGCACTTCGATTATCCCAAGGAGTTGTTCGAGCTCACCACCCGCCACGTCACCCTGGCCCTGGACCACCACGTGGAACTGCGGCAGCGGGGACTCGCCGATGAGCCCTTCCGCCGCACGTATTCTTTCGGGCCCAGTCCGGACGGCCAGCGCTACGAAGGAATCGAAGGCTTCCACCTGGCGGTGACCCGGGCTCGCGAGGAAGCCGACCGCAGCAACTCGCTACCCGCCTACATCTCGCCCAATAAAGGTCACGCCGCCCACCTCGACCGGTTCCTCGATTGCATCGAAGGCCGCGGCCCTAACCCTTGCGACGTCGCCGACGCCGTCGTGGTGACGCGCGTCGCCCTCAAGCTTCTCGAATCCGTCCGCCTGGGGATGCCCGTCTCCATCGGCCCCGAGGACTGGCATATCCCCGCCGGTTGACGCTCTGTCTCTCTGCCTGTCTGTCTGTCTCTCTCTCTCTCTCTCTCGCGCGCGCTCACTCACTCCCCCCAAGCCCAGGGGTTGCAACCCCTGGGCTTATGCGAGCGCAACTCTGGGCTTGGGGGGAGTGCAACCCCTGGGCTTGCCCCCTCATCGGCGCTCGCGTTACACTCCCGCTCGCGGCGTCCAGACCCCGACGGCCCGACTCCGCGGGAGCACACGACCATGATCGCAGCCCGACACCCCTTGCCGATAGCCGTCCTTGCCCTGGCCGGACTGGCGGGCTGCCACGCACCGGCCAAGACCTCCGCGTCCCGGGAGCCTGCCATGATTTACGAGGTCCATCGTCTTACTCAACCCATGACCATCGACGCCGACTGGGACAAGCCCGTCTGGCAGGCCGTTCAGCCGTTGACCCTCGGCTACCACATGGGCGACAAGCCCGCCCACCTGCCCAATACCCAGGCCAAGTTGCTCTATGACGGCGAGGCTGTCTACGTCATCTTCCGCGTCGAAGACCGCTACGTGCGGGCGGTCGCCAGACGCCACCAGGACGCCGTCTGCCGCGATAGCTGCGTCGAGTTCTTCTTCACCCCCGGCGACGACGTCGCCCAAGGCTACTTCAACCTGGAGATGAACTGCGGCGGGGTCATGCTCTACCACTTCCAGACGATCCCCCGGCAGAACCAGATCCGCGTCAAAGAGGCCGACGTGGCCCGCATCGCCGTCGCCCGCACCTTGCCCCGCGTCGTCGAGCCGGAGATCCTCACTCCGACCACGTGGATCGTCGAATACCGCCTGCCGACGGACACGCTGAGCGACTACTACCCCGGCGCGGCCAAGCCCGGCCCCGGCGTCACCTGGCGAGCCAACTTCTTCAAGTGTGCCGACGCCACCTCGCACCCCCACTGGCTGACCTGGTCCTTCGTGGAGCGTCCCCAGCCCGACTTCCACGTGCCCGAGTGCTTCGGCACATTGCGGTTCAAGTAGAAAACCCCCAAAACCGTGCTCATCCGTTGGCGGTGTGGGCGAGAAAAGGCCCACGGATCACGCGGATAGACTCGGATGAAAGCGCATCGGGTGACTGGGCCCGGAGGGATTCGAACCCCCGACCAAGCGATTATGAGTCGCCTGCTCTCACCGCTGAGCTACGGGCCCGTGCCCACGGATAGGTGGTGCCTTACCAGAAACATCCTACCCCGCGCATCCGTCTCGCGGCAAGCGCCGGCCGAGGACCGAGTCAACTTGTTGATGGAGGGACCGGCTGGGTGGCATGGGCCTGTACTCAGGCCCGTGGCTCCCTCGGAATAAGAGGTGAGCCGATCGCCCCCGCTGTTTTTGTCACGCCCCCCACAGGGAGGCCGGAATGCCGGTGCGCTTCATGAAACAGACGGCGAGCGTTATAATGTCGCCCGTGGGTTTGGGATGATTCCGCCGTGGAGTGTGGATCAACCGCACCCGGCCGGGCGGTTACACCTGCCGAAGGGAGTATCACATGAAGGCGTCGAATCGGTTCTCGCGTCGCGAATTGCTGAAGCGCAGCTCCGCCGTCGCTGTCGCTGCCGCGGCACCGGGCATGCTGGCGAGCCGTGTTCTGGGGGCTCCCGCCCGCCTCGGGGCCAACGAGCAGATCGGCCTCGGCATCATCGGCCCGGGCAGACAAGGCGGAGGGCTGCTGCCCCAGGCGCTCAAGCTGGGGCGCCTTGTGGCGGCCGCCGACGTGAACCTGCCCCGGGCGCAAAGCTGCGCGGACAAGCACCAGGCCAAAGCCTTTCAGGACTACCGCAAGCTGCTCGACCTCAAGGAAGTCGACGCCGTGATCGTGGCCACCCCCGATCACTGGCGAGCTCTGTGCTGCATCCACGCCGCCCAAGCTGGCAAGGATATCTACGCCGAGAAGTGCCTGACCCTCACCATCGCTGAAGGCCGCGTCCTGGTCAACGCGGTCCGTAAGTACAACCGCATCTTCCAGACCGGCAGCCAGCAGCGCTCCATGGCCGCCAACCGCCTGGGCTGCGAGCTGATCCGCAACGGCCGGATCGGCAAGGTCCACACCGTCATCGGCGCGAACTATCCCAGCCCGTGGGAATGCCAACTGCCCGCTCAGCCCATCCCGGCCGGGCTCGACTGGGACGCGTGGTGCGGGCCGGTCGATCCGCTGGCGTTCAACAACGACCTGTACGCGCCGCGGGCCAACCCCGGCTGGCTGTCGTTTCGGCCGTTCGGCGGCGGAGAGATGACCGGCTGGGGCAGCCACGGGCTCGATCAGGTCCAGTGGGCCCTGGGCATGGATGACTCCGGCCCCGTCGAGGTCTGGGTCGAGGGCGAGAAGTTCGATCCGCCGACCTTCACCCAGTCCGGCCCCCGCGGGGAGGGAGACGCCCGGTGCAAGCGGCCCATGATCTTCTACCGCTACGCCGATGGCACCGTCGTCAAGCTCGACAACGGCCCCGGCGGCGGAGCTGTCTTCATCGGCGAAAAGGGCAAGATCATCATCGACCGCGCTCGCGTCAGCTCCGACCCGCCCGAGATCGCTGCCGAACCCATCAAGGACGGCGACCGCCGCCTCTACCAGAGCGACGATCACATGGCCAACTGGTTCGACTGCATGCGGTCACGCAAGCTCTGCGTCGCGGACGTCGAGATCGGCCACCGCAGTGCCACCGTCTGCCACCTGGGCAACATCGCCCGCTGGCTCAACCGCAAGCTCAAGTGGGACCCGGCAAAAGAGACCTTCCTCGGCGACAGCGAGGCCAACACCTACCTCGACCGTCCCCGCCGCAAGGGCTACGAGCTGCCGAAGCCGCTCTGAGAAAAGCACGGTCAGTCCGCACACTGCGGATCGGCGGGCTGGTCCTCGCCGCTGAAACACCGCTGAAAGATCCCGAAGTCGGATGGGTCGGTATCCCCGTCCCGATCAACGTCGGCGAACAGGTAGCCTGTGGCGTCCGGAGTCAGGGTACACCCCTCCTGCAGAGGCGGGTCGCCGTAGGGTACGGCCGAACCGGTAAAACACGCCTCCAGGATCAGAAAGTCAAACTGATCGACGTCCCAATCCCAGTCGTAGTCGCCGGGCTGCCGCGGCGAGAACACCTTGTCGTGGAAGGAGTAGCTGCCGCCCGTGCCGCTGCCCTGCAGGAACACTTCCAGGGCATAGATCCCCGGGCTCTCGAAAATGTACTCAAACAGTTCTGCGGCCCCCGGCTCCTCGAACGAGGCGAGTAGGGTGACACCGTCCTCAGCATATAGCCGCAAACCCATGTCCGAGCCGACGAGATCCATCCGGAAACGCATGCGCCCCGGCTCCGCAACCGGCAGCCGCCACACGTCGTGAGCATCCTGCTGCACCGCGGTGTACGCGGCCTGACGGGCCAGTTGGCCGGATGCGGACTGATCGTAAGTTTGCACGTTGGGCGAGGTCGGCCAGTCGTTGCCGTCCGGACCGTCGTAGCCGCCCGTCCAGAACAGCTCGTTCGACTTCGCGAAGCCGATCAGGTAACCCCGCGTGTCGATCACGGTGCTGGGTACGAGGACCCCGCCGCTGTAGTACCAGCCGATCTGCGACTTGTAAGCGTCGATCGCGGTCCGCTTCAGATTGGTGATGTCGTTGCGCCGCATCGGCGAATCCGGGCTCATGACCGCGAAGTCGAACACGGCGTCCGGGGGTGGCATGCCCAGGGGCGTCTCGAAGCCCAGCGTCGGCGTGAAGCGGGCCTCCCGCGAGTTCACGTAGGCCGGGTTCGGCCAGATGGTGGACGATTGTTGCGGGGCGTGAATCACCTCCCGGTACATCGTCGCCGCGAGGGCTCCGGCCGCCCGCAGAGCTTCATCGACAAACAGGTAGGTGTACGCATGATCGGCGTGCGTGTCCCGCGGATCGGACACGTACACCTCGGTCGGTCGCTCCGCGGTGATGATCGCCACCAAGTCCTGGTGGACGTTCGCCCCGGCGTACTTCACGGAGGCCGGCAGGCTGTCCCGCCTGAACGCGTCCGGGTCGTACTTCTCATTGACCTGCGTATAGCTCGAGGTCAGCACGTTGGACATGTCGCGGTTCGTGGTGAACAGCAGACGCATGCCCTGGTCGGGGTAGTTGAGGAAAGGCACGTCGGCCGCGTCGGTTAGCCCGAGTCGGGCCATCGCTTCAAGACTTTCCCCGCGGCGGGCCAGCCCGGAGTTGCGAAAATGGCTCGCCGTCGGCGACGATACCTGGTAGTAATTCGAGACCGCCGAGGTATACGCGTCGCCGTTGGTCGACAGCACCACCCGCACGCGGGCGTGGTTGGGATGGTCGCCGTGGAGGGCGTAGTAGATAACGCCAGCCGTCGCCAGTGTCTCGTCGTCGGGGTGGGGAGCGAAAATCAGGATCCGTCGGCCGGACGAGGGCGGGATGGTGAAGGCGAACACGGTCGAAGTCTGCTGAACGGTGTACAGTCGCAGCGGTTCCGAATAGTGATACTGCCCGAACTCCGGATGCCACCACCGCAACTGGACGGTCGTATAACCGTCGCCATCGACCGGGGCATCGATCGGCCCCAGCTCGACAGTGGCGCCCGGAGCGACCGCGGGAAGAGTCCAGATGAACTCGGAATGGTCGTCCCGGTTCATGCTGCAGGCCAGATCCGTACACGCATCGTCGTCGGCGTTGGTGACTCGGATGGTGATCTCCGTCGGCGCCTCCTGCGGCGACGCCTGAACGAGGAGCCCGCGGCCGGACGACGCCACGCCGATCACCGCCAGCAGGACCGATAAGCCATCGCAGAGCATGACCTTGTTCTCCTCCTCTCCGGACCGCCTCCGCATTCCCAGTGTACCCAACCCCGTCTCAAATGAGAAGGCTGTCACTCGCCGGCTGCGGACGCGAGGGCGGTGGCGTCGGGGCGAAATGGGGACTGGCTCCGCCCCTGCGATGCCTGATGAAGTAAGCATCCTCGGATGGGGCTCAAGTTCAAAGCCTGGGGCAGATCGCTCCGGCGGTGCCTGTCCCCATTTTGCCAAAAAAATGATCCCGCGTTTGACTGGCCGCCGATCCGGGTGTATACTGTATTAGGTATCTAGTGCAGCAATGCGGCAGAGAGGAGGCCGCCCGTTATGCCCGTTGATCCTCACAGCCACGTTCCCATCTACGAGCAGATCACAGAGCACGTCCATGGTCGCATCGCCACGGGTGTATTCCAGCCGGACGAGCCTTTGCCGTCCATCCGGGCTTTGGCTCTCGAACTCCTGGTCAACCCCAACACCGTACAGCGGGCCTACCAGGAACTGGAGCGGCAGGGGGTGGTCTACATGCGGAAGGGACTTGGCGTCTTCGTAGCCTCCAATGGGAAAGCGGCCGCCCGCTCAAAATCGGAAGCGGCCGTTCGCGAGCGGTTTGGGCAGGGCATCGACCTGGGCCGATCCGCGAACCTCCCCGAGCAAACCTTACGCGGCCTGTTCAACCGCACCCTGCGCGAGAGCCAGCCGCGGCCGGCGCCGCCCAAAGGGTCCGATCGTTCTTCGCCAGACGGAAGGGCTTCATCATGACCAACCCGGACACGCAATCGTCGGCCGTCACCGTCGAGGGCCTGGCCAAACGCTTCGGCAAGCAGGAGGTAATTCACAACCTCTCGCTGAACGTCGCTCGCGGATCGGCTTTCGGATTCCTCGGCCCCAACGGTGCGGGCAAAACCACCACCCTCAAGCTGCTCATGGGCCTGCTGCGCCGCGAGGGCGGCACGGTCCACGTCCTGGGCGTCGACCCCGCGGTCGATGACGAAACCGTCAAGCGGTGCGTCGGCTACGTGCCCGAGCAGCAGTTCATCTACCGCTGGATGCGGGTCAACGACGCGATCCGGTTCTGCCGCCCGCTTTATCCGACGTGGAGCGATGCCCGGTGCGCGGAGCTGCTCAAGCTGTTCGGCCTCGATCCCGCCAAGAAGGTCAAGGAACTGTCTAAGGGCAGCGTGGTCAAGCTGGCCCTGCTGCTGGCCATGGCTCACGAGCCCGAGCTGCTCATCCTGGACGAGCCCATGGCCGGTCTGGATCCGCTGGTCCGCGACGATCTGCTGGACGGCGTGCTGCGGACGCTGTGTGATCAGGAACGCACGCTGATCTTCTCCAGCCACTCGATGGCCGACGTCCAGCGCATGGCGGACCGCATCGGCATCATCGACGAGGGCGCACTGCTCTACGACGGCCCCACCGACAGCTTGCTCGGCGGCACGAAGCGGCTCCGGGCGGTATTGTCCAACGGCTCGAGCCCCGGCCGGCCGCCGGACGGCACGATTTGCCATCGCCTCGCCGGCCGTGAGTGGCTGATCACCGTCCGCGACTTCACGCCGGAGCAGGTGCGACAGGTGACCGCGGTCGCCAACGGCGCACAGGTCGACGTGATCGATCTGAATCTCGAAGAGATCTTCAAGGACTACATCCGCGGCCGGAGGGCAGTCTCATGCGAAACCTGATGTGGAAAGACCTGCAGCAGAACCGCAACGTGCTGCTGTTCGTCGGCGTGATCCTCGGCATGTTTTACATCCTTCCACCGCTGTTTGCCTTGCCCTTCGATGCGGGACCGGGGGAGGACTTCATCGAGTTCGCGCTGGTTGTGAGCTGGCTGGCGATTTGGGCTACCGTTTTCCTGATGACGCCGGCCATCGCCTGCAGTCTGATCGCCGGCGAGCGCGCGGACCGTTCGTCCCAGTTCGCCGGCTACCTGCCCATCCCGCGGAAGAAAGCGGTGGCCAGTCGGTTCGGGGTCGCGATCCTCGCTTCGCTTGGGTTCCTCGTCGCCAATGGCCTCGTCTGCCTGACGTGCGCCGAGGCCAAGGCCCTGGGTCTCTTCGGGCCCCCTGCTCCGTTTCCAGAGGAGGCGCCCTGGGCAGCCTTGGCGGTCATCACGCTGTTCCTGATGATGTTCGGTCTGGCCTGCTTCTGGTCCGCGCTGCTGTCAACCCCGGTGCAGGCGATGCTCGCCGTCCTGGGAACGGCCGCCGTCCTGTTCATCCTGGTCCTCAAGGTCCAATGGCATCTGCTCGACGAGGCGATACACGAAAGGCTGTTCCTCATCGTTGGGTACGGCGCCGCTCCGCTTCTCGGGCTGCTGACGATGGGCATCGGTGCACGCATCTGCACGCGACGGCTGGAGCTTTGATTTCAAGCACGTTTCGCACGCCTGTTCACCGTGTGCCACTGCTCTTTGAGCAGTGCGCCAGCGAGCGCTCGTCACGGTTGCGTTGCGGCCGAAGGGGCGGGTGGCCCATCCCCGCCGCGGTGGGGGTGGGCTCGCGATGTTCGAACGCGTGGGAAAGCCGGCCTTACCAGGAGACCTTCCTGCATCCGCATCATCGTCAGCCCCCCATCGCGTTGCAGGGCGCAAAGAAAACCCCCCTGAGGATGGTTGTATCCCACCCTCAGGGGGGCATGTCATCGTCGCGTCTTGAGCCGGTTGACGCCCGTGCCCCGGTTATGGGCAGGAGGCCACCGACGTGTTGAGCGCGTTCCGGATGGCCACCAGGTCCAGCACGTTGATCGTTCCATCGCCGGACACGTCGGCACGGAAGTTGCCCGCCCCCGCCGCCTGGTTCAACTGGTTGCGGACCTGCACCAGGTCGAGGACGTTCACCGAGCCGTCGTTGCTCACGTCGCCGGCCAGCACCCGGATGCAGACCTGATCGGTCGCGATCTTGGTGATGTCCGCTGCCGCGGCGATCCCCGGGAAGCCGATGAGCAGCGGGGTCGCGACTGCCGCGCCGGTCATGTCGATCGTCAACACCGCCGCGTCGACGCGCAGGCCGGTCACCGTCCCGAACGGCAACAAAGCGACATCCGCGTTCGTGTCGGTCACCTGCTGGATGTCGCCGTCGAACGTGACCACGACCTGGGTCGGACCGCCCGCCCGGCATTCGGTCACGTTGGTGTGGATTGCCAGTTCCGCCGGCGGATCGAAGACATCGATGGAGAAATCATTTCCGCCTTGCGTCTTGACCGAAACGGCATCCGTCACCGCCGGCGCCACCGCAGCCGAGTTCACCGTGACCGTCACCTCGTCCCAGCGCTTCAGTTCGCCGTCGTCGACCAGCAGCCGAAGCACGTATTCGCCGACCTCTGAGAAGCTGGCCGTCGTGTCCACCGCGCTTGCATTGCCGAAGATCACCGTGCCCGGCCCACTCAGCTTGCTCCAGGTCGTGGTCAGGCCCCCGGGCGGGTTGGGCAGCCCGTCGTCGCTGACCGTGCCGTCCAGGTTCGCCGCGTTCGGCAGCTCGATCGCCTGATCCACGCCGGCGTTGACGAGCGGCGGGAGGTTGAACACCCCTTCAGGAGGTCCCACCGACACCTTGTCAAACCAGGCCGAGGTGTCCGGCTCGTCGGCCGTGCCGTTGCTGAAGTTGTAGCCCAGCACGATGGAGTTCGGCCGGGTGAGGGCCGCGTGGATTACTGAGCCGGACGCCCGGTCCAGCTTCCAGTCGATCGTCGTTGTGCTCAGGGTGAGCTTGATTTCGACTGTGTGCCAGCCTTCCGACACGGGCACGCCGGTGTCGACAATGTTCACCGGAGCCCCTCGCCGTTGTGCCTACCACGGAATCGGTGGGGTGCCGATTCGCCGAGGACCGAGTCAACTTGTTGATGGACGTGCCCAAGCGTAAGTGACGAACAGCAACAGGTTGCCTTGGTCCTGGCAACGGCCCCCGCCGATTCTGTCGAGGACCCCGCGGTCTACGGCCCTGACAGGTCAGGCGGGCGGGGGTGTCTGAAAGGGCGACATGGTGCCATCGCGGGCGCAGAGCACCGGACGGGAGTAGTGCGCGGACGCACGAGAGGAGCCGAGACTCCTTGGGGCATGTGCAGAACATGCTGCATCGACAGGCCGGTGGAGATCGGGTATTTTGCCGACAAATCGCTCGCCTCTGTTGTTTACACAGGAGGTTCTGTATGGACACTCAGTCACCCGGATCGGCGTCGCCCATGACGCGTCGCGGGCTGTTTCATCTGGCCGGCTCGGCCGCCCTTGGCGTCGTCCTGGGCGGGCGAATCGCTGCCGCGGCCCCGGCGCAGCCCGCCAAAGCGTTCCGCTTCGTGCACCTCACCGATATCCACGTCCAGCCGGAGCTGCGGGCCGACGAGGGGCTGCGGGCCGCGCTGGCCGCCGTGCACGCGCTCAAGCCGCGGCCGGAGTTCATTCTCACCGGCGGCGATCTGGTGATGGACGTGCTGGCCGCCAGCGAGCAGCGGGCCAACCTGCTCTTTGATCTCTACAAGCGGATCTGCCGGGACTCCGATATCCCGATCCACGACTGCATCGGCAACCACGAGGTCTTCGGTTGGCAGTCCAACGGCCGTATTCCCAGCGACCATGCCGACTATGGCAAGAAGCTGGCCAGCGATCGGCTCGGTCTGACGAAGACCACATACAGCTTCGACCACCAGGGCTGGCACTTCTGCGTCGTGGACGACATTCTGCCGAACGCGGGCGAAGGCTACCACGGCGGCATCTCCGACGAGGACATGGACTGGCTCGAACGCGACCTCGCCGCCGCCGGCGATCGGCCCAAGGCCCTCTGCACCCACATCCCCGTCCTCAGCGCCGCAGTCTTTCGCGGACTCGAAGCGCGCGACAAGGACAACCTGGAAATCCATCGGCGGCGCGTCTGCCGCAACCCCGGCCCCATCCTCAAGCTGCTGCAGAAGCATCGGGTAAGCCTCGTGCTCACCGGCCACCTGCACCAGAACGAGCGGATCACGCTGGACGGCACCACCCACGTCGGCGAAGGGGCGGTCAGCGGCGCGTGGTGGAAGGGCTCCCACTTCGGCAATCCCGAGGGCTTCGGCATCATCGACGTCCAAACCGACGGCACCTTCGAACACCGCTACCACGGGTACGGTTGGAAGGCCGCCGCGCCCGCCGCGGGGTGACGCCGGTTCGCCGGTTTCGCCCCGCTGGCGTGCGGGGGCGCCATGATCGGCTGGAACGACTGGTCACCCGGTCAGGGAGCGGAGGTGATCGAGGCTGGCGGCCGCTTGCTCCGGTGTGCCGCACTCGACGCTGAAGCAGATCTCCCGCTGGATGGGCTTGAGGATGTCGATGCACCGGGCCCAGTCGATGACCCCGTCGCCGCAGGCGCAGCCGACCGGCGTGCCCGTTACCTTGCCGCGTTCGCGGTCGCTGTGCTCGACGCTGATGTCCTTGGCGTGGACGTGGACGAGGCGGTCGCGCGTGCGCTCCAGCCAGCCGTACACCTCCTGACCGGCCAGGTAGGCGTTGCCGGTGTCGAAGTTGATCCCGATGGCCGGCGACTTCACCAGGTGATAGATGCGGTCCAGCCCGTCCGGCGTGCGGGTGTAGATCTGGTGTTGTTCCAGGCCGATCTTGATCCCGCGTTTCTCGGCCGCCCGGGCCACCTTGGTCAGCGTGTACTTGAACAGGACGTGCTCCGTGTCGGCATCGGTGAAATCGGCCTTGACGCCCTCGTCCGTATTGACCACCGGCGCCCCCATCTCCGCGGCGAACCGCACCGCGTGCCGTATGTAGTTCACGGTGATGTCCGGCTGGCCCAGCGGCCCATGGGCGCTCAGCCCCGAGCAGCGCACCCCGTATTGATCGCAGATCGCCTTGACGTCCAAGGGGTCTTCCCACAGCGACACCGTGTGGAAATACCCGGCCTCGCTCATCAGCTCCCGGCCCCAGTGCACCATGGGCTCGATGTACTTGTAGCCCAGGCTCGCCGCCTTCTCCACCGCCGCCTTGAAGCCCATGTCGCTGTGCCGGCTGAACTCCAGATTCAAACCAATGAGTATTTTCGCCACGGTGTGTTTCCCTCTGGGTCTGGCTCGTTCGAACCTTCGCTGCCCGAAGTGCGGCAGCCTCAATCCGACATCGCCCATCGACGCTTGCCCGGCGGCACCGCCGGATCCTGGGCGGCCATTATACAGCGCCCATCCCCCGTTGCGCCTATACCGCTCTACCCCGGCCCGTGCGGCTTCCCCCATTTTTCCACGGCGGAGGTAATTAAAAGATTGGCAGCAGGCGAATCCGACACCCCGCCGACGAGAATACGACAATGGCGCCGCGCGTCAAAGCGTCGCTGATATCCGGCAGATGTCTGGAGAGCAGGGCAATCCACGTTTCCGGCCGGTCGTCAGGCGTTCGTAAAACGATGAACGTCGGCCAGGAAATTCACGAGGGCATTCCTGCGACGACGACTTCGTCATCGGTCAAACGGGCCGCATACTCGAGTGCTTGGGCGATGTCTTCTTCCTCCAACAACTCGCATTCGTCGAGTGTCTGCCGGGAAGTCATGCCGGCGGCCACCTGCTTGACGATGGTCGATACCGGAAACCTCATTCCGCGTATGCAGGCCTTGCCGCCCAGGATTTGGGGATCAAACGTGATTCGGTCGAGTGCCATTCAGTGTTCCTCATTTCGTTCTCAGCGATGATATCACAACGTCGTGAATTTCGCTACCGCAATCGTGCGTGAAGGGAGGCCGGGAGTCGGTGACCGTTTAGGCGGTGCCGGTGGGCGAAGGCTGCGGCGTGTCAAGGGCTGGCCGATCAATAATTGGACTCATCCCGGCCCCAGCCCCAGGTCAACTCTCAGGTCAAGACGTCCGCCTCTTCGGGCGGGAGCGGCCGTTGGTGCGCGGTTTTAGGCTGGTGACGAGCAGGAGGTCAACGATTTCGATGGTCTCATCGGCCAAGCCCACGCCGATGGTTCGCCCGGAGGGTGTGATCGCCAACAGCTCCGGGTGGTTCACCGGCAGGCGACGGCCGTCGGCCAGATGGATGTCAAACGGCTGGAAGGGTTGCGCCTGGTGCATTCTGCGTAGTTGTTCGATGGTCATATTCCGAGTATACGCGCCGATGTGAGTGAGATCAATGGAAGCGGAATCGTCGGCGGAGCTTCGGCTGCATGTCCGGGGCGGAGCATGAAGCCCTTTGGGCGTAACTCGCTGCCCACCCGGCTCCTGGGGCAAAATGGCGAATGCCCAAGGCCCAATGACCAATCAATGACCAGCTCCGAAATCAGAACTCCGGTTGCGGGTGGGGACATTCGTCATTCGTCATTCGGACTTCATTGGTCCTTGGTGCTTCTCCATTGGTCATTGTGCCCGCGGATGGCGAGTTGTGGCCAAACCCTTGCAGGGTTTACCGATGACCGGCGGCCCCATGCCCCAGGGTGCGCTGCGCGATCCTGGGCTGTGTTATTGTAAACGGTCACGTTACCCCGACCCGTGCAGCTTCTCCCACTTTTCCTCGGCTTCGGGCCGGCGGATGTAGAGGGGCATGAGGTCGCCGCTGGGCGTGTAGCGGCCCTCGCGAGCCAGGGCTTGACCGACCTGAAAGACGTGCTCGGCACGGGGCCACCAGAGGTCCTCCGGCAAGATGCGGGCGCCGGCGGCCTCGATGGCCGGTCGATGGTAGGGGACGCCCTCGCCCAGCACGGCCACCGGGTGCGGGCAGCCGCGCAGGAACGCGAGCGGATCGGCCAGATGGGCATCGACGATTTTGCGGCACTCGCCGCCGTGGACCTCAAACGCCGCCGCGTACACCTGCCCGCGTTTGGCGTCCAGCACGACAGCCACGTGGGCCGGCAGCGGGTCGGCCGCCAGGGCGTTGAGGGCCAGTCCGTCGACGGTCGGTACCGCCACCAGCCGTGCCGCGGCCGACCAGGCCAACGTCCGGGCGACCGTGACCGCGATCCGCAGGCCGGTGAAGCTGCCCGGCCCGATCGAGACCCACACATCGGTCAGGCTGTCCGGCGACCAGCCCTGAGCCTGCAGCAGGTCCGCGACCGTGGGCAGCAACTCGCCCGCATGGCGCATTTTCTCGGGCAGCCGGGCGGCGGCCGCCACTCCCGCTTCGGTGCCAAGTGCGGTGCTCCCCGCCCGGCCGGAGGTCTCGATCACCAGGATGCGCTGTGCCTGCTGAGTCATGGTTCCGATTGTATCGGCAGCCCGCCGATTCTGTCACGGCCCCCACCCGCCCTCGCGGCTCGGTAGGGGGCTTGCGTTTTGAGAACCCCACGGTTCTACTATGGCGATGCGCGGCGAACGCTTCATCCTGATCCCCGGTTTGGGGGTGGACCGGCGGCTGTTCGAGCCGCAATGGGCTCATGGCCTCGAGTTCGAGGTGCCGCCCATGCTCATCCCCGAGCGGCACGACACGCTGACCACCTACGCCGCCCGCATCCGCGACGCCCTGCAGCTCGACGGTCCGTGTGTCGTCGGCGGGGTCTCGTTCGGCGGCATGGTCGCCTGCGAACTCGGTGCCCTGTGCCGGGCCCGTTGCGTCCTGCTGATCGCCTCCTGCCGCAGCCGGGCCTCGATCCCGACTTACTACTGGTACCTCGAGCGATTCGCCCGCATTGTGCCCGATGGGATCATCCGACACCGTGTGGCCATGAGCAGCCGGATCATGGCCCGCATGGAGTCCCTGACGCAAGAGCAGTTCCTGCTCATCCGCGACATGGCGACGGGCATCCCCATCCCCTTCCTCCGCGGGGCCGCCCGCATGATCCTCAGTTGGGACGGGGTTCCGTCGCTGCCCTGCCCGAGCTACCACATCCACGGTGACATTGACCGTATCATCCCCTTGCGCAAGGTCCGGCCGGACGTGGTCGTCCCCGGCGGCGGACACCTGATCAACATGACCCATGCCGACCAGGTCAACCGCTTCATCGAGGAGCATCTGCCGACAAAAGTGTCAGGATGATTTTTGCCGGGCAGGTCACTTTCGGCCTTGCGGCAGCCGGGATTGGCCGCTATACTACACAGTGATCGCCCGTGAACAGGTTTGAAGGGCTCCCGACGGGCCGGGATGACTCCGCGAAACGGGCAGAACGCGTCCAGCCACCGATGGAAATGGGCGCACTGGAGGGCCGGCCGCAAACGCCAGGCACCCTCGACCCAACTCCGGGGCCGTGACGCTTCCCATCGCGGAATCACCTTTCTTAGTGGAGACCCTCTGACTACTCTTTCGGTGCGGCTTGGTCGGTTCGCTTCGGCCGCGGGGCCGGGCGACCAATCGGAGTTGTGAAAGGAGCACAGACATGTCATTCGTATCCCGGCGGTATGTGTATGGGGCTGTGATGATCGCCGCGGTGGCGACCACGACGGCCGTGGCGAACGTCTTCCCTTCCGCGGTCAAGATCACCAGTATCACTCCAGGCGGCGTGACCGTCCGCTACATCCTGAACGAGAACGCCGACGGCAGCGGGGGCAACCCCGGCGTCGAGATCCGCGTGCGGCGGGCAAGCGACAACGTGGCCATCAAGACGGTTCAGTTCGCCGCGCCGGCGCCCGAGACGCGTCGGGGGTCGGTCACCTGGGTATGGGACAAGACCGACGACGCGAGCAACCCGGCCCCGGAGGGTGAGTACTACTTCGAGGTCACCGCCAGCGATGATGGTTACGGCGTGTGGACCCAGATCAGCGACGACGCCGACAATAACAACAAGTTCAACAGCCTTCGCGGCGTGGCCGTGAACCGGAACCCTGCCAGTCCCTACTATGGGCGCATCTACATCAGTAACTCGGCAGCCGGGACCGTGTCGGGCGGACCGACGCTCGGCGACGGCATCTACATGCGGAACGCCGACTCTTCGGACTCCGACGTCGGGCAGGGCTTCAACGTCCGCACCGGCGGGCAGAACTGGACGCTGAGTACGAACAGCCCATACCGGCTGCGAGTCGGGGAAGACGACAACCTCTACATTGCGGACTACTCGGATGCTCACTCCGGCGTGTATCTGGCCGATCCCGATGTGGAGACCGCCGTGGATGTGCTGGACAGCAGCGATCGCGCCGGCACCGGCCTCAGCAGCGTGCACGGGAGCATCGTCGGCTCTGCCGTGCCCGTGGGAACGCTTGCGGGCGGAGACCTGCAGATCTTCGCGATTGACGAGGACTATCCGAACCCAATCAACAGCCTGATGCGCTGGGACGTGAACGCCGGTCCGCTGCCGAGCACCAACCTGCCGACGTTGCTGAACAGCCCGTTGATTGCGCTGCTCAACATTATCTGCGACGTCGGCCGAGCCCCCGATGGCAAGCTATTCGTGAGCCAGTACCGTTTCGATGGCACCGACGTGCCCAGCGTGTTTGTGCTCTCTCCCGACGGTACTACCATTCTGTGGGACTCCGAGTCCGCCACCGACGCGATCGAGCCGGGGGCCGCCGACTACCTGCGGCAGGCGTATGGCGGCATTGCGTTCAGCGCTGACGGCTCGATGATGGCGATCGCCAAGGTCAATTCGCAGACGATGACCGTGCCGCTTGACTCAATCACAGGGTTGCCGGACCTGGCATCGCGGTTTGAGGTTCCCACCGGTTCGGTAGGCAACAGCCGGGGGATCGATATCGACGCGGTGGGCAACGTGTACCTGGCCACCAGTGGCCACGCGCGCGTGCGCATCTGGTCGCCGCCGACGGGGCCCAACAGTTCCGCCACCAACTCGGCGACCTTCACGACCGCGGGGCCGACCATCCAGGTGAATCCTCAGAGTCAGACCGTTTGCAGCCCCGGCGTTCCGAGCGTGCAGTTCACCGTGTCGGCGACCGGCACGGGCGGGCTCAGCTACCAGTGGCTCAAAAACAACAACCCGCTGGCCAACGGCGGCCACTACTCGGGGGTCACGACCAGCCAGCTCACCGTCGCGCCGGTGGACGCGAGTGATCTGGGCGTCTACCGGGCGGAGGTCACGGATTCCAACGGCACGACCCCGAGCGAGGAAGCGTTGTTGACGATGTACGCGGCGCCGACGATCACGACCAACCCGCAGACCCAGTTGATCACGGCGGGGGACAACGTGAACTTCACCGTCGCGGCCAGCAGTGCCGTCACCCCGAGCCCCGCGCTGGACTATCAGTGGCAGAGGGACGAAGTCAACCTGGTCGACGACGGGGTGAACGTGGTGGGGGCGACGACCCCGACGCTGACGCTCAACGGCGTGACGGTGCTCGACAGCGGGGCGAGGCTCCGGGCGGTCGTCACCGATACCTGCGGGCAATCGGTCAACAGCGTCGCCGCCACACTGCTGGTGCTGGAGCCAACCTGCAACGATCCGTTCGCCGATGCCGATGGCGACGGCGACGTGGACGTCGGCGATTTCGGCGTCTTCCAGGCGTGTTTTGGGGAGATTGCACCGTTCACTAACTCGGCCTGCCGGTGCGTCGACCGCGACGACAGCGGTGTGGTGGATGCAGCGGACTTCGGTGCTCCCGGGGATCCGCAGCCGAACACGTTCATCGGCTGCTTCAGCGGGGCGGGCATCCCGGCTGATCCGAACTGTGACGGCGAGGCGGCCAGCTTCTTCGAGAACTTCGACGTCGATAACTCGGCGAACTGGGTCGTCAACAAGGGCCCCAATCCGGATGGCAGCAGTGCGGACTTCTTCTTCGATTACTCGACGATGGGGATACCGGCTGCACCGGGCTCCGGTGGAACGACCCGGGGCCTGCGTCTGGCCGCCAACGTGACCGGCGCGGTCTTTAGCGGCCTCAGCGTGTCGCCCGTCGGGCAGAACTTCGCGGGGGACTACACGCTTGAGTGCCACATGTGGCTGAACTACAACGGACCGCTCAACGGCGGCGGGACCGGCTCGACTCAGGTGACGGGTCTCGGGATCGGGACCGGCGGTGCCGTGGCCACCTGGGCGGGCACCGGGGCGGCCATCGACAGTGTCCACTTCGGCATGTCGGGCGACGGCGGCTCCTCGGCCGACTTCCGCGCTTACTCTTCCGCCGCCACCGTCAGCTACCAGGACGGCTCGCCCGTCTATATCGCGGGCACCGAACTGACCAATCGCAACGCCGATCATCCGTACTACTCCATCTATGGCGGTCAAGCCGCGCCGGCCGCACAACTGGCGCTGTTCGCCAGCCAGACCGGGGTGACGGACGTGGGCGCCACCGGGTTCGCCTGGCGGCACGTGAAGGTGATCAAGTCGGGCAACTTCGCCATCTGGATCGTCGACGGGCGGCCGCTGGCGTTCGTCGACCTCACCACCGTGGGCTTGGGCGGAGGTAACATCCTGTTCAATCACTACGACATCAATGCCACGATTGCGACCGACCCGAACCAGCTTCTCTTTGGGTTGATCGACAACGTCCGCGTCAGCCCGAACTAGGCTGGGGCGACGCGGCCCGCGATTCAGATGCCCGTAGAGCACCATTGGCGGCTGAGGTCAACCGGCCTCAGCCGCCAATGTCTGTCGCCTCACCCGCCGGTCGGGGTACGCAACCGTCCGGCGAAGCAGGCGTCAGGATGACTTTTCCCGGGGAGATGGCTATGCTGATATCAAAGGCAGATCAGCGTACTCCGGGAGCCTTGGACGCGTACCTCATATTTCAGGATTACAGCGGGCAGCTCTTGCCTGGGAGCCTGTGTGGTATGAACACGACCCTGAGACCACCGAACGGATCCAACATGTACCGGAGACATCTCCCGCGCCCGGTGGGTGGCTTTACCCTCATCGAAGTGCTGGTGGTGGTGGCCATCATCGCGCTGCTGATCGCGGTGCTGCTTCCGACGCTGGGCCGGGCACGCGCCCAGGCCCGGCTGTCCCTCTGCGGGAGCCGTCTCCGCCAGGTTGGTGTGGCTATGAACCTCTTCGCCACCGAGCACAGGGGCCGCGTCCCGCGCGGGGTGTCCCGGCACGGCGGTACGACGCTGGCGGAAGCTCCCAACTGGGTCCGCATGGTCAGCCGCATGTTCGGCGACAAGACCAACTATGCCGCCAACTTCAACCGGGTCCGCGTCGAGCGGTACGAAGTCTTCTCCTGCCCGGAGCGAGCACGCGAGTATGGCTCGGTCTTCCTCGATTACGTCGTCAACTCCACAGACCACCGGGGGCCCATCACCTTGAGCCCCTGCCAGCCCAATCCCGTCAGCGGCAGTTGGTATGAGGTCGAAGGCGTGACCAAGCTGGACGTCTGGAAGCATCCCGGCGAAACCATCTACGCCATGGATGCGATCGAGGAGAGCTGGAACGTCAACGACCCCAACAACTCCTGGGGCACCATGCAAGGCATCCGTCTGAACATCGCCGCCATCCGCCAACCCTCTCCGCCCAGCCAGACGGGCTTCGACTGGTTCGACCTTGCCGGGGGGCGCAACTTCCCGACGTATCAGGAATTCCTGCCCGGCGGCCGTTTCCCCCGGGGGGCGCTGAAGATGCACCTGGGGCTCGGCAGCAACGCCACCTTCGCCGACGGCCACGTCGAACTGCTCAAGCCCCCCCCGAAGTCCGCCGGCGCGCAGGCCATTCACGAGTTCTACATGCGCAAACTGGGGGTCGATCGAGCGCTCGTCCCGGGCAGCACCGCACTGACCACCACCGCGGAGATCCATCCGTGTGTCGCCGGCGATACCGACTGGCGGCCGTGACCGCTTCGCCTCGGGTAATCCCCGACGGGTCAGCAGCTCCGTACCGCGACGGTACGGGAACGGACTTTGCGCGATAACGCCACGCTTACGAGGACGGGTGGCCCACCTCCTCTGGAGGTGTACGTGTTTAGCGTCCGGGGACTGGCTCTTTTTGCCGCGGTGAAGGCTTTTTACGTGGCTCAGTCACTTGATGGCATGGCGGTGCCGCCGCGTCAGAACGGCTTCAAGGCAAAAAGTGCCTGTCCCCCTTCCCAGGACGCTAAACACGTACCTGGAGGTGGGGGAGCGATTGATTCGCAGTGCGAACGCCGGGTGGCCCATCCATCGCAACGCGATGGGTGGGCTCACGATGATGGGAATGAAGAAAAGGCTCCTGGTCAAGCAGGCTTGCCCACCCATTCGATCATCGCCAGCCCACCCTTGCTGCGCAAGGATGGGCCACCCGGCCGCCGCGCTACGCAAACCCGGGCTTCGAACACAACGGCGAGGAAATCGACTTTCACGACGGCGAGTACGGCCCCAAGGTGCTCAACGATCGCGCGCTCGCCTTCATCGAGCGGCACAAGGACCGCCCGTTTTTCCTCTATTATCCGATGATCCTCACGCACGACCCGTTTCAGCCGACGCCCGACAGTGCGAACTGGGACCCCAAGGCGGTCGGCCCGCGGGTCAACCGCGACGTGAAGCATTTCGCCGACATGACCGCCTATATGGACAAGATGATCGGCCGGCTCGTCGCCAAGCTCGATGAACTCGGCCTGCGGGAGCGGACGCTGGTGATGTTCCTCGGGGACAACGGCACGCATTCCAGCGTGACCTCGCGGTTCCGCGGGGCGCCGTACCGGGGTGGCAAGGGCGAGTGCACCGCGCGGGGCACCCATGTGCCGTTCATCGCCAACTGGCCGGGACGCGTGCCCGCCGGGCGGGTCAACGACGACCTGATCGCCAGCGTCGATTTTCTGCCGACCCTCGGCGAAGCCGTGGGCGCGTCGGTTTCCGGGTCGCGTCGAATCGACGGGCGAAGTTTCCTGCCGCAGCTTCTCGGCTCGCCCGGCGAGCCGAGAAAGGCGATCTACTACTGGTACATGCCCCGCGCACGCGGTGGGCTGAAATGCGAGTTCGCGATGTCGAAGTCGCACAAGCTCTATACCGACGGGCGGTTTTTCGATCTGGATGCGGACCCGTGGGAGGAGCGCCCGCTGGCGGACGGGACGCTTTCGCACCAGGCAGCGACCGCGCGCGTCATGCTGGAGGCCGAACTCGCCCGCTTTGCCGACGCCCGCCCGGAGCAGCTAAGAAAGGGCGACCG
>CAZEEJ010000030.1:0-40117 GCA_964511155.1 uncultured Planctomycetales bacterium | reverse complement strand
TCCACTGGATGGACGTCGCCGCGGTTCTGGGTCTCGGCGGCATCTGGCTGTTCCCCGACTCGGTGCCCGGGATGGCTGCCGCGGCTGGCACGTGGTGGAGCCTGCTGGCTCTAGCGCTGGTGGAGTGGGCATTATTCGCCAACGACCGTGGGCACGCGGGGAGAGAGACACTCCCCAATGCGCCGGGTGCCGGGGCCGACCGCCGGAGCCATCGCGAGAGCGTCTGGCTGCTGTTCGGGGCCGCGATGTTGGGTTGCGCTCTCGCCCCACTGGACACCGGCAACTGGGAATGCTTCCACGCGGTGATGGTGGCGCTGGCGGCGGCGGCGGGACTGCGGCTTTGGGGCGGTTCAACTCAGCTTCGCCTGCTGGCCGGCGGCGGGTGGGAGGAAACGTTCGAGGCCGCCTCCGCTCGGGCAAGCGGCGGCGGCGGGCCGATCGACCACGACCTGTCGTGTACCCATTGCGGTTACAACCTCCGCGGTTTGCAGCCGGCGGGCCGATGCCCCGAATGCGGCCAGCTCATCATCGCCGCCATGGAGAGCGCGGTCGGCAGACTTGCTCCTGGGTGGACCGGGATGCTGCTGGCGATCCGCGACCAGGTTCTCGGTGTGGTGTTGGGGTGCACGGCGGCGGCGACCGCGTTCGCCTTGCGAGCCGCCATTGATGACCCGCAGGGGCCCTGGTGGTCCAGCGGCGTGCTGACGGCCCTCGCCGTGCTGGTGATGGTGCTGGCGCTCTGGGCTCCGCGCAAGGCTCTCGCCTACCTGGGCGGCGTCGAGCTGTGCTTGGCCACGTCCATCTGGTGGATTCTCCTGCACTGGCAGACCGGCATAGGGCTCCTCGATGGCGACCTGAGCAACTTGGTCCACGTCAACGTGATCGCGCTGGCGGTCGCGGGCCTCGCTTGGCTGTTCCTCGAACGACGCGGTCTCTGGCCCCACGCAACGACCGCGGCGAAACCCTGGTGGCCGCCGTTCCATCATGCCGCTGCGATGGTGTCGGTCGCAGTGACCGCACTCCTGGCGGTCGCGGCCCTGGGCGGAACGGCAACCGGTAACGCTCCGGATGACTGGGCGCCGGTCGTCTGGCTGGCGCTGGCGGCCACCGGGGCGATCCTCGCCACTTGCCGCCTCGATCCCGCCTTCCGCTGGGGGAGTGCCTATCTCTACATCCTGGGGCTGACGGCCGTGGTCCGCATCCTGGCCCAGAGCGGCATGACCCCGCAAACGCTCACCTGGGCACTATCCCTCGGACTGGCGGGCTACGTGCTGGCCACCACGGTGATCGGGCGAGTCCGAGTCCGCCGCCACGGTGAGGCCGTTGCGGGGCCGGCGATCCCCGTCTGGCTGTTGAACGCCAACGGCGCGCTGATGCTGATCTCCGTGCTGCTGGCCGTGCTCGTCGCGATGACGCATGAGGAAATCGGCACACGCATGTTAGTCGTCGCCTCGCCGCTGATATGCGCGGTCGCCGCCGTACTGCTCGTTCCTGCCGTTCGCGGAGCGACGATGCAGACCTGCGCCGCGGCGTTGCTCAGCGCGGCGGCGGTGCTGTTCGCCTGGGCCTGGGTGCCGCCGAACGCGCCCGCCGTGGAACTCCACCTCGCGGTCGGCGTGGTCGTCGCCATCGTCGCGGTCATCGTGGCCGCGGGCGTCGCGACTTTCCGCATTCCGCGCGAACACGCCTGGGCAACGGCCATCGCCCATTGCGTGACCGGGGCCGGCTCGGCGGCGGGGGCCGCACTCCTGTTCTGCTCCGGGAGCCAGACCCTGCAGCTCCTCGGCGGACGGGAGTCGGAGCTGATGCCCGCCGCCGTCGCGGCCATGATCGCGGCCCTGGCGGTGATGATCGTCTGCTGCGTCTGGTTCGCCGTGCGCGATCGCTGCGATCCGCTGCACCTCGGCGCCAAGGCCAAGGGGGCCTACATCTACCTGGGCGAGGTTCTGGCCGCGCTGCTCGCGTTGCACGTGCGAGCTACGATGCCCTGGCTCTTCTCCGGCATCGTCGCTCAGTACTGGCCCATGCTGGTCATGGCCCTGGCATTCGGTGCGGCGATTGTAAGTGAAGTGTTCTCCCGGCAGGGGCAACAAGTCCTCGCCAAGCCGTTGGGGCGGACCGCCATCCTCCTGCCCTTCGTGGCCGCGCTCGAGCTGTTCATCCTGGCATCGCGGGTGCACGGTTCGTTCGTGCTGCTCGTGGCCGGCGGCTTCTATGCCGTCCTGGCCGGCCTGCGACGCTCGGTCGCCCTCACGGCGCTGGCCGGGCTGGCCCTCACCGCCAGCCTGTGGTACCTCCTGCACCACACGCCCGGCCTGGGCATCACGCAGCATCCGCAGCTCTGGTTCATCCCGCCCGCCCTGGCGGTCCTTGCGGCCGGGCATCTGAACCGTGCCGGCCTCACCGCGCAGCAGGCCCGCCTCCTGCACTACGGCTGCCTGCTGGCCGTCTACCTCTCCTCGACCGCCGACGTGTTCCTCATCGGCGTCGCCAACGCCCCCTGGCTGCCGCTGGTGCTCGGTGGCCTGTCGGTGGCCGGCATCTTCGTCGGCATAGCCTTGCGCATCCGTTCGTTCCTCATGCTCGGCACCGGCTTCCTCTGCCTGGCGCTCTTCACCATGATCTGGCACGCCGCCGCCAATCTCGGCTGGACCTGGGTCTGGTACGTAGCCGGCATCGTTCTCGGCGTCCTCATCATCACGGTCTTCGCCCTCTTCGAGCGCAAACGCAACGAAATGAACGCTTGGCTCGGGCAGATGAAGACCTGGAGGGAGTGATGATGGTCGAGCAGCCCGCCCGCCGACGCCAACCACTCACCTTGTACGACCTATATCTGGCGGCTCGGTTTCACCTGCTGGCGGCGGCGACTTATATGTGCCTTCTGCTCCTCATGGAACTACCACTCTGCCAGCACGCCTTCGCCCGGCTGGCCTGGCGGCTGGGGCCTTGGAGCGACCTGCCGCCGGCCTATGAGTTCAGCGGTGGTCCCTCCTCCTGGGATCCCAGCGACTTGCCCACTATTCTTGCTGCAGTGGTGCTCTCCACTTCCTTTGTTGCCCTGTTCCTCATCGGGGCTCACCTGCTGCTGATATTCCTGCTGGCAGTGACTCACAGGTATTTCGGCTGGCCCGGATACTGGCGCGAGGTTCGACCCCGGATCGATTTCTGGCGCGTCTGGCTGGCCAGTGCGAGGCGATGCTGGTGGGTCTGGCCGGCGAGTCAACTCATCTGGCTCGTGTTGAGCGGGGTCGCCTTGGGGATGGAGCGCGCATTCCATTGCACAGTTAGCACGACAGCGCCTTACCTGATGGCACACTTGGCAGTCGTAGCCGGGATGGTGTGCTTGCTGACCAATCGCCCACTCCGCGCGGCGGTTATCGCAGCATTCCGGCCGGACGAGGTGCGCTGCTCTGGTTGCGGCTATCTGCTGCGCGGGCTCAGTTCCGATCGTTGCCCCGAGTGCGGCCTCGACCACGCGTCGCGTGCGGTCAGATACGGTTTTGTGTGGCAACGATCCGGCCGCTGGATGAGGACCCGGCGGGTAGCCTTGATTGTGCTCGCCGTTGGGTTGCTGGTCGCGCCCATGTGCGGGCCGAGCGCGCTGCTCGCCCTCCCGTGGAACTGGCTTGAGTCTCTTCCCACGTCGCTCCAACCGCACTATACCGTGATGTATGGCACCCACCGCCAGGTGACTCCGCTACCTATGGACATGGTTTGCGTGGTCAGCCTGGAGGATTCGTTCGCCGCGATGTGCCAGGAAGATCCCGTAGCCGTGCTGCGCTTCGAGCGATCTGAATCTGGGCCAACCTATCTGATCTCAGAGTACTGGAGCACTCGCGAGAAGCTGACACGTCGAGAATCGCCGGATGCAACCATCAGACGGCGATTATGGAAGACACCGTGCTCGCTGCCCTTTGGTCGCTGGCAGCTATGGTATTCGGAGGCCGGTCAGGGCATGATCTGGCTTCAGCGGCCCCATGAATGGTTTTCCATCGAACTCTACGAGCCGGACCGCCTGCCGGAGGAGCTCCGCGGGATCGAACGCGAGCCGCCTGGGTGATGTACCACGGAGGCACGGAGCACACGGAGAAGAAAGGAACCGGGCTTTTCTCCGTGTGCTCCGTGCCTCCGTGGTGCTTTCGTTGACACGAGCCGGGCGGCCCGTCTCTTGCCGGCGTTCACTCGTCACGGCGAAGCCGAGCGGAGCCGGATCGGCGCGCACTCGTCTCGACGTTGCGAAAGCGGAGCCGGATCGGCGGTGCTCAACTCTTCGGGCCGTGAATGAACCCCCCAGTTGCATTCCGCAACCGGAGGGAATGGAGAATTGAGAAAAAGCCACCTTCCATACCTGCCGCCCCACCTCACCGTCAGTGAGGTTCGCCGGCATCCACGGGAGACACAGTTTCTCACTTCTGACTTCTCACTTCACACTTTTCCCGCGTTGCGCAATGCAACGCTGGGGTGAAGCCAACGCAATCTTTGCGTAGTGCGCTCCGCTCCTGTGGGCTTGCGGTCTGGGGGGCTATTCGAACTGGCCGAGGTAGTTGCCGGCGCCGACCACGAGGGTGGAGACGACCAGGACCAGAAGGCCGGCAAAGATGAGCCGGTGGGTGCGGTCGCTGGTGCCGCGCCATTCGCGGAAGGCCAGGCCCCACAGGTTGCTGAACACGATGATGAAGGCCATGTGGATGGTCCAGCTCGAGAAGTCGTAACGGCCCATGCGGGTGGTGCCCATGCCGTAGAACATGAACTGGAGGTACCAGGTGACGCCGGCCGCCGCGGAGAAGAGCGCATTGGCCAGTCGGGGGGAACTCGGGTTGAGGTAGTCGCGGCCGGTGCGGTTGCGGGCGTTGAGGTAGACGCACCAGACGAAGTTGGTGGTGAAGCCGCCGGCCAGGATGACGATGAAGACCGGGCTGTTCTTCCACAGGTCGGGCGTGCCGTGCTCGACGGCCAGGGCGGCGATCGGCCCGCCGGCGTTGATCCCGAAGGCCATGCAGGCACTCATCACCCCGGCGAAGATCGCGACCCAGAGCCCCTTGGCGAAGTTGAACTCCTGGATCGTGGCTCGCTTGGCCTCATCGGTCAGCTCGCGTTCCTTGGACACGCCGGCCCGACCGCAGACGGCAATGCCCGCGAGGCAAACGACCACGCCTGCGAGGGTGACCAGTCCGGAGGTACTGGCCAACAGGCCCGCAAGCTCGCCGTGGTAGAGCGGCGGGATGATCGTGCCGAACGCGGCGCAGAAGCCCAGCGCCAGGGCGTAGCCGAGAGACATCCCCAGGTAGCGCATGGACAGCCCGAAGGTCAGCCCGCCGATGCCCCAGAGCACGCCGAAGAAGTAGCACCGGGCGAGGGTGGCCGGCGGGGCGGCTCGGAGGACGTCGAGCAGGGCGGGGGTGGTCAGCCAGGCGACGAGCCACGGAGCGACGATCCAACTGAAGAAGCCGCCGACGAGCCAGTAGCTTTCCCATGCCCAGTTGCGGACCTTGCGGAAGGGAAGGTAGAAGCTGCCGGCCGCAAGTCCGCCGATGGCGTGGAGCAGAACGCCGAGGAGCGGGTTGGCTTCCATGGGGATGCGACCTCTATCCGTAGAACCCGAACTCGTACGCCGCGTCGAACAGGGCCACGACGTTCTCGGGGGGGGCGCCGTGCTGGATGTTGTGCACGTTGTTGAACACGTAGCCGCCGCCGGGCTTGAAAGCGCCCAGGTTGCGGCGGACCTGCTCGCGGACCTCAGCGGGCGAGGCGGACGGCAGCACGTGCTGAGCGTCGATGCCCCCACCCCAGAAGGTGATCTGCCGCCCGAACTCGGCCTTGAGGGCGGCGGGCTCCATGCCTGGTACGCCGATCTGCACGGGGTTGAGGATGTCCACGCCGTTGTCGATCAGCTCGGGGATGTACGGCCGGCACGAGCCGCAGGTGTGGTACCAGACCTTGGCCGCAGTCAGCGACTTGATGTGCTGCACGAGGGCCTTTTGCCGCGGCTTGACCAGGCGGGCGTAGATCTCGGGGTTGAACAGCGGTCCGCGTTGGCCGGCCAGATCGTCGCCGATCATGACCACGTCCACCAGGTCGCCGACTTCGCGGAGGAACATGGTGTAGAACCGCGTCCAGTACATCAACATGCGGTCGAGCAGGGCCTCGCAGAACTTGGGGTTCTCGACGAGGTCCATCAGCCAGCGTTCCAGCCCGCGCATGTACCAGCAGTACTCGTAGACCACGCCGCCGATGCCAGTGCAGATGGGATACGGCGTCTCGTTGCGGAGCCGCAGGGCCTGCTCGCGGACGCCGGTGAAGCGGCTGAGGTCGTCGCCGGCAGGGAAGGGGTAGTAGGCGAGGTCGATCACATCCGCGTCGGCCAGGGGGTGGTGGCTGATGTCCATGTAGAGCGGCTGGTCGTCGGGCATGGACCAGACGACGCCGAACTCGTCGGTCAGATCGTGCCACAGCCGGCCGCCGCGGGTGTTCTGGATGATGCCGCCGGTGAAGCCTTCCGGGGCGTGGGCGGTGATGTACCGCGTGTCCACGTGCAGCCGCTCAAGCACCGCCTCGCAGGGCTTGGCCAGTTGCTGCACCGGGTCCAGGGTGACGGTCTCATCCTCGATGCCGAGGTGTTCGATCAAGGCGGCGTATGCCTTCTTGTGGATGCCGGTCTGGAAGCCGCCCAGGTCGATGGGGACGCGGTCGGGAACCTGGTGGTTGATCGCCTTGAGCAGACGCTCGCGCGGAGACATCGTTTCCTTGGCGGCCGGGGACGTCGCTGCCTTGTGGGTGGGGGAGGCTATTGCCTTGCGGGCCGGGGACATCGTTTCCTTGTGCGCCATCGTGTCGGTTGCTCCTGATAACAGCCGATGCCATGGCCCCAGGTTCCTCTCGGCGAGACCGGTCTGCGTGTGTATCGGCACAGGCAGACGTCCTTGCCCCCCGGATGATGGGATCGGCCCTGACGAAAAAGTTGCGACACTGTAGCATCATGTCGGCGATACCGCCATCCCGGATCTGTGAAGGTCACAAAAAGCCGGCTCTGTTCGAGGTGCCCACCTCACGGCCTTGGCCAGGGCACGGCGAACTCGTACCGCCCGGACTCGACTTCGTACACGCACCGCCCGCCGTCGTGCTGGTACGACCTCTCATCGGTGCGGATGAAGCGGACGGAGTCGGCTTGGTCGATGGGGCGGCCGCTCTCGGTGACCTTGGCGGGGTCCGTGCCCGGCAGGAAAACGGTGGCCGTCGTGTTGGCGGGCAGGGCTACGGCGAGTGTCAGGATGCCGTCGGCCAGTTTCCAACGACTGGCCACCCTGCCGCGGACGGTGTCGATCTCGCCGCGGACCCAGGTCAAATCGCCGACGATCTCCGGGCGGATGAGGACGTGCTTGAAACCCGGCCGGTCGGGATCGACGCGGATGCCGGCCAGTGCCTGGTAGAACCACGTACAAATGTCGCCGAAGAAAATGTGATTGAGCGAAGCCTCGCCCTTCCAGTCCTCCCACAGCGTGGTGGCGCCCTGCTGGATCCAGTGGCCCCAGCTCGGGTACGTTGTCTTGGCCGCGAGGGTATAGGCCACGTCCGGTCGACCGTACCGGGTCAACGCGTGCGGGATGTAGATCGAGCCCAGCACGCCGCTGTTGATGTGTCCATCACACCGCTCGATGTTGGCGACGAGGTTGGCGACGACGCGCTCCACCTGGTCGGGCTCGACGAGGTCGTGGTAGAGCGCACACGCCAGGGCGGTCTGGCTGCCGGTGGCATACTGGCCCGTCTGGCGGTCGTAGAACTTCGCATTGAAGGCGTCGCGGATCTGCCGGGCCAGGTCTTTGTAGCGGGCGGCGGCGTCCTGTTTGCCGAGCAGGTCTGCGGTCTTCGAGAGCATCATCGCACCGCGGTAGTAGTAGCCCGTCGAGGTGACCGCCTCGGGAGTCTTTTGCTCGATGGCCACCCAGTCGCCCAGGCCGAAGGAGACGATGTGCCCTTCCGCCCGGCTGGTCAGGTAATCGACGTAGCGTTTGAAGCCCGCGTAGTGCTTCTCCAGGATGCCGCGGTCGCCGTGGTAGAGATAGAGCTGCCAGGGGATGATGAGGTACGCGATGTCCCATGCCGGTCCGTTGCCCCACTGGTAGCCCCATCCGCCGGTGGGGACGATGCCCGGCAGTTGGCCGTCCTCCTTCATCGCGTCGCGCAGGTCGTCGACCCACTTCGCGTAGGCGGCGGCGTTGTCGAAGTTGTACATGGCCTGCTCGGCGGCCATGTGGGCGTCGCCGGTCCAGCCGTTCTTCTCGCGGTGCGGACAGTCGGTCGGGTAGCCGTGGTAGTTGCCGAGGTAGGACCACAGGGCGGCGCGCTGGATGCGGTTGAGGATGGGGTTTGAGCATTCGACGGTGCCGACCCGCGGGCAGGCGGTGTGGACGAAGCGGCCCTGGAGGCTGTCGAGCGTGGGCTTGCCGGGCCAGCCGCTGACCTCGACGTACTGGAAGCCGTGGTAGACGAACCGGGGCTCCCAGGTCTCGGTGCCGTCGCCCTTGAGGATGTACGTGTCGGTCTGGAAGGGGGCCTGCAGGCTGTGCGCGGCGATCAGGTCCTGGTTGACCGTGCCGTCGGGTTTGAGGCGCTCGCCATACTTGAGCGTGATGCGCGTGCCGGCCGGCCCTTTCACCGTCAGCCGCGCCCACCCGGCCAGGTTTTGGCCCAGCTCGAAGACAAAGATGCCGGGTTGCGGCTCCGACAGGGCCACGGGCTCGATGGTTTGGGTGACCTGGATGGCGGGCATGGTCTGCGGCACAAGTCGGCCGGCGGGGCCGCGGACGAGATGCGGCGTCTGCCAGTCGGCGTCGTCGCCGTTGGCCGAGGCCCAGCCGGTGCGCTCCTGGCGGGCGTCATACGTTTCGCCGTTGCGGATGGCGTCGAAGACGATCGGGCCGGGGACCGTCTTCCAGGTCGCGTCGGTCGGGATGATCTCCTGTGAGCCGTCCTCGAACGTGACGTGCACTTGCATCCGCAGGCAGGGCACATCCCGCCAGGGGGCCTTGTCGAAGAGCCACACCGCCCGCGTGTGCATGTTGTACCAGCCATTGCCCAGCATGACGCCGATGGCGTTGTCACCAGCCTTGAGTTGACCGGTCACGTCGTGTGCGACGTAAAGGGCACGATGGTCGTAGTGGGTGAAGGCGGGGTCCAGCACGTGGTCGCCGATGCGCTCGCCGTTGATGTACAGCTCGTGATAGCCCAGGCCGCAGATATACGCCCGCGCGGACTTGACGGGCTTGGCGATCTGGAACCTCTTGCGGAACAGCGGGGCGGGGCGCGGCTGGGGCAGGAGGTACAACTCGCTCCAGGGTGGCCCGCCGAAGGGGGCCAGATCGCGGCATGCCTGCCAGCCGGCGGCGTTGAAACCGGCCTCGGTCCAGCCCGGGTTTTCCAGGTCGCTGCTCTTCCAGACGGTGTCGGTCGACAGGATGAGGGGCTCGCCCTCCTCGAAATCCACGCGGAGCTGGGCGATCAGGCCGGCTGCGTCGCCATAGTTGCGGATCGCGACGGCCAGCACGTTGGCTCCCGGCCGGAGAAGGGCGGTCAGGTCATACACGTGCAGCATCTGCCAGTAGTCGTTGGTGCCGACCTCCCGGCCGTTGACGTGCAGCACGTAATGGTCGTCGGCGGTGAGCAGGAGCTGCGCCCGGATAGCGGTCCGGTCGGCGGGCAGTTCAAAAGCTCGCCGGAAGAACCGCGGCTGGTCCTTGGGCGGCTCGGCGGCGGGGTCGATCTCGGGCCACCAGATCCACCGCATCCGCGCGGTGTCGAACGGGGCGAGCATCTGGTGACGGTCCGGGTGAGCCGCCAGCCACTGCCCCCGCCAGTCCTCGGGTTGCAGCAGGCCCATCTCCCACCAGGCGGGCTTACTGTAAGGCGAAGGCATGCCATCGCGGCCCCAGACCCGCACTTTCCAGTGGACCCGCTGGCCGGTGCCCGGCGGCTGCCCGCGGTAGATCACGTGGACCGAATCGCTGGACTCGACCCTGCCGCTGTCCCACAGGTCGCCCCGGCCATCGGCCAGCGTTTGCGCATCGCCGGCGGCCAGGATCTGGTAGGCGGTTTGTCGCTCGCCGCGTTGAGCGGATTCCAGCACCCAGCTCAGCCGTGGCTGGAGAGCCTCGATGCCCAGCGGGTTGACGAGGTATTCGCACCGCAGTTGCAGCACGACCGGGGAGTCGTTCGAGGTTTCCGCGTCGGCAGGGATGGCAGCGAGCATGATAGACAGCAGGATAGCCGAGGCAACACGCATGAGACCAACCTATGGGTCTTCGTCGTCAATTCCACCCCCTTTTCGTCAAAGCACACATCGGGAAGGTGGACGTCCCGGGGTCCGGGCGATCACCACTCGGGGACAAAGTCAGACTGCGGGGCGCCCGGCGGCTGCGGGCTGGCGACCATGCTGGTCTCCGGAGCGCCCTGGCGCAGGAAGATGTAGTACAGCTTGCCCTCGGCGAGCGTGCGGCCGGCCAGTTCACCCACCTCCGGGCCGGTGCCCAGGAAGAAGTCGCATCGCCCCGCCGCCCGGATCGCTCCCCCGGTGTCCTGGTCCATCGCGAACCCGTCATAGCTGTGGTTACGGATGCTCCCGTCTGCTGAACGGGCCGGGACGAGGGTCTGCAAGTAAGAAACGCAGGCCCGCGGGTAAACCTCCTTGTCCGTAGCGATGGAGCGGAAGGGGGTGACGGGGACGTTCAGGCTGCCGTACGGCCCGCCCGAGCGCGGGGTGAAGAACACATACCGGGGGTTCGTGGCCAGGACGCGGTCGAGCTGATCGGGGTTCTGCGGGAACAAGCGAATGAGGCCCTGAAGCGACAGTTCGCTGGGGGTGATGAGCCCCTGGTCGACGAGGGCCTGCCCGATCGACGCGTAATCCCGGCCGTTGTCGCCGTGGTAACCGATGTCGAAGAAGCGGCCGTCCTGCAACCGCAGCCGGCCGGAGCCCTGCACGGTCACGATGTAGGCCTCGAAGCGGTCGCGCAGGTAGCATAGTTCCAACCCCCGGCCGGCCAGCGCCCCGCGCTCGATCTCGGCCCGGGCCATGTACGGCCCGCCACCCTTGCGCTCATATTTGCCGGTGGCCGCGTTGAGTTCAAGATCATCCGGACGCTTGTACAGCGGGTACCGGAACTCGCCGTCCGGCTGGAGGCGAGCGTCAAAGATCGGCCGGTAGTACCCCGTGTACAGGACCGTGCCGTGGTCGTCGCATCCCCGCGACTGGTAAATGTCGAACCGCTGCTTGATTGTCGCGTCCAACTCCTCGCCGGAGCGGGCATCCCGGATCACGTCGATGAACGCCTCGATGCTGGCCACCGCGTGCTCATGGGTGATCTCGCCGTAGGGGAAGAACGCCTTGGAGGATGGCTTGGTCATGTACTCCAGGCTGTTCTGGGCGGCCTGTTCCAGCCCTGTGCGGTGGGCGAATCCGCCGCTGAAGTCCGGCCACTGGCTCGGGTCGGTCAGCTTGACCAGGGCCAGTTCCCCCGGAGGAAGCTGACGATAGTAGTCCGGGTCCTCGGGCGCGAGGGCGATTTCTTCGGCCGGCTTGTTGCAGCCCGCCAAGAGCACCAGCAGGATCAGGCCCATACCCCAATGTTGACGTGTGGATAGCACTGCGTGTCCTCCGTGACGAAAATCCGCGCTCCGCGTGGCCAGATGTCAGACCCTCCCGGGATACTCGCCCGGGATGGGAACCTGGTTATCTCGCGAGAAACCGATGACCGTTCACCAGCTTGCCCGGCGGATCAACCGGCCGACCACCCGTGCCCGGGACCGCCCGACCAAGCCCGCCAAAGCCCATGGTACTGCCCCCGCGCTGTCTTGTCTCGCTTGGACCGCGCAGGATGCTTCTTTTATCGGTCGATGGGGCGTTTCCGGGCGAGCGGAAACGGGTATTCCTACGCTCCTGCGTGGAGGCTCATTATGCTCCTGGCGACAGCCGATATCCAAGCCGGGAGGCCGGCCCAGGCGGCAGAGAATGGAGCACCCCCCTGGGACAACAGCTTTACCCCCTGCCGGCTATTTGGTAAAGTCCAGTTATGGGCCCTGCGGTTGAGGGGATCGGGTGCGGTCGCGGGACACCCGCGGGCCGGGATCGGGCAGGGTGTGGCCCGTCGGTGGAGAATGACGCACGTGGGCGGTGAATTCGGGCGGCGACATGTCATCTGTGTTTTCGGTAGCTACTCGGCCAAGCCGGGGGAGCCGACGTACCGGGACGCCTACCAGATCGGGCAGGCCCTGGCCCGGGCGGGGTACATCGTCGCCAACGGCGGTTACGATGGGACCATGGAGGCCAGTGCCCGGGGCGCCAAAGACGCCGGCGGGCTGACCATCGGGGTCACCTGCTCCGTGTTCAACAACGCCCGCGGCAAAATCCTCAAGGCCAACGCCTACATCGACCACGAGATCCACCACGAGCACCTGCTCAAGCGGATCAAGGACATGATGCACATGTCGTCGGCCTACGTGGTGCTGGAGGGGGGCACGGGGACGCTGACCGAACTGGCCCTGGTCTGGGAATACGTCTGTAAGCACCTGATCGATCCCCGGCCGATCTTCGTGTTCGGCGACTTCTGGCGGCCCACCGTTGAAAGCATTCTGAGGCACCGGCCCAAGAGCGGCAAGCACCTGCACCTGGTCAACTCACCCGAGGAGATCGTGCGGATCGCGGCCGGCACGATCAAAGGCCGACCCCGCTGGCGATCCGGTCCGCGGTTGTCTGTAGACGGACCCGCGCTGGATGCCGCTGCCCCGCAGTTGTCGGAATGAGCCGCGCGGCCGGCCCTGTGGTCACGGCTTCGGAGCCTACCGGCCGGGAGGGACGGGCGGCCTCAGCCCTGCCAGCCGAACCCCCATATCCGTAGAAGATCGCGACAGCCCTGGACGAAGTCCTCCCGAAAATCGACAGAGAGGAAGACCTCTTGAGGTTGACTCTTCATTCCAGCGGGCAACCGTTCACGAGTCGAATCACCAAGACACAAAGAATGCAGTTTGGTCAAGCAGTCGCACGCTCGGTTCTCGCTGATCGTTCGTCTTGGTGTCTTTGTGTCTTGGTGGTTCAAGTCATTCGTGGGTCCATGGGTTTTTGGCCGGCATCGGCGTTTTCGGTATAATCTCTGCCTGTTTGAAGTTTCAGGTCGGTGGCGACGGATTGGAGTGTCTGGCCCGTCGCCGTCGGCCGGGCAGGGACCGTATTCGAGAGAGGAATCAGGAAACCGTCATGACCCAACCCAGCGGCAACGTCATGGACAAGATCGTCGCCTTGTGCAAGCGGCGCGGGTTCATCTTCCAGAGCAGCGAGATCTACGGCGGCATCAACGGCTTCTGGGACTACGGCCCCCTGGGCGTGGAGCTCAAGCGGAACGTCAAGAACGCCTGGTGGAACGACATGGTCCACGCCCGCGACGACATGGTGGGCCTCGACTGCTCGATCATCATGCACCCGCAGGTCTGGAAAGTCAGCGGGCACTATGACCTCTTCGCAGATCTGATGCAGACGTGTCGGCAATGCAAGAAGCTCTACCGGGCGGACCACATCGGCCCTGAAATGGCCGAAAGCAAGTGGTTTCAAGTCTTTTGCGAAGTCGTCGCGGAGTGTCAGCAGCCGGCGGCGTTGGAGAGGTTCATCGAGGAATGGGCCGAACGCAAGGGCAAGAAGCTGGCGCCGGGGCTGGCGCCCGCGATCAAGGCCATGGGCCGGGTCGACGACCGACTGGTCGAGGCCGGACGTGACCGTACCCTGGCGGCGAAGCTCGCGGCGTACTGCCCCAATTGCGGCGGTGATCTGACCGAGCCACGGCCGTTCAATCTGATGTTTGAAACGCACACCGGTGCGCTGCAGGAGGATGAGAACAAGGCTTTTCTTCGCCCCGAGACGGCCCAGGGCATTTTCGTCAATTTCAAGAACGTCTGCGATTCGACGCGGATCAAGGTCCCCTTCGGTATCGCCCAAGTGGGCAAGAGCTTCCGCAATGAGATCACGCCGCGGAACTTCACGTTTCGCTCGCGCGAGTTTGAACAGATGGAGATCGAGTTCTTCTGCCATCCGTCAGAGTCGGCCCGCTGGTATGAGTACTGGCGCGATCTGCGCATGCGCTGGTACACGGAACTCGGCCTGGCCGGCAGCCGCCTGCGGCTTCGCGAGCACGACAAGGACGAGCTGAGCCACTATTCCTGCGGCACCAGCGATATCGAGTACGCGTTTCCCTTCCTGGCCGAGGGTGACTTCGGCGAATTGGAGGGTGTTGCTCACCGCGGGGACTTCGACCTGCGTAGTCACATGGAGGGCAAGCTGGTTGCCAAGGACGGGCAACTGGTGGTCGACCTCGGCCCGGACGGCAAGCCGAAGTGGAAGGGCAGCGGCAAAGACCTGACCTACTTTGATGATGAACGCAAGGAACGCTTTGTGCCGCACGTCATCGAGCCGTCGGCAGGTGCGGACCGCGGAACGCTGGCGTTCATCTGCGAGGCGTACACGGTGGATGAGTCGCGGCCCAGCCCCGAGCTGATGAAGTTCCACCCCCGGCTGGCGCCGATCAAGGCCGCGGTCTTTCCGCTGGTCAACAAGGACGGTCTGCCGGAGATTGCCGAGCCCATCTACCAGGCCCTCCGCAAGCGCTGGTCCTGCCAGTACGACGCCAAAGCCTCGATCGGCAAACGCTACGCGCGGATGGACGAGGCCGGCACGCCGTACTGTTTCACCATCGACGGCCAGACCAAGGAGGACGGTACCGTCACCGTCCGCGACCGCGATACCGGGCAGCAGGAGCGGATCGACAAGTCGCGGGTGGTGGAGTATCTCGACCAGCACCTGCATGGTTGAAGTCCCGGCAAACACAAGTTGCGCGTGTGCGCCGCGAAGAGGCAAGCCGGACGCGGACGCCAACCGTGAATCATGAGGTTTGTGGCTGCGCATCCTTCGCAGCATGCGCCGTGAGGATGGACTCCACATGCGCCGTGAGGATGGACTCTACCTCGGCCCTGGTGGAACGTCGGGGTAGCTTGCTGTCACTGACGGCCGCTTCAGGTCAGCGGTTTGCGGTAGTCGCGAAAGACGCGGCAGATGTGGGCGCCCACATGGCGGGCGTAGAAGCCCACCGGACCGACCCAGGCCACTTCGCAGCGCGGATAGCCGAGATCCTTCATATCCCGCAGGCATTTCTTGAGCAGCACGGCCCCCACGCCTTTTCCGCGGCAGGCGGCGTCGGTACCCATCGGCCCGAAGGTTCCCGGAAACATGGACGTGTCGTACGCGGCAAAAGCCACCGGCACGCCCGCGCGTGTGGCGTAGAACATTGAAACGGGATCGTTGCCCAGCGTAATCGCCACCTCGTCGCACCACGCGGCCCACTCCTTGCGGATGAAGTCCTGTAAGACGGGCAGGGCGGCCTTATCGGCTCGGTAAATCGCGTAACCGGAGCGGCTCAACTCCAGCTCCTCGGCGGCGGTGTCGAAGGTCTGCCCGGCCAGATCCACGGCCATGTTTACGGTGTAGCGGTGCTCGGCAAACCCGGCCCGCTGGAACAGCAGGCACGCAGGGGTGTACCGTACATCCACGCCCGGCCAGAGGTAATGCGGGGCGCCCAGGGTGTCGAGTTGTTGGGCGCCGGCGGTGCGGAAACATTGTTCCAGTTGGGCCAGGAGCGCCGTGCCCAGGCCCTGGCGGCGGTGGGCGGGGGCCACCGCCAGCAGTTTGATCCAGCCGTGGTGGTGGCCCTCGGGCATGGGACGCAGGATACCGAGCGCGGCCGCGGCCAGTCGCCCGCCATGTTCAATACCCAGCGACAAATCGGCTTGATAACGCGGATCCTCAAAGAGCCTGCGTTCGAGCAGTCGTTGGCTGAAGGTGTCCAACGGCAGGCTGCTCCCGCAGAGGTCAAGCAGGGCGGGCAGATGGTCCGGCGTAAGCGGGATGAAGGCATGCGCCATAGTTCAACCTTTGCTCGCGGTCAGCACGTCCTGCATGTCGTAGCGGCCGGCAGGTTTGCCTGCCAACCAGGCCGCCGCCCGTAACGCGCCCTTCACGAACGTGTCACGTGTATGAGCGGAGTGGCTGATGGTCAGGGTCTCGCCGAGGCTGCCGAACAAAACTTGGTGCTCGCCGACAGTATCCCCGATGCGCAGGGCGTGCATCCCGATCTGGCGGGGGGGGCGCTGCCCCGTCTGACCGTGGCGGCCGTAGATGACGTCCCGTGCGGCGTCGCGCCCGGTGGCCTGCAGGATCGCGTCGCGCAAGCTGATCGCGGAGCCGCTGGGGGCGTCGGCCTTGAAGCGATGATGGGTCTCGACGATTTCGATGTCGTAATCCTCGCCGAGGGCGGCGGCCACCTGCCCGACCAGCTTGAACAACAGGTTCATGCCGATGCTCATGTTGCTGGCCTTGAGGATGGCGATGGAATCGGCGGCCTTCTCAATCGCTGCCGCTTCCTCGGAGGAATGTCCCGTGGTGCCGATGACCATGGGCCGGCGGCAGGTGAGGCAGTAGTCAAGCCAGTGCATGGTGCCGGCCGGCAGGGTGAAGTCGATCAGCACGTCGAATTCGGTGTCGGAACGGTCCTGGATGGGCAACCCGATGCGGCCCAGCCCCGCCAGCTCGCCGGCGTCGCCGCCGACGGCGGGGTGCCCGGTCTGTTCCAGAGCCGTCACCACCTCGAACCGGTCATCCGTTGCCGCGAGGGCGATGATCCGCGAGCCCATCCTGCCGGCCGCGCCGGCCACTGCCAGTCGAACCATGTCAGGTCACCTCGTTCGCGCTCAGCGAGCGGGACGGGCACGCTCAGCGCGGCGCGATTATGCGGCAGCGGGCGGCGCATGACAAGCGCAACGGCGCGGATTCGTCAGCGACGGGTCCGTGACAAAATCGGTGGGTGGCCCATCCATCGCCACGCGATGGGGGGGACGCGATGATCGGGATGGAGAAAGGTCTGCTGGTAAAGAAGGTGTTCCCACGCGTTCGATCATCGCCAGCCCACCCTTGCCGCGACGGGGATGGGCCACCCGGCGTTGCGACGGATGGGCCACCCAGCTCCACGTGCGGGCACCGCGCGGGCTAAAGCCCGCGGCTCGTTGGCTGATGCCCGCGGTGCGTTGGCTGAAGCCCGCGGTGCGTTCGGGTTGCGGCTCCGGATGGGGCAATGTAGATTGGCTGACGTTGCCTGGGGTGTATGGGTTTGAGGATGCACGCCAAGGAGGCATTGAACATGATGTCGACGACCAGTAGGAGACACCGGTGGTTGGTGCTGTGGATCGTTTTCGGCTGGAGTTTGGCCGCCGCTGCGGCCGAGGCCCCCAAGCCGGCCTCCGCGGCGACGGACGAGGAGGGCTTCGTCTCCATCTTCGACGGCGCGACAGGGCAGGGATGGAGCATTTACCACGACAAGGGGCAGCCGCCCAACCCCGAGGCCTGGGTGATTGAGGATGGTGCGATCCTCAACAAGTGCATGGGCTACTGGTACCGCTACGAGGCCGAGCAGCTTGAAAACTTCATCCTGCGGATGCAGTTCAAGGTGGCCGAAGGAGCCAACAGCGGCATTGTGGTCAGGTCGAAGGCAGAGGGCGTTCCTTGGCAAAGCGGGTTCGAGGTGCAGATTCTCGACGACCACGGAAAAGAGCCGACGAAGAACACCACCGGGGCGATCTACGACGTGGTGACCCCGATGTACAGCCAGTCCAAGCCGGCCGGCGAGTGGAACGACATCGAGATCACCTGCGACGGCAAGCTGGTCAAGATCGTGGTCAACGGCTTGAAGGTGATCGACGTGGATTTCAGCGAGTTCACCGAGCCGGTCGGCAAGTTCAAGCGGTTCAACCTGGCGTACAACGACCTGCCGGCCAGGGGTTACCTCGCCCTGCAGGATCATGGCCGCCCGGTCTGGTTTCGCAACATTCGCGTCAAGAAGCTGGACAAGCCTTCGTCGCCGCCGGTGCGGGATACTGGCGAAGCCGGGTTTGTGCCTCTTCTGGACAAGGATCACACGGATGGTTGGGCGGTGCTCTTCGACAATGATAAGCAGCCGTTTACGGTCGCCGACGGCATGGTTCGCTGCAACGGCACGTGGGGCCCGTGGTACCGTTACGAGGCCGCTGAGCTGCGCGACTTCGTCCTGCGGATGGACGTGCGCACGACACACGAAGGCATGAGCACGGGCGGCAACAGCGGGATCGTCCTGCGGGCGCGCAAAGACGGCGATCCGCCCTACAGCGGCTTCGAGATCCAGATCCTCGCCGAGCACGGCAAGCAGCCACACAAGCACAGTATGGGCGCGATCTACGACATCGTCGTGCCGATGCTTGATGCCACCAGGCCGGTCGGCGAGTGGAACGCGTTTGAGATCACCTGCGATGGGCCGCTGTGCAAGGTGGTCCTCAACGGCCGCAAGATCATCGACACCGATTTCAGCAAGCTGACCACCAAGCGAGGCAAGTTCAGTTTCCCCTACTCTGAGCTGCCTCGCAGCGGCTATCTGTGCCTGCAAGACCACGGGGACGTGGTCGAGTTCCGCAACATTCGGGTCAAGAAGCTGGATCGCTGAGCGGCAGAGTCGGGGGTCATCATCGCGAGCCGACCGGTGAAGACGCAACCGCGAACGCTTGTGGCCGTGGTTCTGCTGCTGGCAGGGTCGGCGACGGTGTTCTGCGCGGGGATCACCTGGGGTCTGCCCTCGCGGGCGGTGGATGGGTTTCTTTTTGGCTCGGTGGCGCCCTGGGACGGAGAGAAGATCCTCCGCCTGGCCGGCGAGCGACCGGACGATCCCCGCCTGGGGGCCGACGTGGACATCGACCCGCTGGCTTCGCGGGAACGGCCCGTGGTGCTCAACGCGACGGATGAGCAGCGGGCCGCGATCATCCGTCGTTACCGCCTCTACTCCTACCAGCCGGACGAGATGATTACCCTGATGGCCTTGGCGGGTATGCGCCCCGGCCAGGGCCGGCTGGATCCGCGCCTGTACCAGTACGGCGGGCTGTGGATCTACCCGGTGGGGGCGCTGTTGAAGCTGGCCTCGCTGACCGGCGAGGTGACGTTGATGGCCGATCCGGCCTTCTACCTCGATTACCCGGAGGAGTTCGGCAAGTTCTACGTGGTCATGCGGCTGTACACGGTGGGGTGGGCGCTGGCCGGCGTGATGGCGGTGTTCTGGCTCGGCCGGCGGCTGAGCGGCGGATGTACGGCGACGGCCGTGGCGGGAGCCCTTTGCTATACCCTGATGCCCGTCGTGGTCAACATGGCCCACGAGGCCAAACCGCATCTGCCGGGCGCGGTGCTCATGCTTCTGGCGGTCATCGCGGCGATGCGCTACGTGGACACCGGCCGACGCGGGTGGTGGCTGGCGACGGCGGCACTGTGCGGGGCGGCACTTGGCATGGTGCTGTCGGCCTTGCCGATCTTCGTGATCCTGCCGGTGATGCTCCTGCTGCGGCGTTGGTCGTGGCGCGAGGTTGCCTGGCGGACGGCGGCGGGGGCGGGCGTCGGCGCGGCGGTGTACTTGGCTACGAACCCGTACATGCTCATCAACCTGTTCTTCAATCGCGAGGTGTTACGTTCGAACTTCGGCAACTCGCTGGCCATGTACGAAGTCAGTCGCCTGGGGGCGGGTCTGGTCAATGCGGCGGTCCTGATGGCCGAGGGCACCTCGTTTCTGCTGGCCGCTGTGGGGGTAGCGGCGGTGGGCATCTTCACTTGGCGGGCGCTGCGGTGTTCGTCGAAGACGGACCTGGAAAACGCGGAATGCCAGCGCGGTGGGGCGGGTTGGCTGCTGGTCGCCCCCGCCCTGGTGGTGGTACTCCAGTTCGTAGCTCTGGCGGCAGGCAAGCCGGCCGAGTATGGCCGGTTTGCCGTCTTTCCCGACGTGGCTCTGGGCTTGGCGGCCGTGCTGGCGGTGGGGCGGTTGATCCGCCATCGGGTTTGGCGGGCGGCGGTGCTGTGTGCGATCGTGTTGGTCACTGCGGGACCGGGGGCTCGCTACCTGCGGGGCTTTGTTCGCGACAGCAGGCCGTCGACTTCCCGCGTCCGAACCGCCCATGATCTCCGAACCCTGCAGGGGGTGGGAGCGCGGAGCCTCGGCCTCCTGGCGGAGCCCGCGCCGTACAGTCTTCCCCCCGTAGACCTGTTCACCTGGCGAATTGTGCTTCTACCCGTCGAGGAGCAGGCCGTCAGCACGCACGCCGACGTGCTCATCCGGGCCTGGGGCACGGAAACTTTCACCATCCAGGCTGACGAGCTTCAGAGGCGTTTTCATCGGGAGCGGCTCCGCTGGTGGCGGCCGGGCTCGATCAGTTGGGCGGACAAACCTTTCGAGTTGCTCGTTCCGCAGCCGAACGAAGAACCCGACGCCGGCCCGCCGGCAGCTCCATGAGAGCCCATGCGGTGGCCCAGGTTCTCTGAACCTGGGGAAGCGATTACGGCTTGCCTGGAGCACATACTCGTTGACCGAGTGGGTCTGGACCAGCAATCGCGACCCCAGGTCCGGAGGACCTGGGCCACCCAGGCAAGAAGCTGGAAGAGGTGCCCACAGATCACACAGATGGACACAGATGGAGTGGGGAGCGCCGGATGATTCGTTTAATCGCTTTCCCGTGTACACAGAACAGGGTTCGCCCGGCGAGAAACCGTGTTCACGGTTGCAGGAGGAGTAGGTAACGCAAAGACGCGAAGACGCGAAGAGGAAGATGGTTGTTGCATCCTTCCTCTCTGCGTCTTCGCGTCTTTGCGTTTCAGTAACTGTTCACAGGCTTTCGGGGCCTGTTTGCGGATAGACGAACCACGAAGGACACGAAGAGCACGAAGAAAGAGAAGGAAGAGAAGACAACTGAAGGTGCTACACCTTCTCTCTTCGTGCCCTTCGTGCTCTTCGTGGTGTAAAAAGGAGTGGTGAGCGTTTACGAACCCAAGTACCCTGTGACTCTGAGCTTGCACCGAAACAACCAGTCAGGTCTGGGTGGCCCAGGTTCTCTGAACCTGGGGAAGCGATTACGGTTTGCCTGGAGCACATACTCGTTGACCGAGTGGGTCTGGGCCAGCAATCGCGACCCCAGGTCCGGAGGACCTGTGGGCCACCCAGGCCCACAGATCACACAGATTGACGCAGATGAAAACGGGCGTTCCGGGTCGTCGCGGCTTGGCTGCGCAAGGTGTGCAATCTGCGGATCGATCACCTCTTGCCCCCCAGGCGACGAGGCCCATTCGGGTACATCAGGCGCCGGGGCGGGAGTGCAGGGCCTGGGCGGCGGGGGAGTCCTTCATCGGTAGTTGGGTACGTACCACGCCGTCATAGCGGAAGAGGGCGCCGGCCACCGCGGGGGCGGTGGGGACCAAGCCGATCTCGCCCACGCCACGGGCACCGTAGGGGCATTCCGGATCGCCTTCCTCGACGAAGAGCACCTCGATCGGCGGCATCTGGTGGGCCCGCAGTACGCCCACGGATTTGATCGTCTCCGTGGCGATGCGGCCTCCCTCCAGGCGGAAGTCCTCGGTCAGCGCGTAGCCCAGCCCCATATGGATGGACCCTTCGAGCTGGCCCTCAAGCTGGACGGGATTGAGCACCCGGCCGACGTCGTGGCACGCGATCATCTTGGCGATGGCCCCGGTGTCGTCGAGAATGGCGACCTGCGTGGCGAAGCCGTAAGTCAGGTGGGTTTTGGGCTCGGGCACGTCGGCCCCGAGCTTGGTCGTGTCGTCGCAGATCCACTCGCCGAAGAACCGGCGCCCGGCCAGCGGCCGCAGGCGTTCGCGGATGCGCTCTGGTCCGTCCGTCGGCAGGATACCGAGTTCGCGGAGGGCCTCGTTGAACAGCTTGCGCCCCCGGATGATGGCACGAGCCCGGAGCACCGTCGCCCGGCTGGCGGTGGTCTGACCCACGCCGAGTTCCTCCGATGTATCGGTCATCGCCTTGAACACCTCGGGCGGCAGGCCGGTCTCCTCGCAGGCGGTCTGAACACAAATGGTGAAGAGACCTTGGCCCATCTCGGTGAAGCCGGTGCGGATGGTGACGGTGCCGTCGTCGCCGACGGTGAGCAGGGCCCGGCCAATGTCCGGCATGCCGTTGCCGACGCCGACGTTTTTGATGCCGCAGGCGATGCCGGCGTACTTGGCGGAGCGATAGGCGTCTTTGACGGCCAGCAGCGTCTTCTTGAGCCCGAACGGTTTGGTCAGCCGCTGGCCGGTGCAGAACACGTCGCCCACGTCCAGGGCGTTCCGCCAGCGCATCTCCCAGCCGTCGATGCCCACCTGGGCCGCCAGACGGTCGAGCAGCCCCTCGATGGCGAAGGCGGCTTGGTTGGCCCCGAAGCCGCGCATGGCTCCACAGGGAGGGTTATTGGTGTAGACCGCCAGGGCCTCCATGTCGATGTGGGGCACGCGGTACGGGCCGGTAGCGTGTCCGCCGGCCCGCTCGAGCACCTTCATCCCGACGGAAGCGTACGCCCCGGTGTCGCCGATCATGCGGGCGCGGACGGCGGTGAGTCGGCCATCCGCGTCGCAGCCCACCTTGTAGTGCATATCGAGGGGGTGCCGCTTGGGGTGGACGCGGAAGCTCTCTTTGCGGTTAAGGCGCAGCTTGACGGGCTTGCCGACGAGCGCGGCCAGCAGGGCGGTCTGGCCCTGGACGCTCATGTCCTCCTTGCCGCCGAACCCGCCGCCGTTGCTGATGAGATCCACGCGGACGCGCTGCTCGTCCCAGCCGAGGATGCGGGCGATCTGCCTGCGGTCGTCGAAGACGCCCTGGCTCTGCGAGAGCACGTGCAACCCGCCATCCTCCGGGATGGCGATGCACGCCTCCGGTTCGAGGAACAGATGCTCGATCATCTGCGTGCGGTAGGTGTCCTCGATGACGTAGGCGGATTGGGCAAAGGCTTCCTCGACGTTGCCGCGGATGATGGTTGACCGGCTGAGCAGGTTGCCGTTGGCGTGCACCTGCGGGCTGCCCGGCTTCAGGGCCTCGTGCGGATCGGTGACGGGCTCGCGCACCTCGTAGTCGATCTCGATCAGGCCGGCGGCCTCGCGGGCGGTGCGTTCGTCCTCGGCCACAACCGCGGCCACCACGTCGCCCACGTAGCGCGTCTCCTCGCCGACGGCCACCAGGACCGGCCAGTCCTGCCGGATCAGCCCGATGAAACGCTCGCCCGGCACGTCGGCCGCCGTCACCACGCGCAGGACGCCGGGCAAAGCCTCGGCCGTCGCCGTGTCGATACCCCTTACCAGAGCCCTTGGGTGGTCGCTGAGCCGCAGGGCCGCATGGACCATGCCCGGCACCTTGATGTCGTCGACGTAGCGTCGCCGGCCCAGGACGGCGTCGTGCCCGCTGTACCGGGCCAGCGAGGTGCCGATGCGGCCGCTGGTGTCCGCCGCCGGGGGCGACTCGCCGCGCCGCACGCGGGCCAGCAGCTCGATGGCCTCGACGATCTTGGTGTAGCCCGTGCAGCGGCACAGATGGGCCCGCAGGTCGCGCAGGATCTCGTCGCGCGTCGGGCTGGCGTTGCGTTCCAGCAGGGCGTAAGCCCGCACCGCGAAGCCCGGGATGCAGAAGCCGCACTGCACGCCGCCCGCCCGGACGAAGCAGTCGGCAATCATCGCCCGTTCGGCGTCGCTGAGTCCTTCGAGCGTCGTCACCCGCCTGCCGGCAACCGCCGTCGCTTTCGTGGTACAACTGAGCTTGGCCTTGCCGTCGATGAGCACGGTGCAGCACCCGCAGGAGGCCTGCGGCTGGCAGCCGTCCTTGGGACTGATGATGTCCAGATCGTCGCGCAGCACGTCCAGCAGGCTGGCCTCCGCGTGCACGTCGATCGTGACGGGGCTCCCGTTCAATTCGAAGGTCAGAGGGCGGCCCCGCGTCGCGGCCACCGCGGCTTGTGGAATCGTCGCCATCGTCTTTGCACTCCCCAACAGGCCCGAAGGGCGGATCATGCAGCACCAGCCATTATCGGAAAAGCCCGCCCCTGACGCAACCGCACCGCGTTGACAGGCCTGCCCGCGGTGATTAGCCTGTTCCGGTTTGTGTACAGGAGCGGCGTTGTGGATGCCAGTCGGATCGTCAGCAGGGCGAAGCACTATCGTGGGCCGATGGTCCGCTTTTTGCAGGACCTGATCGCGATTCCCAGCGAGAGCACGCAGGAGAAGCGGGTCGTCGAGCGCATCGCCGCGGAGATGCGCGGGACCAAGGCTTTTGACCGCATCTGGACGGACGGGTTCGGCAACTTGTTCGGCCGGATCGGCAAGGGGCCGCGGGCTATTGCCATTGACGCACATGTGGATACCGTGGGCGTAGGCGACCGCAGCGAGTGGAAGCACGACCCGTATGGGGGTCGTGTCGCCGGCGGGCGCGTCTGGGGGCGGGGGGCCGGCGATCAGGAAGGCGCCGTCCCCCCCATGGTCTATGCCGCACGCATCATCCGCGATCTGAAGATCCCGCTCGACGAGTACTCGCTGTACATGGTGTTCACGGTCCAGGAGGAGGACTGTGATGGCCTGTGCTGGCAGTACATCGTGCGGGAGGACGGCTTCAGGCCGGAGGTCGTCGTGGTTACCGACTCGACCGATTGCCGCATTCTGCGGGGGCAGCGCGGGCGGATGGAGATCGGCGTCACCGTCAAGGGCCGAAGTTGCCACGGCTCGATGCCGCACAAGGGCGACAACGCGGTGCACAAGATGGCCCGCATCGTGGGTGAGATCGAGGCCCTCAACGGCCGGCTGCCGGAGGACCCTTTCCTCGGCAAGGGCACCATCACCGTGACGTATATCAACTGCAAGACGCCGTCGTTGTGTGCCGTGCCCGATGAGGCGTTCATCCATCTCGACCGGCGGCTGACGGCCGGCGAGACCGAGGCCTCCGCCCTGCGCGAAGTGCGTGACGCGGTCCGCCGGGCCGGCGTCAAGGCCCGCGTGGAGACTCGCACTTACGAGCGGCCCAGCTACACCGGGCTGGCGTACCCGACCCGCAGTTACTTCCCCACTTGGCTGGTACGCGAGGACGCCCCGCAGGTCCAGGCCGCCGCGGCCGTCTACCGCGACTTGTTCCGCCGCCGCCCGCGTATCGGACGGTGGACCTTCAGCACCAACGGAGTGTCCATCAACGGCATGTTCGGCATCCCCTGCGTCGGGTTCGGGCCGGCCGAGGAGAGCGTCGCCCACACGGTCAACGACTCCGTGGCCATCGAGCAGCTCGTGCAATGCGCCGCCTTCTACGCCGCGTTCCCGTCGGTCTACTGCGGCAGGTCGCCGAAAACGAAGAGGAGGGATCGGCGGTCAACCTGATGTGACGATTAAGTGAGGGTCATATCCGGTCCCTCCAGAGTGAGGGGTCTCTGCTTGCATGAAAAACGCCGAGCACGACCACCAGATCGCCGTCAATCAGGTAGAAGACTCCATATGGAAACCGACGGGAAAACGCCCTGCGAATGTTGCGGTAGACCAGTGGATGCAGCGATGGGTTCTCCGTTACGCCCTGCAGAACATCGTCGATCGCCAGCAGGAATTCACGCCCGAGGCCGTTGCGTTGTTGTTCGTACCAGCGGAAAGCTTCCTCAAGATCCGCTTCTGCTTCGGGGCGAAACAGGATGCCGGAGATCATGGGTTATCCAGGAGCCTCGCTCTGACATCGGGCCAGGGAGCGCCCGCCGCGGGGTTTCGACGATATGCCGTCAAGCGGGCCTCCAACTCATCGCGCTGCGGCTGGGTGAGTTCGATGGCCTCGGGAGCAGAGGCTATGCTGTCCCAGATGTCTCCGACGAGGCGGAGACGCTCGTCGAGCGGGAGGGCCAGGACGTCGCTCATCGCTATGGGTCTGGTCATATTGATAGTATACCCTTGCGGCCCGAGCAGGACAACAGGTGACCTGGGGCCTGATAGGGGATTGGAGAATAGCCATGCCAGGTTTGAAGGGTAAGGACTACATCGAAACGCAGGATCTGAGCTGGGGCGAGTTGGAGACGCTGCTCGAGCTTGCGGATGAGCTGAAGGCCAAGTTCCACCGCGGCGAGAAGACCCGGCTGCTGCCGGACCAGACGATCTTCCTGCTGTTCTTCGACAACAGCACGCGGACGCGCAACGCCTTCGAGGCCGGGGCTACCCAGCTCGGAGCCCATGCCCATTTCCTGGACTCCAAGCTCAGCCAGATCTCGCACGGCGAGACGGCGTACGACACCGGCAAGATCCTCGGCTCGATGGGGCACGGCATCGCCATCCGCCACGATCTCATCTTGCACGAGGGCAACAAGTTCATGCGCCAGGTGGCCGAGGCGACCGACGTACCGGTCATCAACATGCAGTGCGACGTGGACCACCCCACGCAGACGCTGGCCGACCTGCAGACCATCCGTGAACTCTTCGGTAAAGGCGACCTGCGCGGCCGTAAGATCGCGGTGTCCTGGGCCTACTCGCCGTCGTATGCCAAGCCGCTCTCGGTGCCGCAAGGGCTGATCACGCTGATGACCCGGGCGGGCTTGGATGTGTCGTTGGCCCATCCGCCGGGCTATCGGCTCATGGACCAGACGCTGGAGGCGGCCCGCAACAACGCCCGCGAGGCGGGTACGAAGTTCGAGATCGTCGAGGACATGGACGCCGCGTTCGCCGACGCGGACATCGTGTACCCCAAGAGCTGGGGGCCGTACGACCTGATGATGCAGCGCCGCGACGCCGACCCCGGGCAGATGGCCGCCATCGAGAAGGAAATGCTGGCCATGAACGCTCGCTACAAGAACTGGATCTGCGACGAGCGGCGGATGAAGCTGGCGAAAGGGACGGCGGTGTATATGCACTGCCTGCCCGCCGACCGCGGCGCCGAGGTCACCGACGCGGTCTTCGACGGCCCGCAATCCGTGGTCTTCCCGGAGGCCGAGAACCGCCTGCACACCGCCAAAGCCATCATGGCCGCCACCATGCGCGAACGACCGTTCTGATCCTCGTTCGCCTACACTCAAATCTCTGCCGTGGGCTTGCCTCTTCGCGGGGAGAGGGTACAAACTACCCAGGCACGAGCGTTTCGCTCGCCAGGGAGGATCAGTCATGGAGCCACTGCCGCAGCAGGTGCGGGTCGGATGGGTGGGGACGGGCGTGATGGGGGCGGCCATGTGCGGGCATGTGCTGGCCGGCGGCCATACGGTCACGGTCTACAACCGCACGCGAACCAAGGCTCAGCCCCTGCTGGATGCCGGTGCCCGTTGGGCCGACTCCGCCGGCGAGGCCGCCCGTGACGCCGACGTGGTCTTCACCATGGTCGGCTTCCCGAGCGACGTCCGCGAGGTGTATCTGGCACCCGGCGGCATCCTCTCCGTCGCCCGGCCGGGTTGCATTTTCGTAGACTTGACCACGACGCCGCCGAGCCTCGCACGAGAGATTGACGAGGCGGCCAAGGCGAAAGGCATGCACGCCCTCGATGCCCCCGTCTCGGGCGGCGACGTGGGGGCCCGCGAGGCCCGTCTGTCGATCATGGTCGGCGGCGACCGCGAGGTCTTCGAGGCTGTGTCACCCCTGTTTCGCCTGATGGGCAAGATCATCGTCTACCATGGCACGGCCGGGGCGGGCCAGGACGCCAAGGTGTGCAACCAGATCGTGATTGCCGTGACCATGATCGGCGTCTGCGAGAGTCTGCTGTACGGGTATCGGGCCGGCCTGGACATCGAGACGGTGCTGCAGTCTATCAGCGGTGGGGCGGCCGGCTGCTGGTCGCTCACCAACCTCGCCCCGCGGATCCACAAACGCAACTTCGAGCCCGGTTTCTTCGTGGAGCACCTGGTCAAGGATATGCGGATTGCGCTGGACGAGGCCGCCCGTATGAACCTTGCCCTGCCGGGTCTGGCACTCGCCCATCAGCTCTACACCGCCCTGCAGGCGCAGGGCCACGCCCGAAAAGGAACCCACGCCCTCATGCTGGCTCTCGAACAACTTTCCGCAGTGCAGGCAGCCTCGGCGGAGTAGCCGGTGGTTCAGCATAGTATGACAGTGCTGCTTCGTAGCGGCCGCCGCTTCTGGCGGCCGTTGGGCGGCGAAAGGGCCTCAGGCGCCGGCCGCCACGGCTCGGCTGAGCTCGCCGAAGTCGGGGGGCGGCCGCTACCGGAAAGCGCCATCCAGCGCTGTCATAATAGGCTTGCAGGCATGCATCGGTCAGAGAAGCACTGCGAACTCTCTCAATGCCCGAGCCGTCTCCGGTAGGCATTGCCGGTTGAGCGTATCAAGGTATTCTGCCACTGTCTTCGGTGGGTGCTTGAGGCTTTGCCTGTGTCTTTGGACCGCCGCGCAAACCGGCCCCGGAGGCAGATCGATCCAATGACGAACGAATAGGTCGGGATGCTGGGCTTCGATGCCGTAGGTGAACATCACCGGCCGGGGAAAGTGCTTCAGATTCATCGTCACGATCACCTCTGCGCCGGCTCGAATCGCCGCCGCCAATACGTAACGATCGCTGGGATCGGGCAGCGGTAAGCTCGGAATCAGATCCTCGTACCCCTCGACCAGGCAATCCAGGACCGATGCGTCCATCAGTTCCCTCGTCCTTTGCAGGCGATTCCGCGACAGGTCGGGGCGGTTGGCCAACAGTGCCTCCATTCATTCAACCTGGATCGCGTCTGTCCACCGGGCACGAAAGAGGTCGGATTGAGCAACGTGCAGCAGGAGGTCACGAAGAGGCGCGGGATAGAGCACGGACGCGTCGCAAATCACGGTGACCGTCGCCACAATCAGTAACCCATCTCCAGCGACTGCCCTTGCTCAGTCAACGCCTGCAACGCTCGGCGCCGGTCGGCTTCGTTGCGTCGTTTGAACGCCAGCAAGTCCTGGAGAAGCACCCGGCGGTGGGTTCCGACCTTCCGATAGGGCAACTGGCCACCTTCCAAGAGAGTGACCAAGAAAGGCCTTGAAACATTGAGCAGGTCGGCAGCCTGTTGCGTAGTGAGTTCGGCCTCGACAGGGATCAGGGCCACGGCGTGGCCCTGGGCCATCTGGGTCAGCATGTCCACGAGCAAATGGAGCGCCGCCGCGGGCAAAGCGACTACCTCCGCTCGCCTGTCCAGCGACTGGAACCGCAACTGAACCTCGCCGGCCGCCGCAAGCACAGGCACCAGTGCTCGGCTCAGTTTCCGAGCCAAAGCAGCCTCGGCCTCGGTCGGGGTAATCGGCTCGACAGTCTCATTCGCCAGTATTGTCATAGGCCTGCATCCTCCCCAATAAGTATATCGCCCAAACGAAACAAAAGCAACAGGCGAAATATACGAAATGGTCGGCCCAGGCCGCTGGCGCCGTGATCGCCAGTGCAGGGCGAAGCTGGGGCACCTTCATTCTGTTCTGAATCGCTCAATCGCGAACTCGGCGGGGGCATCGGTGGGATCGAGACGGAACTGGCGGATGATACCGCGCCATTCGGGATGGCTGCCGACTTCGAGGCGGTGTTCGCGGGCCTGCTCGTCGGCGGTGAGCGTCAACGGGATACTCCGGTCGGCGGAGAAGTGGGGGTCGGACTCCGTCGTCCAGAAGAGGCGGCCTTCGCGGCCGGCCGTGACGGCGAGGTCCACGATTACCGTGCGGACGCGGTCGGCGGGCAGGTCCATGATTGGCGGGCCGACCAGTTGCGGGTTGCCGCCGGTGCTGCGACCGCGCAGGGCCCCGTCTGCGATCCGGAGGTCGTTGACCTGCGACCACGGCCGCAACCACAGGCCGCGCGGTGAATCAAAGGTCATGTCCAAGCCCCGCTCCAGGCCGAGCTGCCGGGCGTGTCGCCGGTAGTACTCATCATTAATCTGCTCGAAGGTGAACTTCGCCGCGAGCCGTTCCCGCTCAGCAGGTGTGGGCACAAAGCCCTCCCGCGGACCTCGGGTGTCGGTCAGCACGTCGCGGATCGCGTCGAGGTAACCGAAACCGTACTGGATGCCCGGCTCCGCCGCTCCGCCTTCGCCCCACTCATTCCATGCTTCGAACAGGGCCAGGCCCGGCCGCTCATCCACAAACCGCGGCAGCGACTCGAGCATTCGCCGGAAGGCCGCCGGCGTGTTGCCCGTCGAGCGCACCGCCCGTTCGCGCGAACGCGGCGCATCGTCCCAGCCGATCCATCCTGAAGGGATGTAATCCATGCCCTGCTGGTGGGCCTGGCTGCGGGCGGCGGCATAGGCCTCGTCATGTCGCGGTATGAGCGCGTCAAAGGGCAGCGACCGGTCCGGCCCGCCCCAGGCCACGTCGCAGAAACCATACGCATACGCAGTCACCGCGTCGAACCCGCCCAGCCCGTAGCGCGGCAGGATCGCGTGGTTGTGCAGGGCGACGAAGTAAACGCCCGGGTGCCCGTACGTCCGGGCAATCGCCCGCATCCCCTCGAGCGCCTCCCGGCAACCCGCCCAGCCGCCGTGAGCGTTGGCCAGTCGGGCAGCCTGATGAATGACGACCACCGGCCGGCCGTCTACCCGCAGGTAGTTCTCATGCCGAAAGTAGCGCTCGCACAGCACGCGGATGAAGTCCGCCAGCGTCTCTTTCGAGAAATCCAGCGGCTTGAACTGCGTGCAGTGCCCCTCGTTGCACCAGTCGAGGCAGAATTGCATCCGGTTGGCATACCGGCTGCCGAGAAATCCCTTATCCAGAGCGTCATTGAGGTAGTCCATGCCCTGGTTCCAGTACCAGTCGAACACGAAGACCGAGATGCCGTGCTCGACCGCCCAGCGAATATGCCAGTCCGCCACCTCGGGCAAGGCCTCGTCGTAATAGCCCAGCAGCGGCTCGAAAGCGTCGACCCGCTTGACGCCCCAGCCGCGGCGATCCCAGTCCAGCATTACCGGGAAGTAGTAGCATCCCAACTGCACGCGCGAGGCGACCGCGACCGGAGGAGGCAGGTCTGTGCCGTCAGCCTCGCGCCGCAGGGTCGCACTGACGAACGGCAACGTCTCACCGGCGAACGCCACGGTCTGGCCGTCACCAAGCCCGGTCACGCGACAGCGAATGGGCGCGTCGTTTCGCTCGGGTCGCCCAGCCAGGGCCAGCGAATAGCTGATGGACTCCGCGTAGGCCAGGCTCTCGACGGTCCATTCCGTGGGCTCAATCGCTCGCAGGCCGTCGGGGAGCTGGACCGTGCAGGTCAAGGTCGTCAACAGCACGTCGCCGCGGTTCTCCAGCCGGATAGTCAATCGGGGCGCATGCTCGGGGGTTCCGGTCAGCGCTTCGGCGATCAGGTCGACCGCCAGTTTCGGGCCGACCCGCGGCCGGCGGTGCAGTTTCACGCACGTCATGCGACAGGCGGTATCCGCTTCGATCCCCGGCAGCAGACGCGCGAACCGGGCCGAGGGCGGGGACACCACCGGCGCGACGTGGGGCTCCCAATCGACGCCGGCGAGCTGGCCCGTCCACGAGTTCTCGTAACCCAGGTGCCGATGCTCTGCGTCCTGCCATTGCACCGCGACCTTGAACCGCTTGTCGCCGGCCAGACGCTGGACCATCGCCCGGATCTCGTAGGCGGTCATCGGCTCCACCGCGAACGGTTCCGAGTGCACGCCGGCCTCGGTCGACCGGTTGCGGGCATCCAGCTCGACCGCGGCCGCTGCCGGCGCTCCAGCCTCCAATGCCACCACGCGAACCGCAGTCGAATCCGGCACCATCACCCAGTGGGCCAGCCCCTCGCGAAAGTCCGAGTTCGGGCAAAGCTGCCGCGGCTCACTCGCCGCAGGCGCTCTCGCCTGAACGGCCGGCGACTCCGCACGCGCTCCGACTGTCGGCTCGTACCCTGCGACAGCCAGAAGCATCAATACGTTGGTGAGCAATTTCCGTCTTGGCATGGTCAAGGCGTCGCGCAGCAACTACAAGCATGAATCGCGGGCAAACCGCACGTCCCGGCTTGCCGCTTCGTGGGCTAACCGCAGGGGTTACCATCGGCCCGCAGACTCAGAAACCCGTGCATAACGGGTTCCCGGGGATGTTCGTACCCGAAACGCATTGCCTGAAGAAGTAGACGTCGGCGGCATCCACGTCCTGGTCGCCGTCAAGGTTTGCGGCGACGCATTGGGGATCCGTGATCGGTTGCCCCGCTCCGCTTACGCATGCCTGGAACAGGCCGTAGTCACTCAGATCCACATCGCCGTCGTCATCGAGGTCGCCCGGTAGCGGCGGCGGCCCGGAGACGGTCAGGGTCGCCGTGTTGGAGGCCGCGCTGCCGCACTCGGCCGTGGCGACGCAACGGTACAGCCCGGCGTCGGTACTCTTGACGTCGGTGATCGTCAGGGTGGGCGTGGTCACGCCCGAGAACCGCCCGCCATTGCTGAGATTGCCCCCATCCTTCTGCCATTGGTAGCTGATGGTATTCTCGCCCGTCGCAGCCGCGCTGAACTGAACCGTGGCTTCGCGGGCCACCGATGCCGAGGCAGGGTGTTGCGTGATGCTGGTGGCGGCTTTGAGCGTCAGGTTGGCCGTCGCTGACGTGGCCGATCCGCACTGGCCGGTGACGACGCAACGGTAGTTCGTGACCTCGGTCTGGCTCACGTCAGAGACGGTCAGCGTGGCCGTGGTGACCCCGGAGAACCGCCCGCCGTTGCTGAGATTCACGCTGTTGCGCTGCCACTGGTACGTCAGGGTTCCGCTGCCGGTGCCGACCACGGTGAATTGGGCGGTGCTGCCGAGGCAGACGCGCTGGTTGTTCGGGTGTTGGGCGATGTCGGTGGACGTCCGGAGCGTCAGCGAGGCTTGGTTCGAGGTAGCGTTGCCCGCGCTGTTGGTTACCACGCAACGGTAGTTGGCGACGTCGCCGCCGTCGACGTTCGCAATACTGAGCGTGGCCGAGGTCACGCCGCTGTAGTCCCCGCCGTTGGCCAGGTTCGCCCCGTTCCTCTGCCATTGGTAGCTCAGCGTGCCGCCGCCCGTGGTGGCCGTGACGGTAAACACGGCGGTCGCCGTCGGGCAGACGTTCTGGTTGGACGGGTGCTGAGTGATGGTGGGGGGCTGCACCGTGGCCGCCCGGTATCCGCTGTCGGAACTGCTGAACCCGCTGGTGCCGCTACTGTTGGCGGCCTTGGCCCAGTAGTAGTAGGTGGTGCCGACCGCGGCGGAAGTATCGTCGTAAGCGGTGGTGGTCGGCGAGGAGAGCTGACTGGCCGATCCCGAGTTGTTGGTCGTCGCCCGCCAGACCTCGTAACTGGTCGCCCCCGTCGAGGCGTTCCAGGTGACGCGCACGCGATCCGTGTAGGCGCCGTCACTGGCTGCGACCCCGGTCGGGGCCGACGGGATCGCCGGGGTCCCCAGATTCTGGATCGTCCAGCCGTACGCGCTGTAGTAGTGGTTCAGTATCCAGGTGTAGTCTCTGCCCTGGTCATTCGCCCAGCGTTGCGAGCCCCACTGGCAAAGCCCGCGTCCGTGCCCGTAGAACGTCGTGCCGCAACAGACCGAGTCGTACAGGCAGACGCCGTCGCTCGGCTTGTTCTCCATGTAACAGTTGCTGCACCCGGGGCTGTTGTTGTTCTCGGCGGAATACTCCGACCGCCCGATGACGGCAGAGGCGGTCGCCATGTACACCCCGGTCGTCGCGTCCACCGCGCTGTTGGTCGCGGGATAGGTGTTGGTCCCGTAGTTCTGGCAACAACTGTTGTCGCAGATGTCGTAGAACGAGATCGGATTGTACGTGTACCAGCCGGAGTAGCTGCGGATAGCGATGGCCCCGGCCTTGAGCGAGTTGCTGTGCCACGAGGCGTACCACTCGGCCGGCAGGACCCGCTTCACGTAGGTCTCCATGCTCACCGTCTCGACCGTGCTGCACGAACTGCAACTGCACGAGCGCCCCAGCCGCACGCTGGTCGGTGCCGCCTGGGCCGGGGAGGCCACGCCCAGCTCAGTGTTCACCGCCACTTCCTCCGGCGGGGGCTCAGCCGGGTAGGGAACCTGGACGTTGTGCAGCAGCAGCAGCGGCAGCCGTCCCAGCATCTCTCGCTCGTCCTCGGTTTCGGCAACCGCCCCCTCCCCCATTCGCACCTGAATCAGTACGCTGTTCCCGGTCGCCAGGAAGAGGTTGTTTCGTTGGTACGGCCCGTACCCGTCCTTGGTTGCGGTCAGGTTGACGAGGTTGTAGAGCTCGGCTTGGTTTCCGGGCACCGGCTGTCCACCGGCCAACGGCACGGTCAGGGCGAAGAACCCTGCTTTATCGGTCTCGGTGGTCAGCGCCATGCCGGGCAGCTCGATTCGCACGCCCGCCAGCGGCTTGCCGTTCAGGTCATCCACCACGTACCCGGCCAAGCCACCCCCGCGGGCGGACGATTCACCGGCCAGTGCACGCAGGGCTTCGGTCGAGGCCTCCACCGGCGGGGATACCGGGTCCAGGCAGATGACGTTGGTGAGCGATCCGTCGGGTGAAGGGGTGAGCTTCGCGTGCATCTCCAGGTAGTCCGGCGCACCGACCACCAGTGTGTGGTCCCCTGCGGGCAGAGTCAGACGCACGGTCCCTGCCGCATCCATCAGCCCGACGCGTTCCTGCCCGTCCACGACGACCGACAGAGGGGCGATGGAAATGCCGGTCACGCTGTCCCGGAACGACAGACTGACCCCTCCCGGCACTGACGCCCCGGCCGTGACCGAGGCCATCATGCACGCCAGGAACGCGGCTTTGCCCCACGCCCGCGCAGTAGTGACCGCGCACCCTCGTACCGTAACGTCACCCCGCGCCAGCGGACAGTCGGCTCCCCACATATAAGCTCCTCCACGCGACTCGGACATGCCCACCCTCATTCTGCCCGCTCCCTTCCTGAGATGCAAGCCCCGATTCCCGAGCCTCGCGGGAGAGGGCGAAGCCCTGCCAGACAAGCAAACCTTCAGAGGAGGTGGGCCACCCATCCACCCATTCCGGCACGGACCCGATGGAAAGGAATAATTGTAGCACAGCTTGACGCGGGTGACGAGATCGCCTACACTACCGGGAACCGCGGTCCATTCGGCACGCCTACGGAGAAAGGAGCGAACCATGAGTCCCGCGAAGAGGTATTCACTGGCTTATGCAGCACTAAGCCTGGTGCTGGGCGGCGTGAGCATCGCCCAAACGTCTACCGGCCAGCGGCAGACGGTTTCGCTGGAGGCCGACGGCTTGCACCGTTTGGTTGAGAGGCAAGCGTCCATCCCCACGACAGTGGGCGCCTCGCCTGCCGCACCGCTGGCCTCCGGAATCGTCTGGTTCCTCGATGACGCTTCCGCGGTCGCGGAGACCGTGGGATTCTCGGAGAGCACCAACAGTGCCTGGGTCGCCCAGGATCTCAACAATCAAAGGTTGCTGCGGTTTGATATCGACGGAACCTCGACGCCGACCGTGAACATTCCACGGGCCGTCAACAGTGAGTTTGTGCTCGCCGCGGCCCAGGAGGGCGATCTCGTGGTCGCGGTGACGGAGACGACGGCGGTGACGCTCGAGGCCTTCAACGCGGCAGGGGTCTCCCAGTGGCCTTTCAGTGTGCCTTCGCCCTACGTCGACATCCTCGCGGAGGTAACGGCCGTATCGCGTGACGGCTCGACGGTCTGTTGCGCGGTCAAGGATCCGGCGGCACCCGGCGGAGGCGAGGCCACCCGGTTGTTCATCCTGGACGGGGCCACGGGCGGCGTCATCAACACCTGGGATTATCCCGACCGTGTGCACGGCGTGGACGTAAACGACGACGGCAGCCTGTGCCTGGTGACCCAGGCCGCCAACGGTCGGCTGATCGACACCGCGACGGGGACGGAGATCGCCACCGGCTCGGTGACCGGGCAGGGGGGCTTCGGGAAGATCTCCGGCGCCGGGAACGTGTTCGTGCTCGGCGGCTTCAACCTCCGGGTCTATATCAAGAGCGGGGCAAGCTACGTGCTATGGATGAACTTCAATCCCGGCAACGAGTTCTTCAGTGAGGTGGCGGTCTCACGAGACGGCTCGACGGTCGTAGCCATCTCCTCCGACTTCACCTTCAAGAACACGATCACCCGGGCCTGGGACGTGGCCTCCAAGGGGCTGCTCGGTTCACATTCAACCATTGGCACGGGGAGCTACCAGGACAGCCCTTCGGGGGCGGCGGTTTCGGCGGATGGTTCCATCCTGGCGGTCTCGTCGTGGGGAACCCAGAACAACGACCATCCCGAGGTCATGGTCTTTGACCGGAACGTCAACCTCATCGGCAGCGTCGACACGCCGGGCTCGGCCCTGTGGATGGACCTCACCGGTGACGGCCAGTTCGTGCTTGTGGGCAGCAAGGCCGTTCACGCCAACGCCTTAGGCTCCGGCGGGCGGGCAACCTGCTATCGGGTCTTCTCGCCACCTGCCATCACGGCTGCCGTCTCGCGCGGTTATCACGGAGGTGACGCGGATTTCGACATCGATCTCCTGGCCGCCGGGGCCGTCGAGTGCCGCACCAGTGAGCCAATGACGCTGGTGGTCGGTTTCGATACGAACATCCAACTGGCGACCGGCACCGGCGCCGATGTGAGCGTCTCGAGTGGCTCGGTCAGCAGTCTCGCGGCGGCCGGGGCGGAGTTGACCATCGAGCTGAACCGCGCGAGCAATACTCAGCCGCTGACGGTCGGTTTCCCTGGCGTCAAGGACGCCGGCGGCAACAGCACCAACCAGAGTCTGTGCTTCGCCGTGCTGGCGGGTGACGTGAACGCGGATAAGGCGGTGAACGTCCTCGATCTGGTGCAGGTGCGCAACGCCCTCAACCAGTCGGCAAGCGCCGGCAACTTTCGCGCGGATGTCAACACCGACGGGGGGATCAATGTTCTCGATCTGGTCGCCGTCCGCAATCGCCTCAATACGTCGCTGAGCGGGGCTTGTCCGTAAGGTGCAAGGTAGGGACCGAGCGGAAGCTCGGCGGCTCATCGTCCGTGCGTTCGGGCTTCAACGCGATCGCCGATGGGGTCGGTGTTGCGCTGGGTGGGTTGAAAACTGGCGCAGCACGGATACCATTCGCCCATGTTCCGCTACGTGGCTCTGATTGTGGTGGTGCTGCTGGTCGCGTTGGGTGCGTGGTTCGGCCGGCCGGACGCGCAGTTCCTCGCCGGCCAATGGCTCAGTTCGCGGCTCGCGCGACCGTTGGCCGAGTTGGCCGCCAGGGACTCGGTACGACCTGTCGTGCGCGTGGCCATTCGGTCCGAGGGCGACGATGCTGCTCTCGAAGCCCTGGCTCGCGACAAGGTCCGTCTGCCCGCGCCGCTCGAGTGGGCCGAACCCGGCACGCCCGCGGAGACGGCGGACCACGTCCTGTCTCTGGCGATGGAATCATCGCCCCACAGCGCAACACTCCACTGGGCGGTGGATCACCAGCCACCGACCATCCGCCGGGTCGCCTGGTATGCCATCCTGCCGCCGCTGCTGGCCATTACGACAGCCATCCTCTTCCGACACGTCATTCTCTGCCTGGTGCTCGGCATTCTGGCCGGCGGCGTGCTCGTCCTGCTGCCGACCGATCAGTTCGCCCTCTGGGGCGTGTGGCATGCCTTCTACCACTACTTCCTGCATCATTCGGTCCTGGACACCTTTCGGCTGGAGATCATCGCCTTCGTCCTGCTGATCTGTGCCACCGTGGGCCTGGCCCAGCACAGCGGCGGGATTCACAGCGTCATCAACTGGCTGACGCGCTTCTGCCGGACGGCCCGTACCGCGCGGATCGGCACCGCGCTGGCCGGCCTGGCCATCTTCTTTGATGACTACATGAATTGCATTATCGTGGGCAACGCCCTCCGACCGCTGACCGACCGTTACCGCGTGAGCCGAGCCAAGCTCGCATACATCGTCGATTCCACCGCCGCTCCGGTGGCCGGCCTGGCCCTGGTTTCCACCTGGATTGCCTTCGAGCTGAGCCAGATCAGCGAGGGGCTCACCGCCGCCCACGTGGCCGCCGAACCATTCGAAATCTTCGTACGCACCATTCCCTATCGGTTCTACTGCTGGTTCACGCTGGCGCTCGTCTTTGTGCTGGCCTTGATGGGCCGCGATTACGGCCCCATGCTCGCTGCGGAACGGCGTGCTCTGGCGGCCGAGCCGTCCGAGGACACATCACCGGACGAGGCTGACTCTGTGCCGCATCACGGCCGGGCGATCTATGCCATTCTGCCCATCGGGCTGACGCTGATCGCCATTGTGGTCGGCCTCTGGTGGACCGCTCAGCCAGGACCTGGCGAGCCCGCGATTGTCGCCACCGGCCCGATCGACTATCTCCAGCAGATCCTCGGACGGGCGAACTCCGCCCGCGCCTTCGCCCGCGCTTCCGCTTTCGGGTACCTCGTCGGCGTGGTTTTCGTGCTGGCGGGCGGGGCGTTGACGCTGCGTCAAACGCTGCGCGCGTCCTTCATCTCCATGCGGGCGATCCTCACGGCCATCGTCATTCTGCTGCTGGCCTGGTCGATCGGTGCCGCCTGCCGCGAGGTGGGCACGGCCGACTACCTGGTGGCCATGTTTCGCAGTGTGCTGAACCCGGTGGGCTTTTCCCTGGTCATCTTCGGACTGAGCTGCCTGGTCGCCTTCTCCACAGGGTCGTCCTACAGCACGATGGCCATCCTGCTGCCCAACGTCGTCCCGCTGGCCCTGGCCCTGGGGGAGGCATCGCCTCTCGGGGGAATGACCCTCATTATCATGTCCATCGGGGCCGTGCTGGAGGGGGCCATTTTCGGGGACCATTGTTCGCCCATCTCCGACACGACCATCCTCTCGTCGATCTCATCACGTTGCGATCTGATCGAGCACGTTCAGACGCAGATGCCTTATGCCGTCACCGGGATGCTGACGGCCGTTCTTGTCGGTTACACACCGGTGGCCCTGGGCGTCCCGCCTCTGCTGTGCCTGGCTCTGGGTGTCGCCGTGCTCGTGCTCGTCGTGCGCATCCTCGGCCGCCGGGCCACACCGGCCGCTTGCGGCTTCGCACGATAGCGTGCAAGTCCCCGTGTGCCACTGCTCCCCTCCCGTGTGCCGCTGCTCTTCGAGCAGTGCGGTGTGGCACCGGCGTCCCGCCGGTGCCGGCCGCCACGGCTCGGCTGAGCTCGCCGAAGTCGGGGGGCGGCCGCTACGACACCGGCGGGACGCCGGTGCCACACCTACACACACCGGCCGATAATCCAACGGTCTGCACATTCGCCTAAGCCTGTTCTTGCAAAGGGGTTACACCAGTACGTGCGTTGACTTGTCCGGTGACCAGCGCTAGTATCCAGGTGAAGGGCGACGTCTTCGGACGCGTCGCCTTGTGCGCGCCGGCGCGTTGGGTGTGATGCGAAGGTAAACCGCCCCGTTGCCTGGCCGACCAACTGCCTGACCGGGGTACCCAGGCTCATGCAGCGGCAATGCCATGCGGCGAGGCGGGATTGGCAGAGAGGATCCTGGCCATGGCGAACAAAGAAGCCCTGCTGTCGCTCGTCGAACGCAACATCGACCAGGAACAGTTCCGCAACCTGCATTGGGAGGGCGGCTTCGACGACTACCTCCAGATGGTTGCGGAACGGCCGGCGATCGCCCGCAACGCCTTCCAGCGGCTGTATGACATGGTCATGCACTTCGGGTTCGAACGCTACAGCTACCTGAAGCACGATTACATCCGCTACAAGTTCTTCGACGATCCCATCGAGCACGGGCAGGATGCGATCTTCGGGCTGGATCGTGCCCTGATGCAACTGGTGGACTTTCTCAAGTCGGCGGCCCGGGGTTACGGCACCGACCGCCGCATTCTGCTGTTGCACGGACCGGTCGGCTCCAGCAAGAGCACCATCGTCCGCCTGCTCAAAAAGGGGCTTGAGTACTACGCCCGGCTCGACGAGGGGGCCCTCTACAGCTTCTCCTGGAAGCTCGACGACGGCCAGGGCGGCGTGACCCTCCATCCCTGTCCGATGAGCGAGGAGCCGCTCAAGCTCATCCCCCGGCAGGCCCGCAAAGCCGTCCTGGACGCGATCAACGCCGACCTCCCCGAGGGCAGCGAAGTGCGCGTCGAGGGCGAGCTGGATCCCTTCTGCCGCAAGACCTACGACGAGTTGCTCAAACGCTACGACGGCGACTGGCGAAAGGTCATGGATCACATCGTCGTCCGCCGTCTCACCCTCTCGGAGAAGGACCGAGTCGGCATCGGCACCTTCCAGCCGAAGGACGAGAAGAACCAGGACTCCACCGAGCTCACCGGCGACATCAACTATCGCAAGATCGCCGAGTACGGCTCCGACTCCGAC
>CAZEEJ010000029.1:10904-40434 GCA_964511155.1 uncultured Planctomycetales bacterium | reverse complement strand
TCAGGCCCGTGGCTGTCCCAGCCGCCACGGGTCGGGGTACCGACCCATGCCACCCTCGATCATCGCGAACCCATCCCCGGCGCGGCGGGGATGGGCCACCCGGCCGCTCAGCCTGTCACGCCTCCGCTCACTCTCTGCCGCCGGAACCCGACCTTTACGCGGCCGGATCGGGTCTGTATCTTCTCGTGAGACATCCGCTTGAAGCCGGAGGGCCTCGTCTATGCGACACCTGCTTACCCTCACCGTGCCCGCCGTGACCTGTCTCTGCGGTTGCACCACCGGCGCGTCGAACGGGTCGTTCGAACGGTACGTGCTCACCTATGAATCGTCGGTCGAGCCGATGCTGCAGGCGAAGGTCGAGCAAACTGATGCCGCGTTGCGCGAGCGGCTCGGCATGACGACTGAGCAGACCGCCGTCGGCGTGCTGGATCTTACGACGCCGCGGCTGGCCATGATCCACCCGGACCGGATCGAATATGCCGCCAGCGTGCCGAAGATCGGGATCCTGCTGGCGTACTTCCAGTTGCACCCCGAGGCGGCTACCAGCCTCGACCCGGTCACGCGGCACGAACTGGGCCTCATGGTCAAGGCGAGCAGCAACGAGATGGCCGCCAAGTACTCGCGACTACTCGGCCTCAAGGTCATCCAGGGCGTGCTGGATGACCATGGCTTCTACGACGAGATGCACGGCGGCGGCATCTGGGTGGGCAAACACTACGGCCGGGGCGACGAGCGCTATCCCGATCCCGTCGGCGATCACTCCCACGCCGCCACCGTTCGCCAACTGCTCCGCTACTTCCTGCTGCTCGAACAGGGGAAGCTCGTGTCACGCGATGCATCCCGAACCATGCGCGAGATTTTCGCCTTGGCCGAGGTTCCGCACGACCACATCAAATTCGTCGAGGGCCTCGCTGGTCGGGACGTTCACATCATCCGCAAATGGGGCACGTGGGAGGACTGGCGCCACGATGCGGCGGTTATCCAGGGCCCGGACCGCCACTACATTCTGGTCGCACTGACCCGGCACGCCGAAGGCGACAATTATCTGGTCGAGCTGGCGAAGGCGATCGACGATCTCATGCGGCGGCAGTGACGAGAAGCGCATCACCCGAGGTCTGGCACCGCAGGAGCGTCGGCGAGGGTGATCAGCTCTCCAGGCTCGCCGCCACCCGCCCAGGTTGTCCCGGCTTCCATGGAAGAGGAACGCGCCCGCTTGCGGCATCCGGAGGACTTGCGGCGTCCGGAGGAGGGGGGTATGCTGCCCGCGTTGCCTGGTGGCGTACACTGGGTAGTCTGGCCTGCAGCCTTGGACTGGGCCATCAGAGGAGAACCAACATGGACAAGCCGAAGCGTTCCTACTATCTGCCTGGCAAACTGGTTGATGCGTTTGACAAGGACTGTTCGAGGAGCGGGATGGTCAAGGAGAAGGTGGTCGCCGCGGCCATGCTGGCCTTCCTTGACAGCACACCCCAGGAACGTGCCAAGATGTTCGATAAACTGGCCAATTTCGTGGGCGGGAAGAAGAGGTAGCCCGACGACTGTGTGGCCGCCAGGTTGCGCCCTTGCCGTGAGGGCATCAACGGTCGTGAAATCATCAGCGGTCGGCGGAGCCGCCCCATGATCGGCGGCCTCCGCAGACCGTGCGGATGGCCGAGGAAGCGAGTCTGTCACTCCCCAGCCCGGCCACCAAGCCCACGAGGGGAGCCGACGGCGGCCGCTTCGCTCGGCTGGTTCCGTGCAACCATCCTGCCGATTGAGGTGCTCCGCTGCCTTTGAATCCCGCATGATCTTGGTACCATCGGTTCTGACGGATCTCAGAGCCATGGAGTAATCAATGGCCTTGGCGAACAGCGGAACCACAGAGTACAAGTCGTTGCTGGACCTGCGGGACACCGAACGGGCCATCCGCCTGATCAAAGAGCACTTTCAGACGCACTTGGCCGAGGCATTGAACCTGCTCCGGGTAAGTGCCCCACTCTTCGTTCTGGCCGATACGGGCATCAACGACAATCTGAACGGCATCGAACGTCCCATTGCCTTTCCCATCAAGGCCATGGCGGGGCAACGGGCCGAGATCGTGCAGTCGCTGGCCAAGTGGAAGCGTATGGCCCTGGCTCACTACGGGTTCTCCCCGGGCGAGGGGATCTACACGGATATGAATGCCATTCGCCCGGATGAGACGCTCGACGACATTCATTCTATCTACGTCGACCAGTGGGACTGGGAACGGGTGATGAAGCCCGACGAGCGAAACCTGGGTTTCCTGTGCTGGGCCGTGGAGCGCATCTACGATGTGATCGTGCACACCGAGCAGCGGGTGGCACAGGTGTACCCGGCGATCAAGCCCCTGCTGCCGCCGAAAATCGGATTTGTTCACAGCGAAGAACTGGAGCGACGCTTTCCCGACCTGTCCCCCCGGGAAAGGGAGGGCCGGATCTGCCAGGAGCTGGGGGCGGTGTTTGTGATCGGCATCGGTGCGGGCCTGTCCGATGGACGGCCCCACGACGGCCGAGCCCCCGATTACGATGATTGGTCCACCCCCACGGAGCGCGGCACGGGCTTGAATGGCGACCTCCTGATCTGGAACCCCGTGATCGGCCGGGCCTTCGAGCTTTCCTCCATGGGCATCCGCGTGGACGCCCCCGCGATGCGAAGGCAACTCGCCCTGACCGGGACCGAAGACCGTTCGCAGCTCCTCTTCCACCGGCGCCTCCTGGCCGGCGACCTCCCGCAGACGATCGGCGGCGGGATCGGCCAGTCCCGCCTGTGCATGTTCTACCTGCGAAAAAGCCACGTCGGCGAGGTGCAGTGCAGCATATGGCCCGACGAGCTTCGCGAGGAGTTGAGACAGCGCCATGTGATGTTGCTGTGATCTCGCCACGCCGTTCCCGACCTGATCCCGGCCACAAGCCAAGGTGAGCGCTTTCAGCTTGTCAATCACCCCGCCCAACGGTACGATCGATCCAAGCTGCGGGCGTAGCTCAATTGGTAGAGCATCAGCCTTCCAAGCCGAGACTGTATGCTTGTAAATGCCGATGCTGCAAGTGCTTGAGGATCCATGGCAACATTTTCCGGCCCGAACCTGGCAACATTTCGCGATCGCTGTGATGGTTTCCCTGTATCGAGGCGTCGGGCAAGCCAACCGCCGGTTCAACGACCTCGCCCCGTATGATGAACGGACTCCATTGCAGTCCGCGCCGCATGGGTAACTGAGGCTCGCACCTCAGAAGAGCCAGGAGTCATTGTGAGCGTGTTCGTCGACAGGCCTGTCGGGAAACCCTGCGATTTGACAGGTGCCCGCGGCGAGCGAGGGGTTTTTGCACCGGCAGACCCTGATGTTGATGCCGAAGCGCTCACCCAACGCGGCTATGCGACCAAATCGTGCCCTGCGTTCATCGATCTCGATGCAGCTACCACCGCTACAACCGTTGTCGAAGTCCTGGTGCGGCCAAGCCCGCGGATTCATCGATTGGCCAGCGCCCAACTCGGTGAGCTGGGCGGAGAACCTCTGCCTGAAAGCAGGCCGGAGAAACACATAGCTGGCGGCGGCCTCTGTGATTCCTGCATCGTGCAACGCAGCGAAGAGTGGCTCCAGGTTAGGCCGCGCATCCGTGATGTCCGGGATTAGCGGGTCGAGCCGGGCCGTGGTGCGAACGCCAATCTGATGCAGCGTCCTCATCAGTTCCAGGCGCATCTCCGGCGGTGCGGCCCGAGGCTCGAACATCCGCAAGAGACGGATATCGAGGGACGTGATGCCGACCTGTGCCTGAACCCGTTGGGCGTGTTGCCGAAACAAATCGATGAACCGTTGATCGACGAACCCTTTGGTCAGGAAGGACACCTCGATGCCCGCTTCGAGAAGAACACGCATTGTCGCATAGGTGACTTCCCGGACCGCGGGGAGGTACTGGAACGCGTCACTCGATGGGCTGAAGTAGACGCGCCGGGGCTTGTTTCGCTTCCGGTGCAGCTCCTCTTGCACGACTTCGGCGGTATTCTCGAACAGAATAACCTGATCGGAACCCGGATAACCACGATACCCCTGGATATAGCAGTAGGTACATCCGAGCGAACAGCCCTGGGTCATGTTGATCGTCGGAAGTCCCCTCAGGCATGGGATCGACGATGGCGTGAGGACGGGAGGCTTACGCTGTCGCCTGACGACGTCTACCATAGTCGTTTTTCCTTGTGCCTGTTGGCAACAGGCGGCTTCGGGCCCTTCCACCATCCCGTTGCTTGAACGGTCGGCTTGGCCCCCTGCATTGGGAGTCGGACGACGACCTGCTCTGCATCCAAGCGGTGGTTGAGCGGGGCGACAAGCCTTGGGCGTTGATGGACTGGACGATGCAATCATCACGGCGATCCTAACATAACGCGAACTCGTCGGCGAGAATACCCTTCCCCCCGGCCGGTGTGCCGTTCGCCGGCTCAAGCACGGTTTCCCCGCTGCCCGTTGAACAGCAGCCCATACACCGTTGCGGGGCTTGGAGACCCGAGCGTCCTGAGGTAGGATGAAGCGAAGTTTGCGGGCGTAGCTCAATTGGTAGAGCATCAGCCTTCCAAGCTGAATGTTGCGAGTTCGAGCCTCGTCGCCCGCTTCGAGACGCAAACGGGTACCCGGAGCGCCAGATCATCGAGCCGCTGGTCCGGCGGTCCCGAACGTGCGAAAGAACATTCATTCGTCCCGTTCGGGATGGTGTTGGTCCACGTTGCGGCACTGATCGGAGCACTGGAACAAGCAGGGGGCGAGATTCTCATGATCTTCACGCTGGCCATCGAGTGCGTGCGTGGGCTGTACCTGGAGGAAGAATGCATCCGTGTTGTGGAGATCGATGAGCAGGCATCGCTGAACGATCTACACAACACCATCCAGGATGCGGTGGCATTCGATCGGGATCATCTCTATGACTTCTTCCTGGCCAACTCCGCTTCACCCTATGCGCAAAAAACATGGTTGACCGAGGCCGAGGGGTGGCAGGACAGAGAAGAAGACTATCTGAGCATCAGACTGAGTGACGTTTACCCCCTGGACCGCAAGCGGCTCTATTACCTGTTCGACTACGGCAACACCTGGCTCTTTGAGATCCGCAAACGACGAGGAACGAAGCCTCCCGAGGCAGGCGTCAAGTATCCTCGTGTCGTGGATCGTGTGGGGCCGAATCCCGACCAGTACCCGAACTACGATGAATGATCAGGGCGTAACTCGCTGGCCGCGTACGCGAGCATGGTGACGTAGGGGCGAAATGGGGACTGGCTCCGCCCCAGCGATGCCTGATGAAGCAAGCATCCTCGGATGCGGTTCAAGTTCAGGGCCTGGTGCGGATCGCTCCGGCGGTGCCTGTCCCCATTTTGCCCCGCGGGAGGCGAGTTACGCCCGAATGATCAGTGTAACCGGCCGCTGCGCGGCAGCGCCGTCGTCCCGGGCCGGGCCACGATGGGCCGGCGGCTCATGGGTCCGAGGGACACTGGGCCAGCAGACCGCCTCCCGCGTTTACGGGTCGCCGACCGCAAACCAGTTGGCCTTCATGAGCGCGTAGTCCAGCGTGTTCACCACGCCGTCGCCGTTGACGTCGGCCGCCGGGTTCGCGGTGAACCAGTTCACTTTCAGGATCGCGTAGTCCAGCACGTTGATGGAGTTGCTGCCGTCGAGATCGCCGGCCCGCAACACCGTGTCCCCGTCGAAATCGAGGACGGCCTGCCCGTTGGCATTCAGGCTGACCGGCAACCGCGTCCGCAGGCTCCAGGCGGTCTTGGCGCTCAGGCCGGTCGTCCCCTCGGGCAGGTTGATCAGCTTGTAGGCCGTCGCCCCCGCGGCGAAGTCCAGCGGCACCTGCCACGTCTTGCTCCACGAGCCCGCCGGTGACCTCCCCAGGGCTCAACAAGAAACTCGTCACGTCCGAAGCGGCAGCGAGCGGCCCTGGACACAGAAACATTCTTTAAGGCTTTTTTAAGATCCTACAGGCACTACGGGTTAAGATTCAGAGCCCCGGTAGTCTGGCCGGCGGCCATCGCGTTGCCGGCCACGTCGAAGATCGAGTTGCCGTCGGCGGGCGTGATGGTCACCGTCTCGTTCCCGTCGGGTACGCCGGTAATGTTCAGGACCACCCGGATCACCGTCTCGCCACCGGCCAAGGCGCCACCTCCTGTGGTGGTCACGCTGGCGATGGTGACGTTGCTGGCGTTTCCGCCGTTTTGAGCGAAGACCAGGGCGAAGTCGCCGACGACCAGCGCTCCAGTCCCGTTGCTGTTCGTGAACACGCCCTCGCTGATGGTCACGTCGATGTGAGCATTGCTCGCTTCCACAACGCCACCATCAATGGTCGGCGGCGTGCCCAGAGCGGCACCCAGAACCGTGAAGACATTGGGGTTGGTGACCGGGTTGCCGGCGCTGTCGGTGACCACTGCGTTTACAGTGATGGTGATGTCACCGCCGTCGAACATCTCATCCGGCGCCAGCCACTCGAGGCGGTAGACGTTGCCGCCCTGGTCCGTGACCGAGTCGGGGTTGTTGGCGAGCGTACCCTTGCCGGTCCCCGAGAGCGTGTAGTTGGCGGCGGTGCTCACGCCGGGCTCTTTCATTTCGGCAGTGAACGTGACGTCCACGGTCCGTTCCGCGGGCACGGTGACATTCTGGATGCCCGGGGCGCTGGTATTGATGACGATGTCCTTCAGGTTGGCGATCGTGTCCCCGACGGGCAGGGCGATGACGGCATTGTTGCCGGCCGCGTCACGGAGGGTGCCACCGCTCAAGGCAATGTTGATGGAGTCCAGATCGGGGCTGCTATGCCCGGGGCTCACGATGTAGGTCGTCAGACCCACCGGCTGAAGGACGAACGGCAGAACCGAGACGATGGCACCCGTGTCGAGCATGATGTCCAGCGTGCCCCCGGACAGGGTCAACGGCCTGTCGAACGTGACGGTCACGTTGATCGAGCTGCCCACGCCGTAGGTGCCGTTAGGTGTGGTCGAACTGATCGACACAATGGATGCGGTAGGCGTGCAGGCTACGGAGGTGTTTAGTCGATTGCGGACCTGGACCAGGTCGAGGACATTGATCAGCCCGTCGGCGGTCACATCCGCCCGGAAATTGGCGCCCGTGGCCGGCTGGTTGAGCTGGTTGCGAATCTGGACAAGATCCAAAACGTTCACCGAACCGTCGCCGTTGACATCACCGGCCAAGACGCGAATGTGTACGCTGGCGTTACCTTGTAAGCCGGGGATGCCCGAGGCGGTAAGCGTCAGGCACGTCGCGTTCGGCACACCGCTCAGCTCTACGGTCACCTCGGCCCCGTTGACCACGACGGCGTCTACCGCGCCCGCTGAAGCCTGCACGCTCGCACCCGCGGCCGACCCGCTGAAGGTCAGCACCACCTGTCTCGGTCCGCCGGCTCGCGACTCGATGCCCGTGTCGGCGTAGGTGTTCACCGGTAGATTGATATCAAACTCGCCCTCTGCACCGTGCGTTCTGCGCGATGTGGCAGACAGCAGAGCCGTCGGTGCGACGTTACACTCGGAGGGAAAGTCGCGCGCCAAGCGTGCACAAATCCCGTCCCACTCGGTCTGACAGCAGTAGGGGTCTACGGCACAGACGGTTTCGCAGCAGGCAGCATTCTCGCAGTATGGGCTGCCGTTGCCTCTGAGACAATCGCCCGTCCCCGGCGCTCCGCAGGCCAGCAAGCATAGGTTCCACGGGTCTTGCGGGCACGGGTCGCACGCATCGCCCATGCCGTCCCCGTCGCCATCGGCCTGGTCCGGGTTGTAATCGTCCGGGCAGTTGTCGCACGCGTCAGCCACCCCATCGCCATCGGTATCCGTCTGATCCGGGTTGTAGGCATACGGACAATTGTCACACGCATTGCCCAGGCCATCTCCGTCGTCGTCGTACTGCTCCGGGTTAGAGACATCCGGGCAGTTATCGCAGACATCGCCCACGCCGTCACCGTCGGCATCGGCCTGGTCCGGGTTGTCATCGTACGGGCAGTTGTCGCACTCATAGCCGACCCCATCTCCGTCGGGATCCCACTGGTCCCAGTTGTAGACGGTCGGACAGTTGTCGCACGCATCGCCCACTTCGTCCCCGTCGGCATCGGCCTGGTCCGGGTTGTCATCGTACGGACAGTTGTCGCAGACGTCGCCTATCCCGTCGCCATCGGTATCCGTCTGCTCCGGGTTGTGGTAATCCGGGCAGTTGTCGCACGCGTCACCAAACCCATCCCAATCACTATCCGCCTGGTCCGGGTTGTAGGCATCCGGGCAGTTGTCGCAGATATCGCCCAGGCCGTCGCCGTCGGCATCGGCCTGGTCCGGGTTGTCATCGTACGGGCAGTTGTCGCACTCATCGCCGACGCCGTCTCCATCGTAGTCGTACTGGTCGGGATTGTAGACACCGGGGCAGTTGTCCACGCAATCCATTAACCCGTCGCTGTCGGTGTCGACGTCCTCGACGCCACAACCGCAAACGCCCGGCTCGATCTTGGCCGGATCATCGGGGCACAGATCGCAGGCATCGCCCCAGCCGTCCCCGTCGGTATCGGCCTGGTCCGGGTTGGGCACGCCGGGGCAGTTGTCGTCCTTGTTCAGGATGCCGTCCCCGTCGTAGTCCCCGAGGGGGTCGTATTCGTAGGCCCCCATGTCCACGATGGGCGGCGTGCCGCTGCCCGTGTCGGGCACGTCCGGGTCATCCACAAACCGTGGATCGCCCGCCAAGTCGGTGGTCACGCCGGCCGGGACGGCCGCGTTGTCCCCTGCATCGATGCACGGGCTGCCCACCCGCATACGCAGGTCGCCCGGGTCATCATCCGGCGTGCCCCACTCGCCGTCCGGACCGGGGCGCGGGTTCTGCACGAAGAGCGGATCGGCATCGATGTTGCTGCCATAATCGAGGCCGAGATCGCCATCCCACGCCCCGCTGCCCCCGGAGCCCTCAATGGCACAATAGGCAAAGGGCGGCGTGCTGCCGGATGTGTTGCGCACCTGGGGGCCGTCGGAAGCACGGTTGCCCCACAGAATGCTGTTGCGGACTTGGGGATGGCTATACTCGGCATTATACATCCCGCCGCCTTCGTACTCTGCCGTGTTGCCGCTGAGCGCACAGTTTGCCATCACGAGGTTGCTGCGGTTGTAGTTGAACATTCCGCCGCCTACCTGCGCCGTATTGCCGCTAAACGTGCAGTTCGTCACCGTCGGGCTGCTGCTGTCATAGTTGACCATCCCGCCGCCTTCGTACTCTGCCGTGTTGCCGCTGAACGCGCAGTTTGTCAGAACTGGGCTGCTGCGCTCCCAGTTGAACAGCCCCCCGCCAACGTACGCCGAATTACTGTTGAACGTGCAGTTCGTCACCGTCGGGCTGCTGCGGTCCCAATTGTTCATCCCCCCGCCTGACGACGCCGCGTTACTGCTGAACGCACAGTTCATCACCGTGGGATTGCTGAAGTAATTATTCATCCCGCCGCCTTGAGACTCTGCCGTGTTGCCGCTGAACGTGCAGCTCGTCACCGTCGGGCTGCTGTCATTGTTGTTCATCCCGCCGCCGGAACCCTGTGCCACATTGCCGCTAAATGTGCAGTTCGCCACCGTCGGGCTGCTAGAATAATTGCGCATCCCACCGCCGTCGCCAAGGGTTACATTGCCGCTGAACGTGCAGTTCGTCACCGTGGGATTGCTATACCCATTGCTCATCCCGCCGCCATCGCCAAACGTCACATTGCCGCTGAATGTGCAGTTCGCCACCGTCGGACTGCTGCCCTCGTTGGACATCCCGCCGCCTGCTCCGCTGGATCCACCGTCGTCGTTCCCGCCGGTGATCGTGAAGCCGTCCAGGGTCGCGTTCGTGGCACCGATGACCACAAGGTAACTGTTATCCTGCCGCGTAAACTCGTAGGGATGAACATTGGCGTTGTCGTTCCCCAGCAGATCGCCGCTGAGGATGGTTTCATTGGCAATGAAGTCGCGATCGGCCAAATCAAATGTCGCCGGGTCTTCCGTGCCGGCAAAACCGCCGTAGATCGCCACGCCGTCAATGAGCTGGAAGGTGGCCTCGCGGTCGCCGGTGCCCTGCGGGTTGTCGTTGTCGCGATCCGGCTTGTAAACGCCTGCCGCGACCCAGATCTCGCTGACGGTCCCGCCGGATGCCTCCGCCGCGTCCAAGGCATCCTGCAGGTGCGGGTAGGCCGCGTTCCAGCTCTGCCCGTCGCCCCCGGAAGCCGCCCCGGACCGGACGAACAGCCGGTGTTGGTCAGACGCCATCGCGGGCCCGGCGCTGACGTTGTCCGCTGCCGCAGGAGCGGTTTGTGGAAAGAATGACAGGCCTGCGGCCATAACGATGGCCAAGCAAGCCCGATCGCCGACGTTCCGACCCGTTCCAAGCCTGTTACGCAGCCAGTGTGTGTACCTCATTGCCCTTTCTCCTGTAATGCCGTTCTTGCAACCTGTTCCCAAAGTTATGTGCTACCGGTGTCTACCTGTGCGTGTCTGGCCTGGCACCGCGCTCGTGGCGCGGACTGACTACACCCGCCGACAGAGTCCCACCGATGAGATTCCAGGGTTTCCGGCTCCGCGCCAACCCCCCTCCCCATTTCCGGTTACCGCTAAGTGTCGTTCGGACCCAAATCGGGAACATGGATCGCCGCATGGCAGTCTGCGATTTCAGCGTGGCTGCACATGAGACATCTTCCTGGCGTCATTCTACCAGAACATCCGGCCAACGCCAACAAAAACTAGCACGATTCCCACATTCCGCCTTGCTGGGGGGCCTTGGTAAGCATCGGAATGTGGGCCCACGTTGACAGGCGGGCGGGGGGAATGTATCTCTGACCGGCGACTCGCAGGATTGCAAGGGCCGATTACGTGACATCAGCATTGAATCACTCGGAATCCGCGGCGGATGCGCGCCCGGCCGGCGGCGCGGCGGCGGGGCATGGGGGTTTGCTACGCACCGGGGGGCCAGCGGCGACCGGGGTGGGGCATCCCGGCGGCTCGTGGCTGGCGGCGATCGGGTCGCTGTGGGTGGCGGTGCTGCTGCTGGTGCTGCTGGCCTTCGCGATGGCGTCTGCCACGGTATACGAAGCGAGTCGGGGGACCGAACAGGCCCTGGCGGTTTACTACAAGTCGTGGTGGTTCATGGGCCTGCAGGCACTGCTGGCGGTGAACTGCCTGGCGGCGATCGTGGCCCGACTGCCGGTCACTCGCCGACAATTCGGCTTCCTGCTGACCCACCTGTCGATTCTCGTGGTGCTGATCGGGGCGGTGGTCACCTGGCTATGGGGGATCGAGGGGCAGGTCGCCCTGCAGAACGGCGAGTCCACCGAGGTCATGCGGATGAGCCGCGACGCACTGGTCCTGGAGGACACGGCCGGCGGCGACGTGCGGAACGCGGATCTGGGCGGTGCCGGGCTAGGCGGGCTGCGGGCGGTGGAATCGCCGCGGGTCGGGCTGCTCGCCCTGGACCACGTGAGTGTCGAGATCCGTCGCTATGTGGCGGACAGCGAGGAGCGCGAGCAGGTCGTCGAGGACGCGCACGGTGGCCGCCCGGCCATCGAGGCGAGCGTCACCCTGGCGGGAAGCAGCGCGCGCGGCTGGGTCTTCGCGGACCAGCCGGCGGCGGTGGGCTCGGTGAGCGTAGGCTTCCGCCGCATCGACGACGGCGACGAGCTTCAACGGCTGCTGGCCACGGCGCCGCAGACGCAGCCGGCCTCGCCGGGGACATTGCGGGTGGAGCTTCCCACGGGACCGTTGGAGATCGCGGTGGATGAGGCCATGCAGGCCGCCGTCCCGCTGGGCGAGACGGGGCGGAGCGTCCGCGTGCTGCGGTATCTGCCGCACGCCATGGTCGGTGCGGGCCGGCAGATCGAGAACGCGTCGGATCGTCCGATCAACCCCGCGGTCGAGTTGGAGATCACCGGCGGGCAGGAGCCGGAGCGGCGGGTGCTCTTCGCCCGGTTTCCGGATTTCGGCAGTCTGCACGGCCAGCCGGGGAATGAGCAACTCAAGATGACCTTCGTGGCGACCGCCAGTTCGCCGCCCAGCGCCCCCATCGAGGTGTTGGCCGGCCCGCGGGGCGATCTCCATGCACGCTTCAGCGCGGGTGAGGGCCTCTTGCAGGTGGCTCCGGTCGCGATCGGCGCGCCCGCCGATACCCCCTGGCCGGGCGTCACGCTGACCGTCCACCGCTTTGCACCGCGCGTGCTGGTCCGCGACGAGGTGGTCGCCGTCGATCCCCCGCGGCAGGAGCGCAACCCGGCGATCCTGGTGGCGATCCGCTCGCCGGAAAGGTCCGAGCCCGAACAGGTTTGGCTGCAGAAGCACACCTCCCGAAGGTTCTCCGCGGGGACGGCCGCGTACCGCCTGAGCTACACCGACCAGACGTTCCCCCTCGGGTTCCGCGTGAGCCTGGAGGATTTCACCATCGGCCGATACCCGGGCACCGGTCGGCCGCGGTCCTTTGAGAGTCGCGTGATCTTCGGCGACCCGGCCACCAGCCAGGACCGCCCGACAATCAGCATGAACCACCCGGCCAAGTACGGCGGGTACACCTTCTACCAGTCGAGCTACCGCGAGGACCCGCGCGGCGGCATGATCACCTTCCTGAGCGTCTCGTGGGACCCCGGGCAGCCGGTGGTCTTCGCGGGTTACATCGGCATGATGGCGGGCATGGTGTGGGTGCTGGTCCTGCGGGTATCGGATCGGCGGCGCATCGCCCGGGCCCAGGCGAAGGAGGCCGGTGCTGGCGCCGATGCCGTCATGCCCCGCCAGGCGGCAGATCGGGGGGCGCAAGCATGAGTATGCTTGATCGCTGGCAGACCCGCGATTTTCGGCAGAGCCGCGACCGTAAGGGAGCGGAGACTGCGCGCACCGCTCCCTTACGGTCGCGGCTCTGTGGAGAGTTGCGGCGCTGCGGGGAGTCGCGGCGTTGCACGCGTCCCACACTGCTCAAAGAGCAGTGGCACACGGGCCGATCCACACTGCTCAAAGAGCAGTGGCACACGGCGAGTGACGAGCAGGGGCGCGAGGCAACAGGTGGCTCGCGTTCGATCATCGCGAGCCCACCCTCGCCAAGGCGAGGATGGGCCACCCCGCCAAAGCAAAGATGCGCGGCCCCGGTACCGCTTCCTTACGGTCGCGGCTCTGTTTGGTCGGCGATCATCGGTTCTCTGCTGCTGCTCTGCCAAGCTGCGGCGGGTCAGCAGGCGGCGGCGTCCGAGGGGTTCAACCTGGCGGCGGTGCGTGCGATTCCCGTCCAGCACGGCGGGCGGGCCATGCCGCTGGACACACTGGCCCGCGACGTGGTCGAACAGGTGACCGGGAGTTCCTTCTTCCATGGCCGCGATCCCGTATGGTGGCTGCTGGGCTGGACGTTCGAGCCGGCTCGCTGGCGATCCGAGCCGTTGATCACCATTCGTAACGCGGAGCTGCGGCGCGAACTGGAACTGCCCGCGGACCGAACGATCTTTGCTTATGCCGAGTTGATGAGCCATGCCCGGTTGCAAACGCTGATCCAGGATCTCGCGCAATTGCCGGCGGGCGGCAAGCCCGACCCCCTGCAGGCCAAGGTGCGAGACATCAGTGATCGGCTGTCACTGTTGCGCGACGTGTTTCGGGGGCAGGTGATCCGGCCGGTGCCGGATGCGCACGACAGAACGGGGGCCTGGGGGACGATCGACAGCATCGGCGAGCAGGCCGGCGGGCCGGCGGGTGAAGCACGGGCCGCGTGGTCGGCGATGAAGCAGGCGTGGCCGACCGGCGAAGCGGGAGCGTTCGACGCGGCGGCCCGGCAACTGGCCGGCGCCCTCGCGGAGTTGCCGGCCGCGGCGAGGCCCACCGCGTCGCGTCTGGCTACCGAGCTGCGCTACAACCGGTTGCATCCGTTCCAGACCGCGTGGATCGTCATGGCCGTGGGGGCGATACTGGCCTTGGCCGCACTGCTGGGCCGTCGCCGCTGGCTCGATGGCGTGGCCGTCGTCGCCATGCTGGCCGGGTTCGTCCTGCTGAGCTACGGCTTGTCGCTGCGCTGGACGATTGCCGGGCGCATCCCCGCGGCCAACATGTTCGAGTCGCTGCTCTTCTTGAGCTGGGGCATGGGGGCGTTCGCCATCGTGTCCATCCTGTTGCTGCGCGACCGGATGGTGCCGTTCACCGCGTCGGTCATGGGAGCGCTGTCCCTCTTTCTGGCGGATGTACTGCCGCTGGACCACTACGTGCGGCCCATCGCGCCAGTGCTGCTGGATACCGTGTGGATGTCCATCCACGTGCCGGTGATCATGGTCTCCTACTCCGTGCTGGCCCTGGCCATGCTGATCGCTCATGCGCAGTTGGTCGTGATGGCCGTGATGCCCGGTCGCCGTCGGTTCGTCGAGACGGTGGACGGCCTGCACTACTGGTACGTGCACGTGGGCTGCATCCTGCTGGGAGCGGGGATCATCACCGGGAGCATGTGGGCGGCTTCCTCCTGGGGGCGGTACTGGGGCTGGGACCCTAAGGAAGTGTGGTCACTCGTCGCCTTCCTGGCGTACCTGGCGATCCTGCACCTGCGTGGGCCGCGCGAGCGGTTGCCGGGCTGGATCTATGCGTTCGGAGCGGGCTTGGCCGCGGCGGTGCTGGTGATCGTCGTCCCCCGGCTGGCCCCGCTGACGGTGTTGACCCTGCTCGCCTTGGCCGGCGCCGTGGGGGTGGGCATCCTCTTCCTTTTCGGTCGCGGGCCCTTTGCCACCGCCCTCAAGAGCATCCTCGCTTTCTGGCTGATCATCATGACCTACGTCGGCGTGAACTTCGTCCTGGGCATCGGGCTGCACAGCTACGGCTTCGGCACCGGGGCCGTGGTCCGCTACCTCTTCCTCACCGGCGGGCTCGACCTGGCGTTCATCCTCCTCTGCGCCGCCGTCTACCTCGCCCGGCGGCCACCCGCCGCTGAGCCCGCGACAGTGGTCTCATCTCGACCCCAACCGTAGGTGAATGAGCAAGCGATATTCTGCTGTCTATTGGCGAGCCTCCGCAACGACCGCGATTTCCTCATCGGTCAAACCGTACAAGTCATACACCTGCCGGTCAATCTCCCTATCCGTCGCCGTCGTCTGTCGTCGGATGACTTGCCTTTGAGCATCGGACTTGGCAGTGCCAAAACGCTGGTGCAGCGCCAACATCGAATCGACCAGCTTCACGATACGGTCGTGAGCGGCCTTGTCGGCCGGGTCGGCAAAGTCGATCCGACGGATGGGGAGCTGCTCGATAAACTGGGTGAAGTACCGAAAGAAGCCCCCTCGCATGGTCGTGCTGATGCGCTTCAGGTAAAAATCGAGGACCACGCTGTTCAGGAGGCCAAGGATGTACTTGGGGGATTCCTCGACCGACGGCTTCAGCGTGATTCCGTACCCGCTGGTGAAAGTGAATTCGCCGGCCGCATCCAACGCGAAGGAGGGCCTGTCGGCGATGTCGGGAACCAGAATCTTCGGAGCCCCCATGACCTCGAGGTTCTTGGGATAGATGAAGGCATACCAATCGTGGCCCTTCATGCGGCCCCGCTCCCGTCCTTCCAGGTGTGGCCGGCAGCCCCGCAGGTAATCAAGCGCTTTGGGGCAGGTTCGCTCCAACTCTTCCTCGGCGATGAGGGCCATGTGTCCGTCGGGCGTGCGACGATACGGGATGATCACCACCTTCCGCGACGGTAATACACGGTAGCGCTTAATCTCACGGCCCTGAAGAAACGAGTTGACCGCCGCCCGCTCCAGCTTGACCTCCGCCCCGAGGTATTCCGAGCGGGCGGTGATCAGCCGCGCGCTCTCCGAGACGACCTCCAGAACATATACTTCGTTCGCACTGGTGCGAATGCCTTGCGCGATGCGCTCGGCAATGTCACCCAGCTTACAGGGCATCCGCCTCAGCTTTACCAGAACGCTTGTGCCGTTGCCGACGTGGAAGTTCCATTCGGCATCCGTCACCTCGGAGGCCGGCACCATGCCCTCCTCGCCCCAGGGCCCCCCATTCCCGCCGTTCTCACCATTGGCAAACAGGGACCGCCATGCCGACAACCTGGCGACCTTTTGGAACCGACACTCCCCGGATCCTCCCCTGGCCAGGAACAGCAGGCACGTATACGTGGTCGGGCCGTCGAAGACCTGCTGGTCGCCGAAGTGGACGACATGGGTCAGGTGCCGACCCTCCGCCACTAAAGAGCGGACAGGAGCGCCGTACTTGGCGTTGAAAAACTTGTGCGGGCAGATGAAGCCGAGCAGGCCCTGGCGATTGAGCAGCTTCAAAGCCTGCTCAATGAAGACGACGTAAACATCGTAGTTCCCCGCCCCCGCGGCACGGTAGAGCTCCTTGTAGATCTCGACTTCCAGCGGTGCCCATTCTTTCATCGTCTGAATGCGGAGGTACGGGGGGTTGCCGATGATGCAGTCGAAGCCGCCGGTCACCGTGGAGGTCGCCCCTTTGCGGGTGTGGGTTGGAAACACCTGCGGAAACTCGCATTTCCAATCGAAGGCGTTGACGCGCTTTATTTCCGCGGAGTCCGGAATCAGCTTGCCGGCAAAGTAGTCCGGGCCGATGAGCGAGTTGCCACACTTGATATTGTCGGCCAGGTTGGGCAGGGCCCGATCGTGGAAGAGATCAAGCTGCCGGGACAGCGAGGCGCCGTCTTCGCCCTCCAGTGCCTTGAGCAGCAGCGAGAGCTTGGTCACCTCGACGGCCTGAGCGTCGATGTCCACACCGAACAGGTGCGTAGTTAGTATCCGTTTCTTCTCTCCGATGGTCAGCCGCCATTGGTCCGTGCGGGGATCCCGGTAAACGGCGTTCGCATGGGTTTCGGGCTGGTGGTCAGCGTACCACAGAAGGTGATATTCCAGCAGATACTGGTAGGCACCCAACAGAAACGACCCGCTGCCGCAAGCCATGTCCAGGACGCGGAACGGCGGCTTGCGCCTGGTGCCAGCCAGTTCGTCGGGGCTCTGACCCTCGATCAGCCGGGCGACGGTGTGTTTCACGATGTAACCGACGATGTAGGCCGGCGTGTAATACACGCCCCCGGCCTTGCGGACTTCGGGCTTTTCCTCAACCTTGGCTTGGTGGCCGGCCGTCAACCGAATCACCTTGCCGAGAAACCGTTCGTAGACGGTGCCCAGGATCTCGACGGGGAGAACGCCGAAGTGATACGGCGAACCATGGGCGAAATAGAGGCTCTGCAGGATCGGCTTAAAGACCTTGTCATCGACGGCCAACCCGGGTGTAATGCGGTCGGGAGCTTCGAGGACGCCGGGCTCCTTCTGGAAGTGAAAGAGGCCGGAGTTGTACTTTTCGTCCGCTTTACGGCACAACTCGCGCATGAAGCGGGCGTAGATATCCGGCCGTTCGCACAACTTGAGAAGCTGCCCATAAGGCTCGATCCCCCGGTCTTCCGCCATACGCAGGAACACGACACGGTCGATCGTGCGTCCCACGGCGGCATTCAGATCCTCCGACGAAAGATCCACGTTTCGCAGGGCGACGTTGCGGGCCAGTGCGTCGCGCCAGCCTTCAAGTTCCCGCAGGAACTCGACGTCCACCTGGGAGGTGCCCCGCTTGCGCTTGGAGGCGGCATACTGGTCGAAAGCCCCGGACCAGACGGCCTCGCGGGAGAACACGTCCCACAGTTCCCGCCAACGGTCGGGGTACTCGTCGAAGCGCAGGTACAGGATGCGGGCGTGGCTGGCTTTGTCGCCCGGCCGCGGCCGAATGGTACAATCATAAACGCCGAGTTCGTCAAAGTCGGTCAGAATGGACAGAGGGACCTTGGCACTCCAGCCATAGCGCCGCAGTTGGTAGGCCGGTGCGGGGTCCTCGCTGATGTTGACGCCGCACTTTTTGGCCTCGGCGAAGAACTTGGGCAGCGTGCCGACGCGGAAGGTGTAGTCAGGCGCCTTGCGTTCGCCCTCAACGTCCAAGCTATCCTCGGGGATGACTTCGCGGTACTGGGGGGCAATCCGGGCGGCATTCCGTACGTCCCAGCCGAGGGCCTCGAAGAGCGGATCGATGAGCGATTGGCGGACGTGGGCTTCCTTGACCCCCGAGGCGAGGAACGCTTGGCGGTTGATGGCGAAGTAGCGGCACAACTTCGCGACCTCTTCCCGGCTCTGGTCATACGTGCTGGTCATGCTGGGTTTTTCTCTGGTCTTGGCGGTCCCGGGTTCGCCGGGGCTTGGTGCCTCGAACGAACACATACAAAATCGCGGCGCGGCGGGCGGGGACGTGCCAGAACTGGCGATAGGGTAACAGGAACGGCTCGCGGCAGGCAAGGTCAGGGCGAACTGAGGCTACCCCTGGATCGCTCAGTTGGCGTGGCCGAAGAAGCGTTGGCACGCGGCGGCGTTGGAGAACAAGCCGGAACGGACCAGGTCCTGGCATCGGCCGGTCGGGCCGGTCAGCGGATTGGCCCGGGGGGTCAGCAGATTGTTGGGCCGGGCGAAGCCCAAACCGGCCGCCAGACCGCGCTGGATTCCCGGCTGCCCCACGACGGCGGTGAGGGTGCGGGCCTGCGGAGCGCTCAGTCCGGCGGCACCCCCGCCCAGCGAACTCACCGCGAGTGAAGACACCCCGGCTTCCGACGCCTCGCGACCCGCTCCGCGAACCCCCGACGACGCGGGCGTCGAGGCCAGGACGGCCATGAAGCTGAGCTGCTGGATGCGGCTGCCCGGCGCACTGTAAGGTAGCGCGGCGGTCGCCGGCTGCGTGGCCGCGGGGCGGTCGGCTTCACCGGCCGGCCGGGTCGTCGCGGGAGTATCGGACGCCACGGCGGGATCCTCGGATTCGACCGTCGCCGGTGGTTCGGGCTCGCTGGCGACGTGTCCGGGCTCCGGCGCGCTCCTACGGGCGGCTGACGATGTCCATGTGCAGTTGGGGGTGAGCGGAGAAAAGCACCCGATGCCCCATTCATGGCCCCCCAGGGCAACTCTGCTCTCTCTCTTCTTGTAGTCTCTTACATGGAAGGCATCACCCGCAGACCCAACGACTCAAAGGGGCGGAAGTCCGCGACGTTGTCCGTGGCGATGGCCGCGTCCAAACGTAAGCAGGTGGCCGCGATCAGGCAGTCCGCCAAGCTTCCGCGCCGGCGTCCCGTCGCGTTGTACAGCTCTGCACCGCGAACAGCGTCCTCCGGCAACAGGATTTCGGGCTGCGGCAGCAAACGTGAGGCCAGACGAATCTGGTCCCCGGTCACGGGCCCGCACAGGAACTCGGCCCACACGATGACGTTCACCGCCAACGTCTGGCCGGCTTGCAGCCATTCCCTCAGTTGGCGGTCCTGAACGCTGCCGGGTATCAGTCCGGTAACCAGGAAGTTGGTGTCGAGGAGGATCATTAGCGTTGCCCGAACGCCTGCCGCTCCGCGCTCGCCCGTTGCATCCAATCGACGGCGGCCGGCTCGGTGAGCTGGAAACTCGCCTGGAGCGCGTCCAGGGCCTCCAACGCTGAGCGGGCAGGCGGAGACTCGTCCCCTTCGATGAGCACGATGACCTCGGCGCGAGCGCCGACCCGCAGCGCCGGCGAGCGCACCTCAACCCTGCCCGCGGATTCAATCGTCACCGTCTGCCGGATTGCTGCAACCATGGCCTGCTCCTTCTCGCACTGCCCATTATACCCGGCTGCCGGGCCGCGATCCAAGTCGGGTGGAAGGATGTCCGGCAGGCGAAGGCATGACCGAATCGCTGGCAACCGGTTCGCTGAGGACTGCGTCAACGGGTTGGAGAACCGAGTCAACTCGTTGATGGATGTGCCCAGACGTAGGTAACGAACAGCAACAAGTTGCCTTGGTCCTGGCAAGAAGCCGCGCCGATTCTGCACGGACCCCAACGTACGAAGAAGGGGGCCGCCGGGGAGGGCGGTCAGTTGGCGTGGCCGAAGAAGCGTTGGCACGCGGCAGCGTTGGAGAACAGGCCGGAACGGACCAGGTCCTGGCACCGGCCGGTCGGGCCGGTCAGCGGATTGGCCCGGGGGGTCAGCAGATTGTTGGGCCGGGCGAAGCCCAAACCGGCCGCCAGACCGCGCTGGATTCCCGGCTGCCCCACGACGGCGGTGAGGGTGCGGGCCTGCGGAGCGCTCAGTCCGGCGGCACCCCCGCCCAGCGAACTCACCGCGAGTGAAGACACCCCGGCTTCCGACGCCTCGCGACCCGCTCCGCGAACCCCCGACGACGCGGGCGTCGAGGCCAGGACGGCCATGAAGCTGAGCTGCTGGATGCGGCTGCCCGGCGCACTGTAAGGTAGCGCGGCGGTCGCCGGCTGCGTGGCCGCGGGGCGGTCGGCTTCACCGGCCGGCCGGGTCGTCGCGGGGATGTCGGATGCCGCGGCGGAATCCTCGGATTCGACCGTCGCTGGAGACGGGGATTCGACCGTCGGCGGAGACGGCGGCGGCGGCGTCTCGCTGTCCTGGGCCGGCTCGTCCTGCGCAGCCGCCAGCGTCACGGTCGGCTGTTCAACCACGCCGCCCACCGGGTCGCCTGCCTGGTAAAAAATCCGGGCGGAGGATTGGCATCCGCTGACCGCCAGGGCCAGTACGCCCGCTGTCACGATCCATTGCGAGAGTCGGCCAGTCATCTGCACGCCTCCTTCGCTGGGCGGTCACCGAGTGCACCGGCGAGCCGCCGGCGCCACACTCATCGGGCACCGGCGAGACGCCGGTGCCACACCGCCGGTGCCACACCGACATTATATCGGGCACCGGGCGGCAGGCCGAGAGCCCCGCCCGGAGTGACGCCTGAAACTATACAGGCAAGCGGTGTGCCGGGACTGGGGGGTTCCCTGGTTTGCGGTCAAGGGTTGGTGCCACGGGCCCGTGTGCACCTGTTCGTCGCGAAGAGGCAAGCCCTTCGCGGACGTAAACCGCGAGTCGAGGCCGTTTTCGCTGCACGCCCAGGGGGTTACGTCACCTCCCGCCGGGGTGCTGAGTGGTTGTTTCACTTCCCGCCGGGATGTCCGGTGGGTAGTGTCACCTCACGCCGGTTCGCGGACGTAAACCGTGGGTCGATGACCCCACTCCCGCACGCCCGGTGGGTAATGTCGCCCACGAGGTGGGGGATGTGCGGTGGAGAAGTACCCACTTGGCGGTTACCACGTCCATTCGAGCTGGATGCCGTAGACCACCTTGTCGTAGGTGAACGGCCGTCGACCGCCCTCGGTCCGCAGATGCGAGCGGGCGTCCAACCAGTTGATGATGCCGTGCAGGGTCAACTCGCCGTAATCCGGGTGCTCCACGAGTTTCTGCGAGAGCGACCAGGTGTAGGACTCGATGAAGTCGGACCGCCCGCGCTTGTAGCGGTCCAACAGGCTGGGGTTGTCGTAATCGGCCGTCTGCCAGTGCACGTTGAACCGGAAGAGCAGCTCCTTGTCCGGCAGGATGAGGAATTGCTGCGGGTTGCGCGGGTTGAGCAGCGGCAGCCCGACGCCAATGAGGAAGTTGTGCTGGTTGCGGTCAAACTCGTGGCCATGGGTGGGTATGGCCTCCGCCCGGTAGCCCAGGGTGAGTTCGCCGCTGCGCGACGAGCCCGGCAGGAGCTGGAACAGGAAGCTCTGCTCGACGCCGAGCGCGTGAATGAACCCGTCGCGGTCGAAGGCCCGCGTGGTGGGGAAGCGGAAGTCCTGGCTGACGAACTGGTAGTAGAAGGAGGTCGCGCCGGGGCGGAACATGCCCTCCGGCACGTCCCAGTGATAGCGTACGCCGGGCGTCAGAGCATGGCTGGAGAGGAACGACTGGTTGCCCAGCAGCGTGAAATCATAATCGTACTGGAGACTTGCCTCCCAGTGGCGATCGAGCTTGCGGGCATAGCGGATCGAGGCGCCGTAGTCCTGGAAGTTGAACTCGGAGGTTTTGAAGTGCCAGATGTGGTCGAGGCGCACGTTGAGGACGAGTGCCTGGTCCTCCTCGGCGATGGGCGCGTAGTGGAGTTGGAACCCGGAGGCGAGCTTGGCGTCCTTGCGTCCGCTGACGAGGCCCGGCCCGGCAGCTACGTTGCCCAGGTAGGTCACGTTGGTGTCGTACGCCAGGCCCATCTGCCAGGTGAGGGCAAACGCCTGGCGGCGTGCCTGGCTGCGGTAGCGCTTGGCGGCCTCGGCCAGTTGCGGGTCGGGGTTGCCCAGTTCCGCAAGCCGATCGAGGGTCGCGTCGAAGCTCTCCATGGCCAAGTAGGCGTTGCCCAGGCGCAGATGAGCCAGCCCGCGGTAGAACCACAGCCACGGGTTGTGCGGTTCGGTTTGGTCGACGGCCTCGAGGGCTTCCAGGGCCGCGCGTGGTTGGCCGGCCTGGATCCACGTTGCGGCTGCCTCCAGATCGGCGACCACCGTGCTCGATTCGTCCGCGCTCTCCGCTGTCGGGGTGGCCCAGGTTCTCTGAACCTGGGGTCGCGATTCGGATGGCGCGGGGGAGTCGCTCGCGAGCTGAGTGAACGGATCGGCAGCCGCAATCGCGCCCCCAGGTCCTAAGGACCTGGGCCACCCAGGGAAGGACTTGGGCCACCCGGGGAAGGATCTAGGCTCCCCGGACTCGTCGGCGCTGCCCGGCTGTGCGATGGCGCAAACCGTTACCGCCGCAATCGCCACGAACCGCCATCCGGCAGTGGCGCGACACCAACGCGAGTCGAACGGCCGGTACATGCATACCCCTTGTTCAACACGCCGGGGCGAACGCGGGGGCGTGCCAGCTTGCGCGGGTGGCCCAGCCCCACGAGATCCGTTCCCTTGCGGTCGCGGTACGGAATCTTGCTGGCCAGTCGAGTCCAGCAGGCCACCCAAACGGTCATGCACCCCCAAGCTCGCCCAGTCCAACGGCCGACGTTTGGCACAACACATGCTTGACGATATCATACCCAAAGGGGTAGTGCCTGCCAGCCCGGCAGGTGGCGCGACGGCCATCGGGTCCGTGACAGAATCGGCGGGGTGCCGATTCGCTGAGGACCGAGTCAACTTGTTGATGGGCGTACCCAGGAGTAGGCGACGAACGGCAACAAGTTGCCTTGGCCCTGGCAACGGCGCGGCGGGGCCGAAGACGACTTGGCTGACGCGGCCCCTTCGGTGGGAGGCGACCATGCACGGCTGGCGAAACATTTTGACGGTCGTCGGTCTGGGACTCGGTCTGGTACTGGCCGGTTGCTGTCCGCCCGATCCGGACCCGCCGGACGACGAGGAGATCCCGGGACTCGACGTTACCCCCACTCCGGAAACCGAGCCCAACGACAGCCTCGTCGCCGCGAATGCCATTACCTTCGACGACACCGGCCGGGCACGCATTCAGGGGGAGCTGGTGAACCTCCACCTCTTCGCGGACAGGGATTACTTCGACCTTGGCCCGATGGCCGCCGGCGATCGCCTGACCGTCCAGATCACCACGCCCGGGTCCGAGCGGCAAATGGTGATCGGCGTGTTTGACACCGAGGGTAACCTGTTCCGGTTGGCGACCTCGACCGTCACCGATGCCGCGGTTCTGGATCCGCTCTTCGAAGAGGTCATCCGTCACGACTCGGACCATTACTACCTGATCGCGACTCTCACGACCGCCCCCGCGCTGCCGGGTGCCCGATACGAAGCCCTGGTCACGGTCGAGCGCGGCGGACCTCGGCCCGAACCCAGCCCGCAGACCGTGTACCTGAACTTCGAGGGCGGCGAGGTGGAGGTGCCCGAGATCGGGCTGCTGGCGCTCGACCCGTTCGACCCCGCCGATATCGACCCGGTCTACGCCGGGCAGACAGCCGTCGTCCGTCAGCAGGCTCTGTGGACCACACGCCAGAACTTCGCCCGCTATAACGTCACCGTGCTCAGCAGTGACGACGGCCCGCCGCCGGCCGACGGGCCCTTCTCCACGGTCTACTTCGGGGGATACGATCCCTGGAGTCTGGGTACGGCCCTGAAGGAAACCGATTTCTACAACGCGGACCCGGCCGATGACGCCATTGTCTTCACCGAACGGTTTACTGACGACCTGTTCACTAACCGCCCCAGTGCCGAGGAACTCGGCACGGCCATCGGGAACGTCGCCACCCACGAGGTCGGTCATCTCCTGGGCCTCAGCCACGTGTTCACCGCGGTGGATCTGATGAACGCCTACACCGCCCCGGACTATCTGTTTACCGACCAGTTCTTCCGAAACTCGCTGCTGACGCTCCGGCTCTTCCCGGCGATGGACATAGCTCTGGGACAGAACGTACCGCTGCTCCTGGCGGAGACCGTCGGGTTCGCACCAACCGTTGCCGACCTGGAGGTCGAGTTCGGCGACCGACCGACTACGGTGGCCGCTGCGGACTTCAGCGGTGACGGATTCCCCGACCTGGTCGTCGGTTGCACGGTCGCCCAGGAACTGTGGTTGCGGTGGAACGACGGGACCGGACAGTTTTCGACGAACCTCAAGGCTGACGGCATCGGGGCCTACTTCGTGCTCGCCAGCGATCTGAACGGTGACGGCTTCGCGGACATCCACGGCATCGACCTCGGCTGGCAAAGCGTGTTCATCTTCTTCAGCAACGGGGCGGGCGGTTTCACTGGACCCGACTACTACGAGGTGGGACCCACGCCGCTGGCCCACGTGCCCGCGGACCTCGATGGTGACGGGCACCTGGACCTGGCGGTGGTCAACGCCGGCGATGATACCGTCTCGGTGCTGATGAACCTCGGCGACGACACCTTCGCCCCCCACGAGGTGGTGGCCGAAGGAGCGTTCCCCATCAGCATCGTAGCGGGCGACCTCGACGGCGACGGTGACATGGATCTGGTCTTCGGCAACGTCGGCACCCGGGCGGCGCCCGGCGGCGCGACCATACTCCTGAACGAAGGCGACGCGACGTTCGCCCCGGCGGTCAACTGGTCGGGCGACCTGCTGGTCAAGCACTTGGCCCTGGCGGACGTCAACGGCGATGATTGGCCGGACCTGATCGTCGCCGAGCGGTCCGCCGAGGCCGTGTTCGTGCTACTCAACGATGGTGCGGGCGGTTTCGGCCAGCGGACGAGCTACCCAACGGGGCCGCTGTCGGAGGGCGTGGCCGCCGCCGACCTCGACGGCGATGGGCACATTGACCTCGTGGTCGTCAACAGCGGCAGCCAGGACGTCTCCGTGCTGTTCAATCGCGGCGACGGCACGTTCGGGCACCAATGGCCTTACCGGGTAGGTCAGGAGCCGGTCGCCGTTGTGACCGCCGACGTCGACGGCGACGGTCGGCTGGATATCCTGGCGGTCAACCAGGGCTCGGACACCGTGTCCGTGCTGATTAACCGCGGCGATCGGACGTTTGGCCACCCATGACGGAAAATGCCTCCGGGAGGTCTGGACGATGACAACCTCGAAACCGACGCGCCGGTTGATGCAACTACTGCTGGCGGTCTCCGCAGGCCTGTGTCTGGGGCAAAACTGTACCCCACCTCCGGACCCGCCGGCGGCCTCGGCTTGCGGGCTGAATGCTACCTATTGCGTCGCCATCATCGGCAAGGCCCCCTTCGCTCTGACAGTCGGTGATTTCGACAGTGACGCGGACGGCCGCCTCGACCTGGTGGCGGCCAACTTCGGCACCGACAACATCGAGGTCCTCCTGAACGACGGACTGGGGGCCATGGCGCCGGCCGGTAAGTACCGCGTGGGCTCCAGCCCCGTGGCCATCGTCAGCGGAGACTGGGACGGCGATGGCGACCTGGACGTGGCCATCAGCGACGGGCGGGGTGTCTCCATCCTGTACAACAACGGTGACGCCACCTTCGGCCGGACGGTGAGTCGGTCTACGAACCCGGACCTCAATGGGTTCCCCGTTGGCGTGACCTCCGCCGATTTCAACGGCGATGGCTGGCCCGACCTGGCGGCCCCGGGGATCGGTTTCATCCTCGATTTCTCGTCCGCCACGCCTTCGTTCGCCAACGCCGACCACGTGGCCATCCTGGTCAACGACGGCGAGGGCCGATTCAACACCGCCCAGACCCTCATCCTCGATAACGAGTCTCCGAGGCTGTCCAACATCGACGCCGGGGATCTGAACGGCGACGGCTGGCCCGACTTGGCCATTGACCAATCCTCCGGCAAGGTGACCGTCCTGCTCAACGACGGCACCGGTGCGTTCAGCATCGGCCGAGAGCTGGAGATCGGCGACAACCATCTGCTCAGCGACGTGCGCATCGCCGATGTCGACGGCAACGGCATGGCCGACCTGATCGTGGCCGACAACGGCGACGTGTTCGATCCCGAGGATATCGGGCAGGTGCTGGTTTACAGGAACCGCGGCAACGCCCGCTTCTTCGCGCCGATCCGTCTGGCCGCCGGCCGGTATCCCACCTCGACCGCCGTCACCGACCTCGACGGTGACGGCCTGCTCGACCTGGCCGTGGCCAACAACGGGTCCGACAACCTGTCGCTGTTCTTCAACCGCGGCGTGCACGCATTCGGGGCGGCCAAGACCTTCGGTGTCGGCGACGGTCCCACCTGCGTGGTCGCCGCCGATTTCAACGGCGACGACATCCCCGACCTCGCCGTCTCGCACTTGAACTCCGGCACCGTCGGCATCTACATCAACGACGGCACCGGCGACTTCACTCCGGATCGCTGACGCGTTCGTGCCTGAGCGGCAGGCGGAAGGTGAACTCCGCCCACTGGTCTTCGTCGGATTCCGCGGTGATCGTGCCGCGGTGTGCCTGAATGATCCGCCAACAGGTGTAGAGCCCCACACCGGTCCCCTTTGCCTTGCGAAGCTCCGGCTTGTCGAGCCGCGAGAACTTGCGGAACAGCCGGTGACGCTGAGCGGCGGGGAAGCCGGGGCCTTCGTTCCATACCGAGACGGTCAGCATGCCGTCTCCAGTCGCCAGGTGAAGTCGCACCTCGCCGTCATCGCGGCCGTACTTCACCGCGTTGCCCAGCAGGTTGACCATGACAATGCGCAACAACTGCGGGTCCGCGGGGATGCCGGGCGGCGGGGTCTGCCAGTCGCGGGTCAGCGTCATCTGCCGGGCTTCCATTTGCGGCCGGATGATGTCCACCGCCGGGTCGACCACGTCGCCGATCAAGTCGACGTTCTCGCGGAATCGCGGCTCCAGTCGGCCGGTTTCCAGGCGGGCGAGGTCCAGGTATTCGTTCACCAGGCCGAGCAGGTAATGTCCCTTCTTGATGAGGCCGAGCAGTTTGTCGCGCTGCTTGGGCTCCAGATCGCCAAGATAACCCTCGCTGAGCAACTGGGCATCCATGATCATCGAGGCGACGGGGCTCTTGAACTCGTGGGTGACGAAGCCGAGCATCTCGAAATAGGCCCGGTTGGCGGCATCGAGCTGCTCGATGCGGTACGCCTTCTCGACCGCCTGGCTGAGCCGCTCCGCCATGGCCAGATGAAAGCATGCGTGGTTGAGCTGGTAAGCATCCGGCTGACGGGCGCTGCGGAAGAATAGCCCCACGATCCGATCATCGACCCGCAACGGGCAGGTCATACTCGACCGCACGCCCTCTCGGAGCAGGATCTTCGTCGATTGACTGGCGGGCCGCAGCGTCAGGTAGCGTTGCAGATCGGTGATGATCCGCGTCGCGCCGTCGCGCAGAATGGTTTCGAGCGAACTGCCTTGCAGATCCTCGGCGTACCCGGTCTTCAGCAGAACGGGTTCATAGGCGGCATGGGTGATGTGCGAAACGACCCGGCGGCCCTCCTCCTCCACAAACGCCAGGCTGAGTCGGTCACAGAGGCTGACCTTGGCAACGGCCCGGGAAACGAACTCGAGGATTTCCGCGAGCGATTGGGCGGCGGCGACTTTGCGATTGACTTCGTCGAGGATTTCGCGTTCGGGTGCGGACAGGACATGAACGCACCGGGCGGCCTCTGCCGGTCCGATGAACCGCAGCACACTGGGGTCTGACGCTGGCATGACACCGCCCGGGGGGGACGCGCCGGCTCGAAGTGTCCGTTTCGCGCCCCGGCCTCCCGGTCAAGGCACACCGGGCCTACGGAGACGACTACTTGAGCTTCGCCTTCAGCACGCCGAGGAGCGTGGCCGGCTCGATCGGTTTCTGGAATACGCCGTTGAGCCCCAGGGCCGAGTAGTCCGTGCTGATGCTCAGGTTGTCGCCCACCGAGCTGAGCATGTAAATGGGCGCCTTGTTGCCCAATGCCCGAAGCTCCTTCACAAAGCTCGTCCCCGCGTCCACTTCCTCCATCATCAGGTCCACGATGATGAAGTCGGGTGCGGTCTCCTTGTAGACCTTGAGGCCTTCCTCGGCACTGGAGGCCTCGGCCATCGTGTACCCGTTGGACTCGAGAATCGTCCGGACGGCATCAAGGAAGTCCTGGTCATCGTCGATGTAGAGAATCACATGCTTTCCGTCTTTCATGTTCAGTCCTCGCTCACAGGTGCGGCAACCGCAACCGAAAGGGTCTCCGTGCCGTCAGTCGTTTCCTCGAATGCTCCGGTCCGCAGCACGCGCTCGATGAACCGGACGGCGGCCGCCAGGTTGCCCCGGGCCTCGTCCGACAGGGCCTCCTCGTACTCGTTGAACACGTACCCGCGGATGCCCAGCACAAAGCCCCGTGTGCGGGCACCGAACAGTTCCCCGGCCAGGGCCAGCACCGCCCCTGGGCTGACACTGTGCGTGCTGAAGCTCAGCGTCGCCTCCGGCTCGAGGGTCCGGAAGCGGAACGGGCCCGGCCCGGCGGTGTCCGCGTCGGCGAAGATCGCCACCTCGTGCCGGGCCACCGCCGCCGCGTCCTCCACGGTCAACTGATAGTTGGCGTCGACGGTCACGCCCGGCAATCCCAGCCTCTCCACCGCCGCCGCCAGCGCCGGCCCCAGTCCGTCGTCCTGACGGCCGGGGTTGCCGTACCCGATCAATAACACACCACCCGGTCGCACCGCACCGCTCACTTCCTGCTCTTCACCTTGCCCGCTGGGGCACCCCGGTGTCGCAGTCGGGTGGCATGGGCCTGTACTCAGGCCCGTGGCCCATCCCGACCCCACCACGGGTCGGAGTACCGACCCATGCCACCCTTCCGAAACACTGGCTTCCTGCTCTTCACCTTTGCCCGCTGGGGCTCCCTTTGCGTTGCGTCAGGCGGCGTTGGGACTCTTGCTCCGCGTCGACACCAGCTTGCCCTCGTGATCCACCACCTCGACGGTCAGCGGCATCTGTCCCAGGGCATGCGTCGCGCACGACAGACACGGGTCATACGCCCGGATCACCACTTCCACGTGGTTGAGTAACCCCTCGGTGATCTCGACGCCGCTGAGGTGATCGCGGGCCACCTTGGCCACCGCACGGTTCATCGACTCGTTGTTGCTCGTGGTGGACACGATCAGGTTGGCCATGACGATCTGATCGTCCTTGTTGATCTTGTAATGATGGAACAGCGTGCCCCGCGGGGCCTCGATCAGCCCCACGCCCTCCTCACGCCGTTCGCCCTTGACCACCAGGTCCGTGCCCTGCAGGTCCTTGTCGTGCAGCAGGTCCCGGATCTTTTCGATCGAATGCAGCAGCTCGATCATCCGCGCCCAGTGGTAGGCCATCGAGATGTTGTTCGGCTTGCCCTTGGTCAGGGCCATGAAGTCCTTGCGGGCGGCCTCGGCCTCCGGGGTGTCGA